>NZ_JAKFWS010000041.1 GCF_021731785.1 Methylocystis sp.
GGAGTCTTGCCGAAGGAGTCTTGCCGAAGGAGTCTTGCCGAAGGAGTCTTGCCGAAGGAGTCTTGCCGAAGGAGTCTTGCCGAAGGAGTCTTGCCGAAGGAGTCTTGCCGAAGGAGTCTTGCCGAAGCTGCAGGTCGCGCCAACGGCTCTATGCCCCCTGCGAGATCACGCCGTCGAGCGCGCTTTCAGCCAGCGGAAAAATGCAATTCCAAGAAAGCCGACGACAATCAGCGTGTGCGGCGCGGTAATCGAGAAATGATATGCGAGCGCCGCGGAAATGGCGCGTTCCTTTTGAACGCCGTAGGCATTCACGAGATAGGCGACCACGCCGGCCTCGAACAGCCCCAGGCCGGCGGGGCTCGCGGGAACCGCGATCGCCAGCGCGCCGATGATCAATAAGGTCGTCGCGTGGACGAGGGTGAAATCGATTTCGGGCAGCAGGGTTCTGAACGCGACGTAGACCAAGCAGACGTTAGTCGTCCAGATCGACGCCGTGAAGAAGACAGTTCTCGCCGCGCGGTGGTGGGCGACCAGTCGCTCGGCCTGTTTGAAGATCGTGTCCAGCCGCGCCGCCTTCACGATCTTCCATTGTGGAAGGCCCCAGACGACGCTCCTGCGCCGGATGGCGAATATGCCGGCGAAAATCATGGAAATGATCACGGCGGCCGTGAGCAAGATGAAGGGATCGATGATGCGCGAGTCCGCGCTTGCCAAGATCACCAATGATAAAATTATGATCGCGGTTACGTCATAGAGTTTTTCCAATAGGACGGCGGCCGTGACGCTTCCGACGGCGTAGTCGAAATAGGAGTGTCCAAAATAGATTTTGACGCCTTCGCCGGCTCTGAACGGAATGAGGCTGTTGAAAGTGAACCCCATGGTGGCGATCAGAAAACCGGAAAAGAGCCGGCCCCCCAGCAGCGTCGAAAGGCGCGAGCCGTAGAACAGCAAGACGAACACATTCATCGTCATTGCCAACAGAATCGCGCTGAGAGGGATTTGTTTCAGCTGCGACGCCAGATCGGCGAATTCGATGTTGCGGTAGAGCCAATATGAAATGAACGCGAAAAAGCATGCGTTTAAGATCAGCACGAAATATCCGCCGCGCTGAGAAATGTATTTTATTGAGCCGGCGGCTGGCTGCAGTCCGGAATTCGCGGGCAAAGGCCGAACGCCGCCCGCAGGCGACAGAATTTCGCTCAAGCGAAATTCGCGCGTCAAAGGCGTGGGTCGAAAGAGATCGTCCTCTACGCTCATGGCCATCCCGCTAAAGTGAGGAATTGGGCGTCGACTTGAAGGCGGAAAAATGGCCGGCGCGATAAATGGCCGGCCATCGGATTCCTCACAAACTCGCCGTCTGCTTAGTGCAGATACTGGCCGCCGTTGATCGTCAGAGTCGAGCCGGTGATGAAGCCCGCGTCATCGGCCGCCAAGAACACGACCGCGCGCGCGATTTCCTCCGGCTCGCCGAGACGGCCGACGGCGATATAGGGGATGATGTGCTTGTCGAGCACGTCCTGCGGCACGGCCTTCACCATCTCGGTGGCGATATAGCCCGGCGCGATGGCGTTGACGGTGATGCCCTTCGACGCGCTCTCCTGCGCCAGCGCCTTCACGAAACCAATGTCGCCGGCCTTGGAGGCGGAATAGTTGGTCTGGCCGGCCTGGCCCTTCTGGCCGTTGATCGACGAGATGACGATGATGCGGCCGAAGCCGCGATCGCGCATGCCGTTGATCACCGGCCGCGTGACATTGAACAGCGAATTGAGATTGGTGTTGATCACCGCCTGCCACTGGGCAAGCTCCATCTTGTGGAACAGACGGTCCTTGGTGATGCCGGCGTTGTTGACGAGAATATCGACCGGGCCAATGTCTTTCTCGATCTGGGCGAGGCCGGCGGCGCAGGCGTCGTAGTCGGAAACATCGAATTTATAGACCGGAATGCCGGTCTCACCCTTGAACTTATTGGCGGCTTCGTCATTGCCGGCGTAGGTGGCCGCGACAGTGTAGCCCGCCGCTTTCAGCGCCTTGGAAATCGCCTCGCCGATGCCGCGCGTGCCGCCTGTCACAACTGCAGTTCTTGCCACTTGGACTCTCCTTGGTATGTGTCTTCGTTTGAAATGCGCTCGGCCCCTCCCTCGAAGGGGCGCATACCTCACCCTTGCGGGGAGGTCGGTCGCCATCGCAGGCAAGTTTAATAGCCTGCGTATACTTGGCTGCGAGGCGACCGGGTGGGGCATGGTTTGACAACACTGTCATATCACCCCACCCCGAACCGCTGCGCGGTTCGACCCTCCCCTTCAAAGGGAGGGATTTGCGCCTCTTCTCGCCGCGCTGCGCTCTATGATTACCGCTCCACCGTCAATGCGATGCCCATGCCGCCGCCGATGCAGAGCGTCGCGAGGCCTTTCTTGGAGCCGCGCCGCGCCATCTCGTGCAGAAGCGTGGTGAGCACGCGCGCGCCCGACGCGCCGATCGGATGGCCAATGGCGATCGCGCCGCCGTTGACGTTCACGATCGCCGGATCCCAGCCCATGTCCTTGTTGACCGCGAGCGCCTGGGCCGCGAAGGCCTCATTCGCTTCGATCAGGTCGAGGTCCGAAACTTTCCAGCCGGCCTTCTCCAGCGCCTTGCGCGAGGCCGGAATCGGGCCAGACCCCATCACCGACGGATCGACGCCGGCGGTCGCCCAGGAGGCGATACGCGCGAGCGGCGTGAGGCCGCGCTTCTTGGCCTCGTCGGCGCTCATCACGATGAGCGCCGCGGCGCCGTCGTTGATGCCCGAGGCGTTCGCCGCCGTCACCGTGCCGTCCTTGGCGAAGGCCGGGCGGAGCTTGGAGACGCCCTCCATTGTGACGCCGTGTTTGATGTATTCGTCGGCGTCGACGACCACGTCGCCCTTCTTGGTCGAAATCGTATAGGGGACGATCTCGTCCTTGAACTTGCCGGCCTTTTGCGCCGCCTCGGCCTTGTTCTGAGACTTGACCGCGAATTCGTCCTGCTGCTCGCGGGTGATCTGCCACTGCCTGGCGACGTTCTCGGCGGTCACGCCCATGTGATAATTGTTGAAGGCGTCAGTGAGCCCGTCGACGATCATCGTGTCGACGAATTTCACGTCGCCCATTTTGGTGCCCGTGCGCAGCTGCGCCGCATGGGTCGACAGCGACATCGACTCCTGGCCGCCGGCAACGACGATATCGGCGTCGCCCGAAGCGATCTGCTGGGCCGCAAGCGCAACCGCGCGCAGGCCGGAGCCGCAGACCTGATTGATGCCGAAAGCGGTGGCGCTATCGGGAATTCCGGCCTTGATTGCCGCCTGGCGCGCCGCATTCTGGCCCTGGGCGGCGGTAAGCACCTGCCCGAGAATGACCTCGCTGACCTCATTGGGCTGGACTTTGGCGCGCTCGAGAGCGGCCTTGATGGCACCGGCGCCGAGCTCGTGGGCCGGAACCGTTCCAAAGGCTCCGTTGAACGATCCGACGGCGGTGCGCGCCGCGGAAACGATCACGATATCGGTCATCTGTCGCTCTCCTTGAAAAATAGTCCAACCTCCCGACCGCCTCAGCCGGCCAGGGGGCGAATTGCTGGTCTTTCGCGCCTGCGGTGGGCAAGCCGCGGCCCGTTTTGCACGGAATCGAACGGTAGCGAAAGGCTTTCAGCATGAAAATATTGCCGCAGGCGCCAATTTGCGCGTATCGTCCGAGCTAGGCGATTGAAATTGGACGGGCGGCGGCCGTGCGGCGAGGGGAGCGTGTCAGGCGTATGGCGACCGAAAAGAAACCCACAACCATCAAGAAATACGCCAATCGTCGACTCTACGACACCGGAACAAGCACCTATGTGACGCTTGAGGACCTCGCGGGCATGGTGAAGCGCGGCGAGGATTTCGTCGTGTGCGATGCAAAAACCGGCGATGACATCACCCGTCCGGTGCTGACCCAGATCATCTTCGAGCAGGAGGGCAAGGAAGGCCAGAGCCTGCTGCCGATCGCCTTTCTGCGCCAGCTCATTCGCTTCTACGGCGACTCGATGCAGATGCTGGTGCCGAGCTATCTCGAATTCTCGATCGACAAGCTCACTAAGGAGCAGCAGAAGTTTCGCGACCAGTTCACCTCGGCGCTGGGCGTCGGCGCCGGTCCCTTCGCCGAGCCGACGCGCGCCGCTTTCCAGTCGCTCGAAGAGCAGGCGCGCAAAAACATGGCCGTGTTCCGTCAGGCGCTGACCATGTTCAACCCCTTTGGGGTGCCGACGGAAGGCATGATGACCACCGGGCCGGCGCTCGACGAGCAGGAAGGCGCTGGCGGCGCGCGCAAGGAGGGTGGCGACGTCGCCGATCTGAAGCGCCAGCTCGACGAGCTGAACAAGCGGATCGATAATCTATCGAAGCAGGGTTGATGCGTTCAGCATGAACGCTGGGTTCTTCCTTCTCCCGCTTGCGGGAGAAGGTGTCGCGCGAAGGCGCGACGGATGAGGGCCAACGCTGTTCAGAAAATTGCAATGCCCTCACCCGACCCGGCCAAAAGCCCGTCGTTAGCGACGGGCGTCTTTACAGACGCCCTTTGGCCGGGCCACCCTCTCCCGCAGGCGGGAGAGGGAAGACGCGTATTGATATTTAAGTATTGAACCTGAAATGCATCACGTCGCCGTCGGCCACCACATATTCCTTGCCCTCTAACCGCAGCCGGCCGGCGTCGCGCGCGCCCGCTTCGCCCTTGTTGGCGACGTAATCGTCATAGGCGATCGTCTCGGCGCGAATGAAACCCTTCTCGAAGTCCGTGTGAATCACGCCTGCCGCCGCCGGCGCGCGCACGCCTTTCTCGATGGTCCAGGCGCGCGCCTCTTTCGGGCCGACGGTGAAATAGGTGATGAGATGCAAAAGGTCGTAGCCGGCGCGGATGACGCGATTGAGCCCTGGCTCGGCGAGGCCGACAGCCTCAAGGTAGTCTTTCTGCTCGTCGGCCGGCAGCACGGCGATCTCGCTCTCGATCTTCGCCGAGACGACGACCGCGGCCTCGCCTTCCTCGGCCGCGCGCACCACAACTTTCGCCGAATGGGCGTTGCCCTCGGACGCCGACGCCTCCTCGACGTTGCAGACATAAAGCACGGGCTTTGACGACAGGAGCCCGAGCCCGAGGAAGGCGGCGCGCTCGTCGCTGCTGACCTTTGCGAGACGCGCCGGCTTGCCCTCGCGCAGTAAAACGAGGCTGCGGTTCATGAGGTCGACGAGTTCCTTCGCCTCCTTGTCGCCGCCCTTCGCCTTCTTTTCTTGCGCTATGACGCGCTTCTCGAGGCTCTCGAGATCGGCGAGCATCAGCTCGGTCTCGATCGTCTCGATGTCGCGGATCGGATCGACGCCGCCCTCGACATGGGTGACGTCGCCGTCGTCGAAACAGCGCACGACATGGGCGATCGCGTCGCATTCGCGAATATTGGCGAGAAACTGATTGCCGAGCCCTTCGCCCTTGGAGGCGCCGCGCACAAGGCCGGCGATATCGACGAAGGTCAGTCGGGTCGGGATGATCTCCCTGGAGCCGGCGATCTTGGCAAGCTCCTCAAGCCGCGGGTCGGGCACGGCGACTTCGCCGACATTGGGCTCGATCGTGCAGAAGGGATAGTTTGCGGCCTGCGCCGCGGCGGTCTGCGTGAGCGCGTTGAAGAGGGTCGACTTACCGACGTTCGGCAAGCCGACGATTCCACATTTAAAGCCCATATCCGTCCCGGTTTTCGTTTGTGCGTTGCGGCGCGGTATGCGGGGCGGCGTGAGAAAAGGCAAGCGCCCGTCAAGGCCAGTCGTCTCGCGCCGTCGCTGAAGTCAGCAAACGTCGGCGACTCGTTTACGCTTACCAAAGGAAGGAGTATGCGAGAATTGGAAATGGGCGCGTGATTCTCATCGCGCCCAGGGGGCGCACCGCGACGCGATGCGCGCGACACGGCGTCAAAATGAAGAGAACCGCTTCCGCTCGCAACTTCCGCCTCCTGCTCGCGGCGCTGTTGGCGGCGGCTGCGACCGGCGCGCCGGTGCGGGCACAGACTGGAACGCCCGAAACGGCGCCTGCGCCGGCCCAATCAACGCCGGCGCCGGGTCCGGCGCAATCGACCTCGCCGCCGTCCGAGGCTGCGCCTTCGACGCAGGCGCCACCGCTCGGCGCCGCGCCCGCGAGTCCGGCGCAAACGCCGCCGCCGCCGTCCGAGGCTGGGCCTTCGACGTCGGCGCCGCCGCTCAGCGCCGCGCCCGCCGCGCCGGCGAGTCCGGCGCCCGCGCAGGCCGCGCGCAAGCCAAAGCCGAAACCCGCGCCGCCGCGCGAGACCGCGCTTTCCGACGATCCCACGCCGGCCTTACAGCCGCAAACCTTCTACACGACCTCGAAGGCGGCGGATCGCTACCGGCAGATCGTCGATGCCGGCGGATGGCCGACCGTCGGCGTCTCGCTTCGGCCAGGCTCGAAGGGCGCGGCGGTGTCGACGCTGCGCCGGCGCCTCGCCGCTGAAGACGACAGCATCGCCGATGCGGCGAAACCGAAGTGGGACGCCGACCTCACGGCTGCGGTGAAGCGCTTCCAGTTTCGTATGGGTCTGAAACAGACCGGCGTCGTCGCCGGCGCGACGCTGCGCGAACTCGACGTGCCGGCGGAGACAAGGCTGCTCCAGCTCGACTCGACCGCGCGGCGGCTCACCGCGCTCGAATTCGCTTTCGGTCCGCGATATATCGTCGTCAATATTCCATCGACGGCGGTCGACGCGGTGGAAGACGATCGCGTGGTTCGCCGCTATGCCGCGATCGTCGGCGATCTCGAGCATCACTCGCCGGAGCTGCAGGCGAAGGTCGTCGCGGTCAACATCAATCCGACATGGACGGTTCCAGCGTCGATCGTCAAAAGCGAGATCGCGCCGAAAATGCTGAAGGACCCGACCTACCTCAAGCGCTCGCACATCCGCGTGCTCAACGCGCATGGCGAGGAGGTCGATCCGCGCTCGATCAACTGGGCGAGCGAGCGCGCCGCCCAATACACGCTGCGTCAGGATTCCGGTACGGACAATTCGCTGGGATCGATCCGCATCTCGATGCCCAACCGCTATTCCGTCTATATGCATGACACGCCGTCGCGAAATCTCTTCGCCAATGATTATCGCTTCCTGTCGCATGGCTGCGTGCGCGTGCAGGGCGTCGTCGATCTCGCGGCCTGGCTGCTCGACGGCGAATCCGGCTCGCAGATGAGCAAGGATGAGATCAACAAGCAAATCGCATCGGGCGCGCGCGAGGAGGTGAAGCTGACGCATCATGTGCCGGCGGCGTGGGTCTATATGACCGGCTGGGCGTCGGCGGACGGCGTCGTGCATTTTCGTGACGACGTCTATCATCTCGACGAAGTTGGCGAAATCGCCGAACAGTGACGCCTCGTTCGTTTAAGCGGTCAAGTTGCGCATGGGCCCTACAGCGTCAAGCGGTAGCGAACGAAATTGTCGGCTTGAACGAATTCGTCATAGAGCCGCCGCGCGCGCTCATTGTTTGCGCTCGTAAGCCAGTAGAGCTGTGACCAGCCGCGCATGCGTCCTAGATCAATGAGATCATGAATGAGCGCGCGCCCGACGCCGGCGCCGCGAAAGTGAGGAGCGACGAAAAGGTCTTCGAGGTAACAAGTCGGAGAAGAGGTCCAACTGCATTCATGCAGCACAGAGACCGAGAAGCCGGAGACGCGCGTGTCTATTTCCGCGATCCGACCGATCAATGGGGACGTCGGATCAAGCAGGCGGCGTAACGTGTGTTCCGTTACGTCTGCCGGCACGGCCGCTTCATAGAAATCATTGTAGCCGGCCCAAAGCCTGCGCCAATCTTGCGCGTCTGTCTCTCGGATGTCCCGCACGAGCGTCATTCGTCTTGCGCTCTGGCGCTCTCATGCCAGCCGCGCAGTAGAACATGGGACAGCGCTGCGAGCGCGCCGTAGATCGCAAGTCCGCTCAACGAAATGAGCGCCAGCGCCGCGAACATGCGCGGAATGTCGAGACGAAATCCTGCCTCGACGATGCGATAGGCGAGTCCGGTTCCCTGTCCCGAGGCGCCCGCGGCGAGTTCGGCGACGATCGCGCCGACGAGCGCCAATCCGCCGCCGATTCGCAGACCGGTGAGAAATTGCGGCAGCGCCGACGGCAGCCGCAGATAAATCAGCTTCTGCCATGGCGACGCATGATAGAGGTCGAAGAGATCACGCAAGCCGAAGTCGACAGAGGCCAATCCCAGCGACGTATTTGAAAGAATCGGAAAGAAGGCGACGAGAAAGGCGCAGACGAGCACCGCATTGCCGGGTTGCATATAAACAAGCAACAAAGGCGCGATGGCGATGATCGGCGTCACCTGCAACACGATGGCGAAAGGTAGCAGCGCGCGCTCCAGCCATCTCGACTGCGCGATAAGAAGCGCCAGCGCCACGCCGCAGACAGCGGCGATAACAAACGCCTCGAAAGTGACGCCGAGAGTTACGAGCAGCGACGAGAACAGAAGGTCGCGGTCTTCGATAAGCTTGTCGAGAATCGCGGAGGGCGCGGGGAGGATATAGGGCGGAATGTTCTTCCATCGCACGAGGCCCTCCCACAGGGCCAGCGTTGCAACGAAGACGGCGAGCGGAACGCCGATATCGCGCCATGGAATCATTTGTCGCCGCCGGCTCACTGCGTCGCCTCTTCGATTGAGATGCGGAGAGCCTGCGACGCGCGGCGGCAAATGTCGGCGAAGCTCTTGCTCGACCGATAGTCGTCGTCGCGCGCGATCGCCGGGTCGATCCGGATGTCGTCGATGATTCTGCCGCCGCGCCGCGACATCACGACGATTCGGGTCGAAAGATAGGCGGCTTCGAACACCGAATGAGTGACGAAGACGATCGTCGCGCCCAGCCGGCGCTTAAGCACGAGCAAATCGTCGTTGAGCTTGAAGCGCGTCACTTCATCGAGGGCGGCGAAAGGTTCGTCCATCATGATCAGCGCCGGTCGCGTCACCAAGGCGCGGGCGATGGCGCAACGCATCCGCATTCCACCGGAGAGTTCGCGCGGCAGCGTGCGCGCGAAATCCGCAAGACCGACATGCGCGAGCGCTTCATTGACGTCCGGCGCCGCATCTTGGCGCGAAAGGCCGCCAAGGCGCAGCGGCAAGAATACATTGTTGAACACATTCGCCCAAGGCAGCAGCGTCGCGTCCTGAAAGACAAAGCCGATGTTGTTCTTGATGTCAGGCGCGCTCCAGTCGATTGACCCTGCGGTCGGACTCGCGAGACCGGAGATCAGTCGTAAGACCGTGGATTTTCCGCAGCCTGAGGGCCCGAGAAGGGTCAGAGTCTCGCCTTCGCGCACGTCGAGATCATAATCGGCGAGGGCGACGAGCCCGTTCGGGAACGTCTTGCCGACGGCGCGGAGTGAAACCAGCGCGGGCGTCGTTCTTTGCGCATCAGCTAAGTCAAACGCGGTCACGACGGCGTCCCCGGCGTCATTTCGGCCGTAGCTCCATGCCGACCTTCTTGCCGATGAAGCGCAGCGTATAGCCGCGTTTGTAATCGATATCCGAGGGAACGACTCCGGCTTTCGCCATCTTGTCGAAAAAGCTCTTCATCCGCGCGTCGGTGATCACGCCGACGCCTTGCGTCAGCGCGTCGCCCGAAACGACGATGCCGCGCGCCTTCATTTTGGCGATCGAATAGGCGATCTGCCCATCGGTCATCTCGGGATTGTCGCGCTTGATCAGATCGTTCGCCCCAGCATTGTCGCCATAAAGATAATTGTACCAGCCGATGATCGACGCATCGACGAAGCGCTGCACCAGGTCCGGCGTCTTGGCGATCGCGTCGGCGCGGGTTTCGATCGTCGTCGAATAGCCGTCATAGCCATAGTCCGCCAAGAGAAAGATGTTGGGCGTGAAGCCCCCCTCACGTTCGATGGCGTAAGGCTCCGAGGTTAGATACCCCTGCTGAATCGAATTTTTGTCGGCGAGGAAAGGCGCAGAGTTGAAATTATAGGGCCTCATGTTCTTGTCCATGAATCCGTATGCCTGCTTCAGCCATTGCCAAGCGGATGCGCGCATGTCGCTCGCGATGAAGGCCGTCGCTTTGGGCAGGTCGTCGAAGCGATCGAGGCCCACGCCTGGATGCGACATGAGAATCATCGGATCGAGCTGAAACATGCTCGCGACGGTGACGACCGGCACGTTCTGTTGCACCGATTCGAACATTTGGATGGTGTTGGCGCCCATCGCGAAGTTGACTTTCCCTGCAGCAAGCAGCAGGCGCGCATTGAGCTGGGGCCCGCCTTGCATAATGGTCACGTCGAGTCCGTAGCGCGCGTAAGTGCCGTCGGCGACGGCCTGATAGAAGCCGCCGTGCTCAGCCTGTGCACGCCAATTGGTGGCGAAGCTGACCTTGTCGAGCGCCTGCGCACGCCCTGCGAAGAGGAGGGCGATCGCAACAAACAGGACTCCGGCGAAGGCGCTGCGCGCTGTCACGTTTCTTTCTCCCTCGGCCAGTTCGTCGTTAAGCTGTATTGTAGTCCAGAAACCCTAGACACGGGCTGGCGATGAACTGCTGCGGGCAACGATATCCGAGCGCGCAGCGCCGGTGAAGCGCATTGTCGCGCTCGAACCGTCTCGTTTGGACGGCGGATCACGGCGTGGGCGATTCCGGCCCGGGGCGCGACTTAATGGCTGGCTCTCAGTTCCAGTCAGGCGGCGCTTCAAGGGGAAGCGCGACGAACAGGCCGATCATGTCGACGCGGCCTGAACGGCGTCCTGCGCCACGGCGGCGGCGATGCTGCGCTCGCCGGGCTTCAGCGCCTTGATCTGATAATTTTCACATTGCGCGCTTAACGCGGCAAGACCGCCATAGAGCTTCTCGGTGTCGCCATAGCCGATCGCGGCGAAACGATAAATGAGCCGCCGCACGAGGCTGGCCTCCAAAAAATAGCCGGAGTGAACGTCGACCTCGCGCCTGACGTGGATCAACAGTAGGCGCAAATGTCCAAGCCAGGACAGATTCGGCCTGCCGCCGCGCGTGGCGTCCGTCACGACTCCATTGCCGGCATCGTCGATGCTGTCGGTGCAGTCGAAATAGGTCAGCCTTTGCGCGAAGGATTCTTCCGACTGCGCGGCGTCAATCTCGGCGTAGAGTTGGTAAAGCGTGCAGGCGCCGACTCGCAGATTGCCGAGCGTCAGCTGCTCGGAAATTCCCCATCCCGTCAGCACGCCGACATTGCCGAGTCGATAACCGAATCTCCGGCTCATCGTGGGCAGCGAAAAGAAGTTCGCCGTCGTCGAAATGTTGCGCAGAATTTCATCGCCCTCGTTGGAGAAGAGATGGGCTTCCTGAAAGCGGATCAATGACGAATGCAGCGCGTTGCTCCGGCCCAACAACAGGACTTCCGCCGGAATGTCCGGCGAGACCAGCACCAGGCGGCGCAAGAGAAAGCTCTCGCCGATCTTCGATCTGATCTCGCGCCGCCTGCGCTCCTCGTCGCCCCCTGGAATTTCCAAGCTTCGCATGGCGGCCATCGCTTCGGGCGAAAACACATCGGTCAGAATTCGCACGGCGTTGGTGACGACGAAGGCGCCCATGCTGTGGCCGATAAAGGATAGGTCGACCTTTCCGGAGAGATCGTCGGCGGATGCGGCGGGCCGAGCGTTGGGAAGTTTCGACAATTTGTCGTCGATTTCCCGAATGAGGTTCACGAGGTCCGGCACGCCGTAATTCGTCGCCCGAAAGCCGTCGCGAAAATAGACGATGAGCCGCAGCAGAAACAGCGTAATCGGGATCACGGCCATGGTCGCCGTCACCGCGGTCGCGGCGACGCGCGCGAATTTCCACCAATCGCAGATTTCAAAATAGAAATTCACCAGATAGACGGCGGCCAGCGCTGCGAACAATACGCCGAGGAGAAAGATCGGCGCTGCGCTCAAACCGCTTCGCCAGGGCGTGCCCGCCGCTTCCGACGGCCAACGATATCCGATGCAGACGAGGCCGCGGTCTTGAAGCTCGGCGTCCTCATTCACCGCGACGAACGACCGCCGATAAGTCTCAAGAGCGCTGTCGCGGGGCGTATTGAAGCCATGCACGGTAATGAGCAGTTTGGGCTTTTCCTGCCTGGCCAATGTTTCGACGATTCGATCAATCGTCGAAGGCTTGCAGTACTCTGGCGTCGGCAGGACGCTTTCCTTGTCGTCGAAATTTATCGGCGCCGTGCTCTCGATAAAGAACGCCGGCGTGAAAGCCTTGCCGACCTGCGCCGCGACATCGACCTCGTAGGTCGCCAATTCCTGAATTCTGGCCATGGAACCGCTCCGAATTTTTCGTTTGAGCGACAATCCTTGGGTGAGGACAATCCTTGGGTTGGTATGAGTCTGGCGCAGCATGCCTCAGGCTCGACTGTGCGACAAGTCAAGGCGGCATCCGCCTTTTTTGTGAAGTCCGTGTGTCGACCAAGCGCCGGCGCCGCGCTAGCCATTCGCGGCGCGGTCTTCTTTCCAAATTCCCCAACGCGAATAGAGAAAGATGAGCAGAAGCAGCCAAAAGGCGATGAAGCCGTCCGAAAAAATCGTGAAGAAATTATAGGGCGCGAAATCGCCTTCGCGCAGCGTCTGCATGACATGGCCATAGGTCGCGCCGAGCAGGAAGAAGGACCAGCCGAGCCCGGTCGCGATCCAGAACGAGCCGCCGATCCATAGGCTGAGAAAGCCGAGGATCCCCCAGGCCCGTCGTGAAATCCAACCTCGAACTGAAACGGGTTTCCCGGCGGCCAGCCGATGCTCTTCGCCGTCGCGTCGGCGAAGAATATATGAGGAATGAAGCCGAAGACGAATCCGATAACGCCCACGTCGAGCACGAGGGCGTAGCGCAGCAGCAGGCGAATGACGTGGGCGCGAGTCCTCTGGACTTTGCTTAGCGCCAGATGAACGAGGGGCAATAGCACGCTCAACAGCGCGACGACGATCATAACCACTTTGAAACACCTCCGAGCTTAATCATGGGGGCGTCTGAGGCTGGCGCGGTTCGGTCGCCTATTGTAATGGCCTCTGGCGCGAAAACCACCGGCCAAGCCTTACCCGCGCCTTCGCGCCCCGAATCACTCTAATATCGCTCATGGCTTCAAAACCCGACCTTTTCAGCGGCGCGCCGCGTAAGGCGCCCACAGCGAAACCCGCGGCAAAGCGCGGGCCGGCGGAATATTCGGCTGCGTCGATCGAAGTGCTGGAGGGACTCGAGCCGGTCCGCCGGCGCCCCGGCATGTATATCGGCGGCACGGACGAGGCGGCGATGCATCACCTCTTCGCCGAGGTGCTGGACAACGCCATGGACGAGGCGGTGGCGGGCCACGCCACCTTCATCGAGGTGATGCTGGAAACTGGCGGCTGGCTCACGGTCGTCGACAACGGCCGCGGCATTCCCGTCGATCCGCATCCGAAATTTCCAAAAAAATCGGCCTTGGAAGTGGTGATGACCACGCTCCACGCCGGAGGCAAATTCGATTCAGGCGCCTATCAGACCTCCGGCGGTCTGCACGGCGTCGGCGTTTCCGTCGTCAATGCGCTGTCCGAAAAGCTTGAAGTCGAGGTGGCGATCGCCGGCCAGCTTTATGGCCAGGAGTTTGCGCGGGGCCTGCCGCTCGGCAAGCTCAAGACGCTTGGCCGGGTCAACAACCGGCGCGGCACCAAGGTGCGCTTCAAGCCCGATGCGCAGATTTTCGGCGCGGGCGCGCATTGGAAGCCGGCGCGGCTCTTCCGCATGTCGCGCTCCAAGGCCTATCTCTTCGGCGGCGTCGAAATCCGTTGGCGCTGCGATCCGTCGCTGATCGAGCCCGGCGCCGACACGCCGCATGAAGCGGTGCTGCGGTTTCCCGGCGGCCTGAAGGATTATCTGGCGCGAGAAATCCACGGCAAGGAGTTCGTCACCGATCAGCCGTTCGTCGGCAAGGTCACGCGTGAAGGCGGACATGGTTCGCTGGAATGGGCGGTCTCCTGGCTCGCCGAGGACGATGGCTTCGTGCACTCCTACTGCAACACCATTCCGACGCCAGACGGCGGGACGCATGAGGCTGGATTTCGCGCGGCGCTGTTGAAGGCGCTCAAGGACCACGCCGAGCGCGTCAATCAGGCGAAGCGCGCCAAGGACATCACCGCCGACGATCTCATGGGCCAGTCGGCCGCGATGATCTCCGTCTTCATGCGCGAGCCGGAGTTTCAGGGCCAGAACAAGAGCCGGCTGATGAGCGCGGAGGCGGCGCGCATCGTCGAGAGCGCGGTGCGCGACGCCTTCGACCATTGGCTTGCCGGCGCGCCCTCGCAAGCCAACAAGCTGCTCGACTTCGCCGTCGAGCGCGCCGAGGAGCGCCAGCGCCGCCGCGCCGAAAAGGACATCGCCCGCAAGACCGCGACCCGCAAGCTGCGGCTGCCCGGCAAACTCGTCGACTGCACCAATAATTCGGCGCAAGGTTCGGAGCTGTTCATCGTCGAAGGCGATTCCGCCGGCGGCTCGGCCAAGGAAGCGCGCAACCGCACGACGCAGGCCATCCTGCCGCTGCGCGGCAAGATTTTGAACGTCGCGTCGGCGACGAAGGACAAGCTCCTCGCCAATCAGCAGCTCGCCGATTTGACGCAGGCGCTCGGCTGCGGATTGGGCGCGCATTACCGCGACGAGGATCTGCGCTATGAGAAGGTGATCGTGATGACCGACGCCGACGTCGACGGCGCCCATATCGCGTCGCTGCTCATCACCTTCTTCTATCGGCAGATGCCGCGGCTCATCGAGAACGGCCATCTCTATCTGGCACAGCCGCCGCTCTACAAGCTCACGCAAGGCGCGAAAACCGTCTATGCGCGCGACAATGAGCATCGCGACGAATTGATCGCCAAAGAATTAACGGGGAAGGGCAAAATCGAGACGGGCCGGTTCAAGGGGCTGGGCGAAATGAGCGCGGCTCAGCTCAAGGAAACGACGATGGATCCAAAGAAGCGCACGCTCCTCAAGGTCATCGTCGAGCCGGAAGATCGCGAGGAAACCGCAGACTGCGTCGAGCGGCTGATGGGCGCCAGGCCGGAAGCGCGCTTCGCCTTCATCCAGGAACGCGCCGCTTTCGCGACAGAACTCGTCGATATTTAGCGCGCGGTCCATGAAAAAGCGGACGCCGGCTTTTGCGCAAAGCGCGCTCTAAGCTTTTGGAATCGATAAATTCATTAGCATTTGGGCGATTGCGCCCAAATGCTGCGCGATCTAGCCCCTCGCGTCCGGGACCGTCCGGGAGTATGCTGCGGGCCTCCCGACAAACGACAGGCGCCGCGTGACCGACACGGAAATTCGTCCAACGACCGAGGATGCGCGCTCTGCGCGGTCCTTCTGCGACGAGCAGGCCTTCGCCTTGGAGCGGATGCAGCTCGCGCTGGACGCCGGGCGCACCGGCATCTGGGATTGGAATCTCGTCACCGGCGAGGTGCATATCGACGAGCGCGTGCGCCACCTGTGGGGACTTCCCGAGGGCGTTCCGGCAAGCTTCGAGATTTTCCGCAACGCGCTGCATCCGCAGGACAAGAAGCGCACCAAAGAGGCCGTCGGCGTCGCGCTCGATCCCAATCACGAAGGCGATTACGAGATCGAATATCGGGTCATCGGTCAGACCGACCGCATCGAGCGCTGGGTTTCGGTGCGCGGCCGCACCTTCTTCGAGGACGGCAGGGCGGTGCGCATTCTCGGCACCGCGCGCGACATCACCCCGCGTAAGCAGCGCGAGCAGCATGTGCGCGTGTTGCTGCGCGAACTCGTGCATCGCTCGAAGAACCTGCTCGCCGTGGTGCAGGCGATGTCGCGGCAGACAGCCGCCGGTTCGCCTTCGCTTGAAGAATATCAGCGCAAATTCGCCGCCCGTCTGCAGGCGCTGTCGATGGCGCATGATCTACTCGTATCGCAGGACTGGCGCGGCGCCTCGATGCGCGAATTGGTGCGGGCGCAGCTCGCCTATTGCATGGACACGCCTCGCGGCGACCTTTCAGGGCGCGCCAAGATCGATGGGCCGAAAATCATGCTGAAGCCTGAGGCCGCGCAAAACATCGGCCTGGCCTTGCATGAACTCGCGACGAATGCGCTGAGTTATGGCGGCTTGTCGCGCCCCGACGGCGCCGTCTCGCTGATGTGGCGGTTTGAAGACGGGCGGCTCAACATCGAATGGCGTGAAAGCGGCGGTCCGGCCGTGGCGATGCCGCCGCGCGAAGGCTTTGGCCATAAAGTGATCAAACGCCTTGTCGCCCAGGCGCTCGATGGAACGGCGACGTTGAACTTCCCGCCCGAGGGATTGGTCTGGACGCTGTCGATTCCGTCGACTTACGCAACGGTCAGGGAAGAGCAGGCGTAGCGCCCCGCTGCGCACAGAATGCTTCGTAGTCTCTGGCGTTTTGCCGGGCATAGAGCATCGCGAATGATGCGAGCGCGTCATCGAATGCTTCGCTCTTGCCCATGTAACCCGCAAGAGTCGCGGCGTCGCCGGAGCGGACGTGTGCGCGCGCTAAAGTGCGCCCGCATAGTTTCGCGTAATCTCTCATGTCGTGACTCTGCAGCAATTCCGTGAGTCCGCCCAATCGGCGCGTCTTCAGCTGGCGCATATAGAATTCTCGCTTGGAAGCCGGGTCGAGCATGGGCCCTAGAAAAATGTCCGACGCCGCCTGCATCATGCGCTGACCTTCGACGACGCGCGTGCCCTGCGAGCCGGGCCATGCGCCAAGGCCGAAGCGTTCCAGCACCGAACGCTTCGCTTCCTTGATCTGAAGGAAGAGCCGCTCATCGTCCGGGCTCATGAACAGCGCGATCGTGCAATAGGTTCCGACGCTGCCGACGCCAACGGCCTTGAAGGCGATGTCACATAAACGGTAGCGGCGCAACAAAGAGGCGACCTGCGCCGGCAAGTTCGCGAAGGCGGCGGCGAGCAGGCCGTCGACGTCGAATTGATTGGCCTCGTCTTCTTCCAAGTGGAGGAGCCGCGGCCGCTTGTCCTCAACCCGCCAGTCGCCAGAAGAGTCTTTCACGACCTTTGGAAAATTGTCCGCATAATCATCTTCGTGATGCGACGCGATCGCGGCGTGCACGGCTTCGTGAAGAACCCGATTGCGGAGCCCCGCGACGACGTCATGCAGCGGCACGCGCGTATTCCACGCCTCGAGCGGAGACAAGGCGGCAAGTTTGGTCACCGCGCGGCGGTAGGCCTTGACGGCGGCTCGCGCGGTGGATCTTGCGGCTTGCTCACTCCTGCCGGCGACAAGCGCTGCGACGACGGCGCTTGTCGCCAAACGGCGCAAATCGATCGTGACATCCATATTAGGCAGCGTCTCGTCGAAATCATTGACGTCGAACAGCGGATGTCCTTCCGGCGAGACGAAGGCGCCGAAATTCATCAGGTGGCAGTCGCCGCAAACCTGCGCGGGAATACCGGGCGCCGGCTGGGTAGCAAGATCGGCGGCCATCACATCGGCGGCGCCACGCAGAAAAGCATGCGGCGATTCCGCCATCGATTTGCGGCGAAGCGGAAGCAGGGATTGGATCCGATCGCGCTCGGTCTCGGCGATTATCGCGGTCGCGTTTCGGTTTGCGGCGAGCAAGAAATCCGCGAGCGCTTCGCGCGGCACGATCTGGCGCAGAGCTTTCCCGGCCGCATAGCGGGCGCGACGATCAGGGCCGCGCTCAGTGACGCCGGTCCACGTTCCAACATTCATTGTCGGCAATCTCCAAAAAACAACAGGCGATGATGGCGTTTCGATCGGCTGGATCAGCATGCCATCGCGATCATCCCAGCAAGTCGATCAGCGGGCCGATCAGCGGCGCGTCGGCGGGCGGCATCGGATAGTTGCGCAACTCGCGCGCCCGCGCCCACTTCACCGACTGTCCCTCGGACGGCGTAATGAACCCCTCCCACTTACGGCAGACGTAAAGCGGCATCAGCAGGTGGAAGTCGTCGTAAGCGTGGCTCGCGAAGGTTAGGGGCGCGAGGCAGGGCACGCAGACGCGCACGCCGAGCTCCTCTTCGAGTTCGCGGGCCAGCGCATCCTCCGGCCGCTCGCCGGGATGAAGCTTGCCGCCTGGAAATTCCCACAGGCCGGCGAGCGCCTTGCCTTCAGGACGCTTCGCGATGAGCACGCGATTGTCGGCGTCGACGAGCGCCGCCGCCACAACGAGAAGGAGGTTCACGGGTGAGCTCAATTGCCGGAGAGAACCACTTTCACCGGGCCGTTTTCCTGTCCGGTGACCGTCACTTCCTCATACATCGCGCCGCCTTCAGACGTCTGCGAATCCTTTGGCTTCCAGATGAGCCGCGTGGTGAGGTAGTAGCGCCCGGGCGCGACGTTCTCGAATGTGAAGCGGCCATCCGGCTCAACGGTCGTCGTACGCGTGAGCGCGGCATATTGCGCGTCCGGCTCGACTTTCGGGATCGACGCGGCCGGCAGAAATTTCACCGAGCCGTAAAACTTCTTGATTCGTTCCTGTGCATAAGTCGTTGCCGGAATGAGCCTTACGGTTTCGCCGGCGGCGTAGCGAACATTCGATTTCCCGGAGGCGTCACGCAGAAAGGCTTGTCCGGCGATGACGCCTCTGCCCGGCGCCCTGATGTAATTCGCCTGGGACGGGTCGAATGCGAGGTCAGGCGCAGGTCCGCGCGCGGTGTTGCACGCCGAAAGCGCGGCGAGGGGCGCGACCATGAGAAGTTTCACCCAACGCATGAGCACAACGCTCCTCGACAAACGCATTTGCCGCCGCCTGACGCCCGCTGATCAAGCGGGCGAAGCGGTTTGGGCGGCGATCAGGCAGTTTAGCACGTCAAATATCTTCCTGACGACCGCGACGCTTGGCGACGGTTCCGCCGCGGTCGGATCGGTCATCACGCCCGAGGCCGCGGCGGAGGGAGAGCCCGCCGCGAATCCTTCAGGCGTCGGACAAGATTTTCGCGCAATATCAAATCCCTCGGCGGCTCTATGAAAGAGCTTCGTCGTCGGCTCCGCGTCCTTCACCATATCCGCCGATACTTGCGTTCGCGGACGCCACGCGATGATCAGCTCCGGTAGTCGCCGTTGATCACGACATAGTCCTTGGTGAGGTCGCAGGTCCAAACTGTCGCCGCGCCTTTGCCTAGGCCAAGATCGACATTGATGACGATTTCGTCCCGCTTCATGATCTGCGAAACTTCCGCTTCGTCATAGTCGGGGTCGCGCAGCCCCTTATGGGCGACGCGCACGCCGCCGAACCAGATCGCGAGCCTGTCGCGGTCGGCCTTTTCGCCGGCCTTGCCGACCGCCATGACGATGCGGCCCCAATTGGCGTCTTCGCCGGCGATCGCGGTCTTCACGAGCGGCGAATTGGCGATCGAAAAGGCGACGCGCTTCGCCGCCTTGGCGCTGTCGGCGCCGGTCACCGTCACTTCGACGAATTTGCGGGCGCCTTCGCCGTCTTTCACCACCTGATGAGCGAGGTCGAGCAGCACGCCGTCGAGTGCCCGCCTGAAATCCACGAGCCGCTTGTCGCTCGCCCGTTCGATTTTCGGCGCCCCGCGTTTCTTTGCGGCGCCCGTCGCGAACAGCAACAGCGTGTCGGACGTCGACGTGTCGCCGTCGACGGTGATCGCGTTGAAGCTTCTCTTGGCGCCGCCCTCGAGCATCGCCTGCAGCGCTTCGGCGCCGATCGCCGCGTCGGTGAAGACGAAGGCGAGCATCGTCGCCATGTCCGGCGCGATCATTCCCGCGCCCTTGGCCATGCCGCTGATCGTTACCTCGAAGCCGCCGATCATCGCTGTGCGCGTCGAAAGCTTCGGATAAGTGTCGGTGGTCATAATCGCGCGCGCCGCCTCTTGCCAGCTGTCCGGCCGCGCGTCTTCGACGAGCTTCTCCAAGAGCCCGTCGAATTTATGCGCATCGAGCGGCTCGCCGATCACGCCCGTCGAAGCGAGGAAGATCTGGCGTTCGGGCGCGCCCGTCGCCGCGGCGGCGAGCTTGGCCGAGAATTTGACCGCCTGCGCGCCACTCTTGCCGGTGAAGGCGTTGGCGTTGCCCGAATTGACGAGCAGCGCGCGCGCCTTGCCGCCTTTGAGCCGGTCGCGGCACCAGTCGACCGGCGCCGACGGACATTTGGATTTGGTGAATACGCCCGCGACAGTCGTTCCGGCATCGAGCAAGGCCAGCATCACGTCGGTGCGTCCGGCATAGCGCACGCCAGCGGCGCCGACGGCGAATCGCACGCCTTCGAGCGGCGGGATTTCTGGCGGGGATTGCGGCGCGAGCGGGGAGACCGGGGCGTCATGAGCCATAGCGGAACCTTGCAAATCGGAGTGGACCTGGGCGGGTTTGACGACGCTTCAGGTCCACGTCAAGGCTTCGCTGCGGAATGGATCTGGAAGAATCTCCGGTTAACGGAGAGGGGCGCTTAGGGGCTACTTCTTCTTTGCCGGATCGGCAGGCTTGGCGCCTTCCGCCGGCTTGGCGCCCGGCGAGCCTTCGGCCGGTTGATCCGCGCGCTCGATCTTGGAGCCGTCTCGCAATTTCATGACGAGTTCGCTCTGCGCCTTCTGCACCACGTAGCGGGCGACCTGATCCTTGACCTGGTCGAGCGGCGGGAAAACTTTCGGGCGCTTCTCGTCAAGCTTGACGATGTGCCAGCCGAACTGCGTCTTGATCGGATCGGAAATCTGGCCCGGCGCCATTTTCGCCGCAGCGTCGCCGAACTCCGGCACCATGCGGTCCTTGGTAAACCAGCCGAGATCGCCACCCTTGGCGCCGGGATCCTTCGACAGTTCGGTCGCGACCTTGCCGAAATCCTCGCCGCCCTTGACGCGCTTCAGCGCGGCTTTGGCTTCTTCTTCGGTCGGCACCAGAATGTGATGGGCGTGATATTCGGTTTCCTGCTTCTGGTTTTTCGCCGCCTCGTCATAGGCCTGCTTGATCGCGGCTTCGGTTGCGGCCTTTTGGGCGACGTCGCCGAGCAGCGTCTCCATCAGCGCCTTGTCGCGCAGATAGGCCAGTTTCTTGGCGAATTCCGGCGTTTCGGCGAGCTTGTCGGCCTGCGCTTTTTGCACGACGAGCTGCTCGTCGATAAGGAAATCGAGCACATAAGTCTCGCGCGCCTTGCCTTCGAGCTGGCGCGGAACGGCGGCGCCGAGATCCTCCATCGCGAGCTTCAGGTCATCGTCGGTGATCTCGACGCCATTGACCTTGGCGAGCGTTTTCGCCGCCGCGGTCGTCGCACCGGCGGCGCTCAACGCCAGCAGGGCGGCAAGCGCGGACGCTCCAAGCGCGGCGCGGGCGAGAGAACGCGCATTCTTGCGGGCGTGAGACATGATGTGCTCCAAAAAAGGGGCCAGGGCGGCCTTGAACAAAGCGGCCGTCGCCGCTGGCGGAAAAGCTCCTGCGCGAGGAATCCGGCGTATCTATGCCTGCGGGGACGGTTCTGACAACTCCCGCTCACACTGAAACCGGGCGCTCAGCGACTTCCCCGACGACGCTCGTAAAAATTTCCCGGATCCGCTTCTGCGTGTCGGCGAGCAGGGCTTCGAGGTTGGAAAGATCGGGCGCGTCGCCGACTCGCAGCAGCAGCTCCGTCAGTCCGCGCGGCGCATCGGCGGGCCGGAACGCCTCGGAGACGGCCAACCGCATCAATTGGGTCAGGCCCTGATAAAGCCTTGACGCCTCAGCCAACGCTCCTGCCGCGCCAGAGTCGAGAAAGCCGGCGTCTTTAAGTTGCTCCAAGGCGACCGTGGCGGTCGTCGAGAAAAGCTCAGGATGCTGTGGGCCATGGCGCAGCATCAGATATTGGGCGATGAACTCGATGTCGACGAGCCCGCCGGGGACCTGCTTGACCTCCCAAGGGCTTCCCGACCCCTTTTCCTTTTCGATCCGCCGGCGCATGGACAACACGTCGTCCTTCAATTTTTGCGGGTCGCGGGGCGTCATCAGAGCGGCGCGAATCGTCGCTTCCACGCGATTTGCGAACGCCTCAGGACCGGCGATGACGCGGGCGCGGGTCAGGGCCATATGTTCCCAGGTCCAGGCCTCATGCGCCTGGTAGTCCGAAAAGGCGGCAAGGCTCACCGCGATCGGGCCGCTGTTGCCCGAAGGCCGCAGGCGAAAATCCACCTCATAGAGCAGACCTTCCGCCGTGGGCGCGGAAAGGGCGCTGATCAGCCTCTGGGTAAGGCGGCCGTAATATTGCTGCGTAGAAATCGGCCGCCCGGCGCCTTTCGATTCCGCCAATGGATCGGCGTCATAGAGCAGCATCAGATCGAGATCGGACGCCGCCGTCATTTCGCGCCCGCCGAGCTTGCCCATGGCGACGACTGCGGCGGCGCCGCCCTCGATCGTTCCATGTATTCTGGCGAATTCGTCGCAGACCAGCGTGAAAAGCCGGGAAATCAGCGTTTCGGCGAGTCGCGTATAGGCGAAGCCGGCTTCCGCCACCGAAACCGAGCCCGTCAGGATGCGCACACCAATGAGGAATTTCCGCTCCTGTCCGAAAATGCGGGCGCGGTCGAGCGCGTCTTCATAGGAGCGCGCCTCCAAGAACTGCTCCGCGAGCCGCAGATCGAGCTCCGCCTGCGACGGCACGTTTTCGAAGAACGCGGGTTCGAGCAGCGCGTCCAATACGCGCGGTCGGCGCGAAATGGTCTCGGCGAGCTTCGGCGCCGCGCCCATGATCGCAGCGAGCAGGTTCAAGAGACGCGGCTGGGACACCAGAAGCGAGAAAAGCTGCACGCCGGCCGGCAGTTTCGAGATCAGCTTGTCGAAGGCGAGAAAGGCGGCGTCGGCGTTCTCTGTGGCGGCCATCGCTTCGAGCAGGATCGGCGTCAGCTCGGTGAGGCGTTCGCGCGCCACGGTCGAGCGGGTGGCGGCGTAGCGGCCGAAATGCCAGCCGCGAATGGTCGCCGTCACCGTCTTCGGATTCGCAAAGCCCATGTCGACGAGCGTCTCGATCGTGCCCGGATCGTCGTCGTCGCCGGTGAACACCAGATTGCCGGCCGAGGACGTAAGCTGCGGCGCGCTTTCGAAAAGCTTTGCGTAGTGGCTCTGCACCACGTCGAGCCGCTTCAGCAGCGCTTCGGCGAAATCGGCGTAGCCGGCAAAGCCCATCATTCGGCCGATGACGGCGACGCCCTCTTCAGTTTCGGGTAGCGCATGTTTCTGTTCGTCGGCGATCATCTGAATGCGATGCTCGACGTCGCGCAAAAAGAGATAGGCGTCGCGCAGATCGTCCCGCGCCTGCGGCGCGACCCAGCCGCTCTCGACGAGCTGGTCGAGCATGGCGAGCGTTTCGCGCCCGCGCAGGCGACGATCGCGTCCGCCGGTGATGAGCTGCTGGGTCTGCACGAAGAATTCGATTTCGCGAATGCCGCCGCGTCCGAGTTTGATGTTGTGGCCGGCGACGGCGATCTTGCCATGTCCCTTGTGCGCGTGAATCTGCCGCTTGATCGAGTGCACGTCGGCGATGGCGGCGAAGTCGAAATATTTGCGCCACACGAAAGGCGCGAGTTCTTGCAGGAACTGCTCGCCGGCGAAGATGTCGCCCGCCGCCGGACGCGCCTTGATATAGGCGGCGCGCTCCCAGTTTTGGCCCATGCTTTCGTAATAGCTCAGCGCCGCTTCGAGCGGGATGGCGATCGGCGTCGCGCCGGGATCGGGGCGCAGCCGCAAATCGGTTCGAAACACATAGCCGTCGGCGGTGCGCTCGCTCATGATTTTCACGATGCGTTTGGTCAGTCTGACGAAGAAGTCGACGTCTTCCGAAGGGTCGGCGGGCCGCGCGCGGGAACGGTCGAAGAAGACGATGAGATCGATGTCGGAAGAGTAGTTCAGTTCGTATGCGCCGCCTTTGCCCATGCCAAGAAAGATCCAGCCAGAGCCGCGCTCGGGATCGCGTTGGTCGGCGAGTTCGATCTTGCCGGCGAGCGCCGCGGCGCGCAGCGTGAAGCGGACGGCGGCGGAAAGCGTGGCGTCGGCGATCCGCGTGAGCGCTCGCGTCGCCTCAGGCATGTCCCAGACTTTGGCGAGATCGGCGAGCGCGATGACCAGCGCGGCCTCCTGCTTGGTGATGCGCAGCAGCCGCATCAGCTCGGCTTCGTCTTGCGTTTCGACGTTCTGCGTTTCTGCGATGAGGGCTTCAATGCGCTGCGCGGGATCGCTCGTGAGGATGCGCGCGAGCCTCGCCGGATCGCGCGCGGCAAGGTCGGTCAGATAGGGCGAAGAGCCCAATACGCCGAGGAGCAGATCGCGCGCGCTCGGTCGCTCGCGCAGCGCCGCTGCGAGCGCGCCATCGGCTGCGCTGTCCTTTTCGAGAACGCGCGCGAGCGCCTCTTCGGCCCTTCCAGCGTCGAGGGGCTGAATGAAGACCTTGGCGCGGTCAATGAGGGCGTTGGCGTCCGACGGCAATTTGGCCTTCCTCTTAGGGCGTCGAGAGTGGCTTTGCGCCGGGAAATAATCCGGCTATGCGGTAAATCAGCTTTCAGAGTCGACAAGCGATCGTCAATGGGAAAAGGGAACCGGACCATCGTCCTTCGAGACGCTGCCTTCGATCTCGGGCCTGCCCGAGATCGACATTTAATTCGCAAGTCGGGTAAACCCGACTTGCGGGCGCTCCTCAGGATGAGGGTCCTTGGTTCCGCAAAAAAGGCTTAACGTCGTCGCCATGGTCTTTGTGTTGAGCGAAGCAGAGCCACAAGCTCCCTCATCCTGAGGAGCGTGCCGCCAATGATGAGAAAGATTTCATGTCGCAAGAGGATGTCGCGCAGCTTCTCGCCCGCATTGCCGGAGCGCTGGAGCGGCTGGCGCCGCCGCAGCCGGATGCGCCGGATTTCGCGGCCGCCGAGGCGTTCGTGTGGCGCGCCGCCGGCAGGGCGTTCCATCCAGTCGCCCGCGTCAACCGCGTCGACCTGGCGCTGCTCAAGGGCGTCGACCGCCAGCGCGACATGCTTCTCGCCAACACCAGCCGCTTCGCGCAGGGCCTGCCCGCCAACAACGCGCTGTTGTGGGGCGCGCGCGGCATGGGCAAATCCTCGCTGGTGAAATCGGTCCACGGCGCGCTCGCCGACAAGGGGCTGAAACTCATTGAAATCCACCGCGAGGATATTGAAGCTTTGCCCGCGCTGCTCGGCGCGCTGGCGCGGGCGCCGTTCCGCTTCATCGTTTTTTGCGACGACCTTTCGTTCGACGGCGCGGAGACGAGCTACAAAGCGCTTAAGACCGCGCTCGAAGGCGGCGTCGAAGGGCGCCCCGACAATGTGCTGTTTTACGCCACGTCGAACCGCCGCCATCTGTTGCCGCGCGACATGATGGAGAATGAGAGCGCCACCGCGATCCATCCCGGCGAGGTCATCGAGGAGAAAATCTCGCTCTCCGATCGCTTCGGACTTTGGATCGGCTTTCACAATTGCAGCCAGGACGATTATCTGGCGATGGTCTTCGGCTATGTCGATCATTTTGGCCTCGACGCGCCCGAGGCGACGATCCGCGCCGAGGCGCTGGAATGGTCGATCACGCGCGGCGGGCGTTCGGGCCGCGTCGCCTGGCAGTTCGTGCAGGACCTCGCGGGGAGGTTGGGGAAAGCATTGTCCTAGGATCCATCGGCGATGCTTCGGCTACTTTGGCGTTCGCCCCATTTTATTTTTTAGCGCCCCGCTATCTTTCGCCCTGCGTCATGCTTAGCCTGAGCCGGGGCGAAAGGGGGGCTGCATGAACGTCAGACATATTGCGCTTATCTCGACCACGTTGGTTCTGTCGCTGGTTTTTTCCACTGGAAGCGCCTTCGCGTTCTGTGGCGTGTTGCAGGCGTCGGCGAGCGGCTATTCCCGAGAGGAAGCGCTTTCGAAGGCCAACAACAAGGGACTTGTCGAGGTTCGAAGGCTTGAGGGCAATTACGGGCGCAGCGCCGTTCACTACCAGCCCGCGGTGTCTTCCTGCCGGGAAGGCGGGAGGGTGAGTTGCTCCATTTCCCAAAAATTCTGCGTCGACAGCGGCCAGCGGCAACGGCCGGCGCGCGGCGAGGAAGGCCACTCCATGCATGGCTGCCCGCCCGGCACGCGGCAGGTTCCGGAAACGGACAATTGCGTCCCGGTGCGCAAACGTTCCGGCGAATTTGAAAGCCAGCCGTGGAAAAAGCCGGGTTGCCGCACCTGGAAACAGAGTTGCGACAGGGGCGACGGCAGGGCCTGCGGAAGATATGAATCGACCTGCCAGGTCAATTGAGGCGAGAACATCCCGGGACGCCTGCACGGCGAGCGTCCCGGATTGTCGTTGTCTGTGACTTTGTCCTCATTGCCGCGGGGGCTGGCCCGTTTGTTTGATCGTCTCTGACGACGACTTTCATTTCGTCTGCGATGCGTCCGAAGCGCCGCTCCCCGCGGAGCGGTGCGCTGGATGGCTTTCCGCGCGTCGCTGCGCTCGCAGTCGTCATGACGCGAAGCGTCGGGATGTTCTGCGAACGTCAGACGAGAGTCTTCGCCTTGAACCGACACAAATCGGCGATGATGCAGCGCGGGCATTCGGGCTTGCGCGCCTTGCAGACATAGCGTCCGTGCAGAATAAGCCAGTGATGCGCATGCAGGAGATATTTCTGCGGCACGATCTTCTCGAGTCCCGCTTCGACCTCCTCGGGCGTCTTGCCTGTCGCGAGCGGCAACCGGTTGGAGACTCGAAAAATATGGGTGTCGACCGCGATCACCGGCTCGTGGAAGGCGACATTGAGCATGACATTCGCCGTCTTGCGGCCAACGCCCGGGAGCGCCGTCAGCTCTTCGCGCGTCTTGGGCACTTCGCCGCCATGACGCTCGACGAGCAGTCGCGACAGGGCGACGATGTTTTTCGCCTTGGCACGAAAAAGGCCGATCGTTTTGATGAGGTCGCGCACGCGCTCCTCGCCGAGCGCCGCCATCTTTGCGGGGGTGTCGGCCAGCGCGAAGAGCGCCGGAGTCGCCTTGTTGACGCCAGCGTCGGTCGCTTGCGCCGACAGCACCACGGCGACGAGCAGCGTGAACGGGTTCTTGTAGTTCAATTCGCTCTTGGGTTCCGGATTGGCGGCCGCGAGACGCGCGAAAATCTCGTCTATGCGCGCCGCCGCAGCGGCCGCCGGCCGTCGGCCGGGTCGCGTTCTCTTGGGGACACGCGCGCTTGAAGTGTTTGTTTCCGCCATGGGCGCGTTATAACTTCTAGAATCTGGAGGAGAAAGCGGCGGCAGGAGAAATGTCCGACCCCTTCGAGCGAAAAATTTACGAAGCGCGACTGACGCCGCACCGGTCAATGACGCCGCACGCTTTTTACGCTTTCATCCTGATATTCTGTTTTGGCCAGGCGCTGTTCGCGCTGCCCTTTTTCTTCATGGGCGCTTGGCCGGTCGCCGGCTTTATGGGACTTGACGCGCTCGGCCTTTATCTCGCCTTTCGCGTGAGCTTCCGCGCCGCGCGCGGCCACGAGACGCTTGACCTCACGCCGCTCGAACTCGTTTTCGCGCAAATCGGCGCGCGTGGGCAGCGACGGGAATGGCGGTTCAATCCCTCCTGGGTGCGCCTCGAGCAGACGGTGCATGAAGAATTCGGCACCGAGCGGGTCGAACTGGTCTCGCGAGGCGAAAGCGTCGAGATCGGCGCCTTCCTGGGGCCGGACCAGAAGGCGGAACTCGCGCGCGATCTTAAGCGTGCGCTGGTCGATGCGCGGACAGGCGCGCGTTTCAGCTAGCGTCGCTGGCTTAGCATGGCGTCGGCTTCGCGAATGAGCCGCGCCTCGTGCCGTTTATAGTAGCGCCAAAGCATGAACAGCCCAATCGCCAATCCGCCGGCGAGCGCTATCGCGATCGGACCTTTGATTTTCTCAAAACCGGCGGTGAGGAAATAGCCGCCGTAGCCGAAGACGCAGGCCCAAACGATGCCGCCCGTCGCGTTGTAGATGAAAAAGCGGCCGGGCGGCAGATGATTTGCGCCGGCGAGCGAGGCGGCGA
Source organism: Methylocystis sp. (assembly GCF_021731785.1). Taxonomy (GTDB): domain Bacteria; phylum Pseudomonadota; class Alphaproteobacteria; order Rhizobiales; family Beijerinckiaceae; genus Methylocystis. Next base: position 27,960 of record NZ_JAKFWS010000041.1, read on the forward strand.
GAATGCGCAGCAAGGCGAAGAAGCGACCAAAAAACACAATGGTGCCGCCCCAGCGATAAAAGAGATATTGACCGAGGCGCAATTTCTCCGGTCCTAGCCCCACGTAATGACCGTAACGTTCGAGCAGCTTGGTGCCATATTCCCGCCCGATCCAATAGCCGACATTATCGCCGACGATTGCGCCGGCGGCGGCCGCCACCACAATATTTTCAATCGCCATAGCGCCGGTTAGCCGCGCAAAAATCGCGGCGCCGACAAGCATGGTTTCGCCCGGCAATGGAATGCCCGCGCTTTCGAGGGCCACGACTACGAAGATCGCCCAGTAGCCATATGTCGAGAGGATGGAGGCGATTTGCGCTTGGTCGAGGAGATGCGACATCCGCATTCAAGAAAGAGACGATCCGCCACACTCATTTAGGCGCAAAAATGCGCATGGCGACTTTAAAGTCGTGAAAAAGCGTATGGCGACGTCGCCGAAGCCACGCCGCCACTCATTCAGAAGGCGCGTCAGATCGAATAGGCGGTCAGTGATACCTCAGCGCATTCTCGCGCGCTACGCTGAACGCATAGGGCGGCGTCGCAGCTGCGGCCTCGCCGTCTATAAAGAAGGGATCGCGTTCCAACGCCGCTTCCAGCACTTCGCGCAGGCCTCTGAGCAAAGGCTGGTCGTCGCGAACGACTTTGGCGCGAAGCGCCTCTTGCGTCGCTTCGTCGGTCCGGCTCGCGAACTCGCGCACTGCCAGCACGACATATTTGCCAACGCTAAGGCCTTTCTCTCCGGCGGCCGTGCGCACGCGCTCGGCGAAGTGACCGCCAATGCAAGCCAGCGCAGCTTGCGCGACCTTGTCGTTAGAGCAGGAATTGATCAGATCCAAGATGACCATGACGACCTCCGCCCTTCAACTCGCCCCTCGTGCTTCTTGCCTAGTGCATTTTGGCCGCGGCTGTCCCACGGCTGTTGTTTTTGTCGGCGTCTCAGCGACCTCAATTCTTGGCCGCATTTCTTGCCGTCAAGCTATCCAATTCACCTGAACGTCGTCTAACTATCCCGTTCAGCTGAACGTCATCTCGAAAAAAGATCGCTGAAAAATTTTGCCCCCATCCCAATTCCGGACGGGATTTAGCAAGCTGGCGAACGAGACGGTCGACGGCCATAGTCAACTGTCGTTACAGCAGTCAACTGTCGTTACAAGAGCCGCGCCTGCCGCGTTTCTAACTGAAAGCCGTGACAGGTTCGCGACGAAAGTTCGTCAGTTTTTCAATAACATATCGCTTGGCCGCGCTGAGGCCGCAGCTCGACCTACGAGTCAACTCATTGCCAAATGAATAGTTCCCGGCGGCCAAAAAATTCGTAGCTGCAACGCAAAAACTTTTGGCGCCGAAGACAGCCTACCAACTGCCCACATTGGGCGCTGAAGCCCATGGTTCGGCCGGCGGCATCGGCGCGCCTTTCTGAAGCAGTTCGATGGAGATTTTGTCCGGCGTTTGCACGAACGCCATGTGGCCGTCCCGCGGCGGCCGATTGATCGTCACGCCGGCCGCCTGCAGGCGCGCGCAAACTTCGTAAATATTCTCAACGGCGAAGGCGAGGTGGCCGAAATTCCGCCCGCCGGCATATTCGCGCTCGTCCCAGTTATAAGTGAGTTCAATCGTAGGCGCGTCCTTTTCCTTGGCCTCGCTCGCGTCCTCGGGCGCAGCGAGATAGACGAGCGTATAGCGCCCTTTCTCATTCTGAGTGCGGCGGACTTCTTTTAGTCCGAGCACGTCGCAAAAAAAATAAAGCGAAGCCTCGAGGTCGCCGACCCGGATCATGGTGTGGAGAAATTTCATCTGGCGGCTCCTATCTGATGGTTCGGCCAAATTCTATCATTTGGGGGCGCGGTTTGCGCCCGCATCGGTGCCTTGCTAGGGCTGAGGCCTGCAACATTAGAGTGGCGCGTTTACGTGACCCAGACAAAGGCTCTTCCGCGAGCGGCGACCAGCGTTAAGCTCGCGGCCGCCAAAGCTTCGATCGCTGCGAGCGCTCTTCTCGCAGTCGCGAAGCTCGCCGCCGGTCTGTGGTCAGGCTCGCTGGCGTTGCTGTCGGAGTCCGGCCACGCCTTCGTCGATACGGGCGCGACGGCGCTGACTTTTTTTGCGGTGCGCGAAGCGGAGAAGCCGGCGGACGAAGAACACCACTACGGCCACGGCAAATATGAGGCGCTCGCTGCGCTGATCGAAACCGGCTTCCTGTTCGGTCTGGCATTGTTCGTCGTCGGCGAAGCGTGGCGGCGCTTGCAGGAGAAGAATGTCGAAATCGACGTGGGCTGGCCGGTCTACGGCGTTCTCGTCGTCTCCATCGCCATCGATTACGTGCGCTCCCGTCAGCTGAGCCGGATCGCAAAAGCGGAAGGCAGCGACGCGCTTGCCGCCGACGCGCTGCATTTTGCGAGCGATTTGGTGTCGTCGACGCTGGTGCTGCTGGGTCTCGTTGCGGCGCATTATGGGTTCGAGCGTGGCGACGCGCTTGCCGCCTTCGGCGTAGCGGCTTTCATCGCGATCGCCGGTTTTCGGCTGGGCCGGCGCACCATCGACACCTTGCTCGACGCCGCCCCACGCGAACTTGCGCCGCGCCTCAAGCGCGCGATCGCCGAGGTGCCGGGCGTCATCGCCATCGATTCGCTGCGCCTGCGCACTATCGGCCCGGACATCGTCGGCGAGGCGGCGATCGGCGTTGCGCGGGGACTTCGCGTGGAGCAGGCGGCGCGAATAAAATCGGCCGTGGCCGACGCAATCGCCGACGTGACGCCGCGGGCCCGCCTCACGCTGTCGGTCGAGCCGCAGGCGCTTGACGACGAAACGGTTGCGGAACGCATCCTGCTGGTCGGGGCGCGCCGCCATATTCACGCGCATCATGTCATCGCTCAGCAGATCGAGGGCCGCCTGTCGATCGGCGTCGACATCGAACTCGACGGCGCCATGCCGCTCGGCCGCGCGCACGCAATCGCCGCCGATTTCGAAAGCGCATTGCGCGACGAATTCGGCGCCGACGCCGAAGTCGAGACCCATATCGAACCGCTCGAAATGCACCTGCTCGCAGCGCAAGCCGCGGATTCTACAATCGCCGGCGCGATCGAAGCGGCGCTCGCCCGCGTCGCCGCCCAGACCCGTCCGAACGCGCAGGTGCGAGACGTTCGGGTCCGCCAGACCGCCGGCGGATTCGTCGTCAACTTTCATTGCCGAATTGACGCCGCCGTAACGGTGCAAAACGCGCATGACGCGCTCGATGAAATCGAGCGCCGGACGCGCGAGGAATTTCCGGCGATTCTACGCATCGTCGGTCGCGCCGAACCGGCTGACGGCTGAGCCCGCCGCATAGCCAAAAACGCGCGCTTGGTCTATGAGAGACGCCATGACGCAGGAGCCGGACGCCGCCGCAGACATCGCTTCGATGCCCTTCGAACAAGCGATGCAGGAGCTCGAGCGCATCGTCGGCGATCTGGAAAAAGGCGCCGTGTCGCTCGACGAGTCGGTGAGGCTCTACGCGCGCGGCAAGGCGCTGCAGGCCCGCTGCGAGAATCTCCTCGCCGAGGCCGAATCCCGAATCGAGAAGATCACTCTTGGGGAAAGTGGACAGCCGACAGGAGTCGCGCCTTTCGACGTCGAATGATAAATTATATTTGAGTTTTGCATTAGGAATAAGGAATTTTGCCATGACCAAGAAGCTGGTCATTTTCTGCGATGGCACATGGAACGGTTTGACCGCGCGAGGCACCAACGTTCTGCGGACTTTGCAAGCCATTGAGAGCGGCGATGAGGGCGGCGTCCCGCAACTCATGCATTACGTTGCAGGCGTCGGCACGCGGCGCGGCGAAAAAATCCCGGGCGGAACCTTCGGCTATGGAATCTCAGGCAATATCAAGGACGCATACTCCTTCCTTGTCAGCAATTACGAAGAGAATGACGAAATATATCTTTTCGGCTTCAGCCGGGGCGCCTACACGGCGCGAAGCATAGCGGGTCTGGTGCATAATCTCGGCATTCTCCGACGATGCAACATGCCTCAGGTTTCGATCGCCTACGGACATTACAAGGACAGGTCGGACGGCTGGCGGCCAAAGGGCACAGACGCCGCCCAGTTTCGAAGCGACTACTGCCATCCCTGGCCGGTGAAAATCCGCTTTCTCGGCGTATGGGACACCGTCGGCGCACTGGGAGCGCCTTACGGCGAATTCCTGGGATATCTCGTCGACAAAATGTTCGGGTGCAGTTTTCATAATGTGACGCTAAGCGAGAGCGTCGACAGCGCCTATCACGCCGTAGCCGCCGACGAGCGTCGCTGGCCGTTCCGTCCGACGCACATCGAACTCACTGACTATCATCGGCAGCGAAACGAGAAGAATTTGGCGGAGCGCGGATTTCCGCTCTACAAGCAGAAATGGTTTCCAGGCGTGCATTCGAACGTCGGCGGCGGCTACAGTCAATACGGCCTGTCGGATTGCGCTCTGGAATGGATGGTGGAATGCGCGCGCCTAAACGGGCTTAACATCGCGCCGCTGGACAAGGCAAAATTTTCCAAGGATCGCCTTTTCAGCAAGGATTATTCGCAGCCGATCGAAAAGAGCCAGACGCTTTACTACCAATTGCTGACGGCAGCTTTTGTCAAAGCGCCTTCGCTTCTGGGGTTGAAGTCGGTCTATCCGCGCGACGACCATGAACTGGTCAAACACCTCACTTGGCGTGGCGAATATATTCGTCCGATTGGACCGGACGAGGACATCGACGCGGTGCTCGAAAAGCGGAAGGTCGATAAACAATACGACAAAATGTGGAGCGATCTCGAAGCAAAGCGAGGCCGCGGCGCCTGATGGGCGCTGCAATACAATCCGCCTGCTCCTCAAGGGGAGGGTAGGGGCGTCGCCTGCCGCATTGGGGCGCAAAAAACTTTGTGACGAATTTGCGCCGCTCGGAAGGCGCGCCGTCGCTGCGCCCGCCAAAAAAAAGTTACGCGCTGACCGGGCGCGTTAACCTTCACGGCTGGCGCAAGTTAACCAGCGTTCCTGGAAGCTTAAGCCGAGGACAGACGCGCGCCTCGTGGCCGAGGCGCAGACGCGATAAAAAACCTATTATTTCAAGGTGATATGAGGTCATATCAAATTTTATGGGTTTTTATAGCGCAAAATTATACTTACTGGAAATCGGAGAAAATCTGAACGCTTTCGCGTAAAATGCGGCGGAAATACTTTCATCGACCGCAAAACAACAAATCTAACCTCGCCTCATGTCACGGAGGCGGGTTATGTTGGGCGTTATCAGCAAGGCGGTTATGGCTCTCGGGATGGCGGGCGCGGCGCTTGTCGCGGTCAACGCGAAAAGCTTCGCCGGACCGGAAACCGCGACTTTCGCGACGATCGGTTTGGAAACCAGCGTGCCATATGGCTGGGTGGACTTCTGCCAGCGCTACCGGGGCGAGTGCCGGGACGATGAAACCGCGCCTCAGGATGTCGAACTCACCGCCGCCGTCTATCGCAAGATCGCGCGCATCAACGGCTGGGTGAACAAGAACATCGATCCGGTTGCGGACACGGATCATTGGGGCTCGGTCGACCAGTGGGACTATCCCGGCGACGGCAAGGGCGACTGCGAAGATTTCGCGTTGCTGAAGCGCCAAATGCTGATCGAAGAAGGCTTTCCCCGGCAGGCGCTGCTGCTCACGGTGGTCAAGGAGAAGAACGGCGAAGGCCACTCGGTTCTCACGGTCAAGACCAACCGCGGCGAATTCGTGCTCGACAACCTTTCCGACGAGATGCGGCCGTGGACGCGCGTTCCCTATCGTTTCGTCAAGCGTCAGTCGCAGCGCAATCAGAATGTCTGGGTGGCGATCGGCCCGGCGACCAGCGCCCCGCTCTATGTCTCGCGGTGAGGCCGGCGCTCAGGCGATCAGCGTCAGCCCCTTGGCGTAGCGTTGGCCGTTCTCGACATAATGTTTCGCCGATTCGAGATGACGGGCGCGCGCGTCCTCGCCGAGCGTGCGGATCGCCTTGGCGGGCGCGCCGACGATCAGCGAATAGTCGGGAAATTCCTTGCCCTCGGTCACCAGCGCATTTGCGCCGACGAGGCAGTTCGCGCCGATCTTCGCGCCATTGAGGATCGTCGCGCCCATGCCGATCAGGCTCGCCGCGCCGATCATGCAGCTATGCAGAATGACGCCATGGCCGATGGTGCAGTCCGGCCCGATGACGAGCGGGTAGCCCATGTCGGTATGGAGGACGCTGTTTTCCTGAATGTTGGTGCGGGCGCCGACCGTGATCCATTCATTGTCGCCGCGCAGAACGCAGCCGAACCAGACATTGGCGTCCTCCTCAAGGGCGACCCGGCCGATGATCTGCGCGCCGGGCGCCACATAGAAGCGGCCGGGGGCCGGGAGGCGCGGCGCGATTCCGTCGATCGTGTAAAGCGGCATTGGCGAAGCCTCCATAAAATGAGGCGCGACATTGCCATTTCCGGCCTTTCACAGGCAATGGCGCAGAGCCCAGGCCAGTGGAAACTACGGAAATTTTGTCGCGCCGGGCTGCGGCCCGGCAATTGATGATTTCGGCTTCGTCCTCGATCAGGGGACTTCAGCTGTTTGCAGCGACCGGCAGTTTCTCGGAAAAGCCGGGTAGGAGCGCGCGCCGCCCGCTCGACGCACATGCCGACGCCGACTGGTTGTTGGTTTTGGTCGCGGCGAACCGGGCCTGGCGCTGGCCGAGATCGAGGCGCGACTTCTGGAAGAGCGCCAATTCAAGACGACTCGATTTTGTGATTTTTCCAGCGCCCTGACGCGGGCAAGCCGGCTCATCGTGAATGCCGCCGCGTCCGCGGTTGCGCGGCGGCGCGTATTAATCGCCGGCGTTTCCTTCGCGGCGCGCGGGTCTGGACAAGTCGCAGCGCGCTTTCTATAAGCCCGACACATCGCGCTCGCGCGAGCCCAGGTAGCTCAGTTGGTAGAGCATGCGACTGAAAATCGCAGTGTCGGTGGTTCGATCCCGCCCCTGGGCACCATTAAAAACAATGACTTAGAAAAAACTGCTCGGACACTTACGACACAGTTTTCCACCCGGTTTTCCAACTTTCATCCCTTTTTGTTCCCGAGGATGTCGAGTCGGAGCACCGCTTCGCGCGCCTGCGGCAGGTTGTCGGCTGTCTCCGAATAGTGCTGCGCCATGACGAGCGTCTTCTGCCCCAGAACCCGCCGGATGGTATCGAGGTCAGCTCCTGCTTCGCGAAGGCGGGTGCCAAGCGTATGACGTAACCCGTGCATCGTGAGTCCTGGGTCGACCAGTCCTCGCTGCTCCAGTCGGTCGATGAATTTCCCGAACGTCGCGTTGAAGCCGCTCTCCGTCCAGGTCTGCCCTTGAGAGTTGGTCGCGATCGTCAGCGCGTCGTGTTGCGGAGCCGACGCCAGTATGTGCGCAAGTATTGGATGAATGGGGATCGTCACGTCGACGCCGCGCTTGCGCGTCGTGATGCGGCCGACGCCATCGCGGAGTGTCGATTTAGTCACCCGCAACACATCTCCTTTGCGCAGCCCGCCGAACATGGCGAGCGCAATGGGCACGCGCAAATAGGGGGCAGCGTGGTCTAGAACGGTGCGGCACTCGGCCTCCGTCCAGGGACGATTGGCACGCGGCTTCGACTTGTCTCGGCCGATCTTGCGGATGCCTCTCGTCGGGTTATCGCGCATCCAGCCGTTTTCTCGGGCGTGCTCGAAAACGACTGACAATGCCACGACGGCATAATTTGCCATCCACCGTCCGCGCTTTTCTGCGATCTCGTCGCGGAGCCCAGCAACCCAAGCAGGCGTTGCCTCAACAAGGGGCATTGGCGACAACGGCTCCAGGACTGCGAATGCTCGGTCATAAGAATTACGCGTCGCGGGTGCCAGGTCGCAGAAAAACGTGGAGCGCCGGTAGCGTTCGATGGCCGCACCTAACATGCCTGGTAGAGATGCGGCCTTGTGTGCTGCGCGCTCCAACTGCGCCAACTCGACGAAGAACTCGGCCGTGCCAAACTTGGCATTGATCCGTGTCATCGACTTGCGATGATAATAGTAGTCACGGCCCTTCGACCGGACTTTCTTGATGCCTTTAACGCGGACGGCGGCCACGGGGCTTCTCCACACGACCCAACCACTCTGAACCGCCCGATGATGTCCCACCTCCAGCGGGATTGTCGAGCCACGCGTCAAGCGCCTTGATATCGTAACGCTCAAGCCTTTTGCTGTTGCCCAATTTTATCGGTGGCACCGGGCAAAGCCTGAGGAAATACTCGACGCTAAGCGCGCAGTAGTGAGCGGCCTCTTCGCGTCTCAACAAGCGCGGGAGGGGCCGGGCATCTTCTCGACGCGACTCGCTTTTCCTTTTAGGCGGAGAGTTTTCGGCTAACGCGTGCGGTTTCTCCGAGTGCTGCTGATCTTCTTCCGTGGCAAGAGGCGGTAACAGCCATCGGTCATGTGCGTCGCGCAACTCGTCCAGTTCAGCGGGGCTCATGCGTTCGTACAAAGGAAGCGACGCTCCATCCGCCCAGCCTCCTCGGTACGCAAGCTGTGGTACGTTTCGATTGCGAGCGAGTTCGAGCGTTGCCCATATCGAATGCAGATCGCGTACGCGCAGGTTCTTAAGACCCGCGCCGTTGCGCGCCTCCGCGAAAACATGGCGGATAGACGCTCCCGCGTTACGTCGTTCTTTGTATGGCTCGCCGTTCGGCCGAAGAAACACGGCACCTTCACGACGGGGCAGATGAAGCAACGCCTCGAACAGGAGCGGATGGATGGGCACCTGTCGTTTTGCCGTACTTTTCGTCTTAGGGAATCGAATCTCCTTTCGAACAAAATCGATCTGCTCCCAGCAAAGCGACAGACACTCCTGGGCGTGACCTCCCGAAAGGAGGAGACAAATAAAGAGCGGCCGGAACCGCTCATCACAAGCCCTGATGATGCGATTGGCGTCTCTCGGGTGCAACGTTGGAACTTTCTGTGGCTGCCGCTCCGTCGGCGGCGCTGCTATTTTCCGGCGCTCACACAGACCCTTGTCGGCAGCGAAATTGAAGATCGCCCGGATTCTTGTGAAGTAGTTGCGCCGGATTGTTGATGCTTTGCCATTCGGATGAAGGCGCTCGGCCACGCGATCGATCACTTCCTGGGTGATGTCATCCAGCGGCATATGGCCAAATGTCGCGAGGAGTCTTTCATAGCCGCTTAAATTGCCCGCAGCTTCCTCGTATAGCGAGCACACTTCGTCGAAGGTCAGTTGTGTTTCGTTGCAGCCATTCTCGCTGGCATCAGGATGTTCCAGAGTCGCTCGGCTCTGCACCTCGGAGACGGTGGAGGCGCTCTCTTGACGCTTTTCTTGTGTTGCTTCCTGATTCGGCGTTTTGTTCCCCGAAGGGGAACTGTGTGAGACACTTTCCATGTGGCGGACTCCATGACGGTTCGCCGCCATGTCGGAGGGCGCGCCAACGCCGCTCGCGACAGGCCCTATGACCTCGCGTTATAGGGCCACTTGCTTGGAGCGCGGGTCGTCAAAGACGTGACGGCACCGACTCTGCGCGAGCAACCCGAAGTTAAAAGTGAAGGAGGGGCGAACAGCTTGGGCCGCAGACGCAAGCCAGTACTGTTCTTAGGTAGAAGCTATAGCGGCATCATGGCCGCGCTCCATATTTTTCCGCACTTGTCTTCGTGTGCGGAGCCATGTGGTAGCGCGGCTAGACCGGTAGATTCTGAATAACTACCGCCACAACTGTATATCTATCCGCGCTGGCGCGTCGAATACTAGCACGGCTGAAGGGCACCGTGCCCATCCCGTGACGCTAAATGGCTACGCGCTATTAAAGCTATGTCAAGCACTTTTTGCATTTTTTATGAGGAACGAAGAGCCGACGAATATTTTCGACGGCTCTCGTAGTTTGTTGGAAGCGCATCTATCGGCTGCGCCGATCATTCCCGCGCTTTTCTTCCTTCGGCCGTGGCTGCCTCGAACCCTGCTCGGCCGGCGGGTCATCGTCCTTCGGAACGCGCAAGACGATGCGGCCGTCGATAGGAAGCGCTTGCAGGACAACGTTTAGCCCGCCGCCATCGGCATGTTCGAATGCTGCGCCGATCGGCAGCCAGTAGTCGTCAGCGCCTTCGCGCTTGACGACAGTGTAGGCGCGATAGGCCGGTTGCGCATTGTTGGCCATGGTCAATGTCCTTCTTTCTTCGCGCCAAGCCCGAGAGCAGCGGCGACTGTGTTGCGGATCATCGCGAGCGCATCGTCGAGCGACGCGACTCGCGCGCTGGCGATCTCGTCATTGACGAATTCAAGCAGTTCCTCGTCGAGATAGGTGCCGGCGAGCGAGACGGCTAAACGTCCGTCGCCCGTCGGCATGATCTCGACCGACACGAATTGAAGGATGGGTGGCGGCTGTGCAGACACGTTTGCGCCTGCCGACTTTTCAAACATCGAACTACTCCGTCATGCGTGACCGACACCCACGAGAGATGCCGGTCGACACGACGGAGCGTCTCTAAGGAAAGGATACCGCGCGCTAGAAGCCGCGCAAGGCAAGGGCGTGCTTGGGGAAAATTATCGCGACGAGCACGCCCCTAACTTTTCGTCTGCGCGAATCGATTCAACCATGACGCTGTCCTCGAACCCAAGGAAGGAGGGCGTCATGAAAAAATATCTGCTTATCCCCGCCACGGTGCTGTTCGTTCTGGCGGCCACCCCCGCATCCGCTGTATGCAGGTACGATAACTCATCTGGCCAGTACCGATGCTACGCGTCGGCAAGCACAAACGCGGCTACGAATGGCGAATGGCCGCCAGAGCTGGTCATCTTCGGTGTCTACGGGCTAATAATCGCTGCCGTCGCCGCAATTGCAGCCCTGACCGGCGGCGCTGCGCGGTCGCCTAAAGAACTTCAGCCGAGCGAATCGGCCGAGCACTACGACCAGGAAGCCCAGCGTACTCGCGCCTATGCGCGCAAGCTCGATGCGGAAGCGTCGCTCGCTGAAAGCCAACTGCGCACTTCGCTGAAGCAGGACGAACTAAAGGAGTTTGAGTCATTCCTGCGCGACAAGAACGCGCGCGGACGGCGTAAGTAGGGGGAGGGCATGTCGAAACAACAACTCATCCCTCCAATGCGCGTGCTGCCGAGCGAGCAGCACGCCGAAACCATGGCGACCATCGTGCCGGTGCGGAGTCAGCCCGGGGGCCTTATCGATGGCTACTTCAACCGCGTTGAGGCGCGATCGCACACGAAGACGTTCAGCGCGCTAACGGCGCGGACTTCCGCCGAGGCCGAACTGTTCGACGCGCAGAAGGGTCTGATCGAAGCGTATGGCCGCCGGCAACGAGCGCTTGCGGAATTGCATGAACTTCCGGAAATCCTGGCGAGCGAACGAGCGACACGGCGAGCTGAACGCGCGGACCAACTGCGCCAAGCGCAACATCGCTACGAAGTCGCAGAGGTCAAGCGATTGACGGAACTGGCGCATGTTGAGACCACACTCGTAGACGCGCAGCAAGCGCTCCGGGCGCAGCGCGAGTATGGTTACACGACATATGAACTTGCCTGGAAAAAGAAGTATCTAGAACTGCTCGATGTCGAACTCGGCCACGCCGAGCGACTTGCCATCCTGCGGCAGCATGACAAGAGCCTTGCAAAGGCTTTGAGCGCCCGGCGCTCGCAGACCATCAACGCAAGCATAAGTGACGATGCCGTAGACGACACGCTGCATACGCAGCGCTCGGAATTGGCGGCGTCCGGCCTCGACACGAGCCGTATCGATTCATTGATCGAACGGCGCAAGGCGCGCGGCTAGCCCATGGACATAATCGCGCAGCGGGCGTTAGCGCGTCGCGCGGCACTTCAAGCGGAGCTGCGCGCAAAATATCCCCACCTTTTGCCAAAACCTCCCGCGCAGCCGATCCCAACACCACCCGTTGATCGCACGGCGATTGCACTCGGCCGAGACGAACGCGGGCGGGCCATTTTGCTCCCCGAGCGGCCGCGTCTCGAACATATGCATGTCATCGGAACGACCGGCGGCGGCAAGAGCAAGTTCATCGGACATTGCTTTCGCCAGGACGTGATTCAGGGCCGAGGAGCCTTGATCCTCGATCCTCACGGGGAGCATCCTGACAGCCTCTATCGCGAGAACCTCGTGTGGCTCGAAACGTCCGGTTACGAGCGTAAGCGTGTCGTCCACATCATCGACCCGAACGCCGCCTCACACACAATCGGCTTCAATCCTCTGGCGCTCCCTGACGACGACATCGATCTCTCCGTCGTGGCCGGCTTGATGCTCGACGCCTTATCCAAGGTTTGGAATGGTGAGGATACCAGCACGAAACCGACAATCGAACGGGTGGCGACCACAGCCTTTACTGTGCTCGCTGATCTGAAGCTGACGCTCGTCGAAGCGCCGCTACTCCTCGACCCGAAAGATCGACACGGCCTGCGCGCCTATGCGCTCGAACATGTCCGCGACCGGTTTGCGCGGGACGAGTTGCTGCGGCTCCATGAACTCTCGCTCGATGCGCGGCGGGCGCACGACTTCGACATTGAAGTCGTCGGCCCCATCAATCGTCTCGCGCGCTTCCTGCGGCCCTCAGCGATTCGCGCGATGGTCGGCCAGACCGAGCGGCTGCTCGATTTCCGGGAGGCTTTCGACGAAGGGCATATCATCCTCTGCAATCTGTCCGGCGGCTCGCGCATCTATCAAAAAGACGCCGACCTGCTCGCTCGGCTCCTATCGCGCTTCCTTTTCTTCCACGCGAAAAGGAGAGCGCGCACGGAGCGACCGTTCGTCGTCTATCTCGATGAGTGTCACCGCTACCTGTCGAGCGATCTCGAAGGTATGCTCGCAGAATCAAGAAAGTATGGCTTAGCCGTCGTCTTAAGTCATCAGTGGCTGATGCAAACTGCGGTCGAGAGCGAGAACATGCTCGCCGCCATCCGCAACGCAACCAACGTCAAAGTCGTCTTCCGGCTCAAAGACCCCAAGGAAGCGGAAGATCTAGCGCACACGGTCATTCCGCTCGATCTCGAAATGCCGGTCCAAGCACTGACGGGGCCGACGGTCATCGGCCACCGGCGCACCCGGCTCGCGAACGAATCGAGGGGCACGAACACCAGCCGCACGACCACGCGCGGGCTGTCGGTTGCGGATACAGAGGCCTTCGGGGAGACGATCGCCGAATCGATCGGGCAAAGCTCCTCGGACGGATACAGCGTCAGCCACACCAGGGGCGAAAGCACCTCGGAAGGCGTGACCACCGGCGCATCGTTCGGCGAGAACGCCGCCCAAGGTTCATCGACGATGGCGGTCAGCAGCAGCGGCTCCAGCATGTCCATGGGCATCGTGACGATGCCGACGGATCAGACACTGTTCATGCCGCAGGTGCCGACGATCCTTTCCGAAAACTACGGGGCGGGATACAGCACGTCCGAATCGCTCGGCTCGGGCGCAAGCTCGATGCGTGGGAAGTCGGCCGCGATCTCGGAAGCCAAGAGCCGGATGAATGGCCGCTCAAGCGCCACATCCACGGCCCACAGCCGATCGGTTACGCAGTCTTCCTCGATCTCACGCGCCGAAAGCTTCGTACAAGCACGCTCGATCGCGCAATCGGTGAGCGAAGGGGAAACGACCGGCGAAAGCGAGTCCCGCGGTTCAAGCGAGGCGCTCGAACCTATCCTGGAAGACCGCCCCTCCTCCGTCCATGGCAAGGAGAACGTCCTCTACATGGCGGCGCAGACGCTGCGCACTCTTCCCACGGGCCACGCCTTCCTCAACTACGTCGGCCGGCACGGAATGGTCGCGTCGTTCCTCGTCGTCCCTCCGATAAAGGACGTGCCGATAACGAACGACGCCTTCAACGCGCTGCGTGAACGGTTCCTCTCTCAAAGCGCCGCGGCGATCCCTGCCGCCCTCGCCCGCACGCTTGTCGATGAGCGTGAACGCGCGTTCCTCGAATTCACACAGCAGAAAGCGACGCAAGAGCCGGAACCGGAATCATTTCGGGTTACGGCGCGCTTTGTCGCGGCTCGTCGCGGGATTGCCGGGCGTGTCGCGGCCAGTCGCGCGCTGTCCGGGCAGGACGCGCAACCTGCAGACGTGATCGACGACGCACCATTGACCGACGGTGGCCAGGAACAGGCGGAGCCCGCGCGCAGTCAAGGGTCACGATCGCCGGCGGCGACGGCGCGCAGCGCCGCCCTTGACGGGGCGCGAGCCCGCCCGAAGAAGGCTCGCCATGCGGTCAATGGCGCATCCCGCACTCCCTCGAAGGTATAATGGAAAGCATGACCCACGCGGCGGCGACAGCGCGGCAAGGGGGAGGGAAGCGGTTCGTGCGCCCCGACGAACTGCCGGCGTTTTCGCTGACGCCTCGGAGCCTACGACTCTTGGCTCATGTCGCGCGACACAAACTGATTGCCTCTGATGATCTCGCGGCGCTCGATGGCGGGAGCGTCCAGAACGCCAAGCGGGAGCTGCGAACGCTATGGGCGCATGGCTATCTCATGCGGCCGGAAGCGCAGCTGTGGTCGGTGGCCATCACCGGGCCGCAGCCGATGGTGTATGGACTGACTAACAAAGGCGCACGACTCCTGCATTCGCATGGTCATCGCATCGATCTCGATATTGATTGGTCGGAGAATTGCCGACGGTCTGGTGTCGCTTTCATCGATCACGCCGTCGCGCGCTCCCGCCTCATGTCGGGAGTCGAGGTCGCCGTGCGCGGTCTTGATGACGTTGACCTGCTCCACGCGCATGAGGTGATCGCGCTTGCGCCTCCGGCGACGCGCAAGGCGCGCCAGCCGCTCAAGTGGGAGGCAAAGGTTTCTGATAACGGCAAGATGGTCCCCGCGTCGGTTATCGCCGACGATCTATTCGCGTTGCGCTTTGCGAACGAAACCGAAAGCTATTTTTTGGTCGAGATAGACCGCGGGCAGATGCCGGTGCGCCGCCACACGAATGCAGAAGAGGAAGTGGGCGGCAAGCGGCGCTTGCGCACACACTACAAGCACAAGCTCGCGACCTATTGGCACGGCTGGAAGCAAGGCCGGCCGCTGCAACAGTTCGGCGTCGAACAATTGCGCGTGCTCACGGTGACGACCTCCGTCGAACGCATCCGCACGATGCTTGATGCGCTTCGCGAAGTGACGGGTGGGAAGGGAAGTGAACTGTTTCTATTCATTGAGGAAGAGGCGCTACGCAAAGCGAACCCGCTCGAAGCGCTATGGATTACTGGGAAGGGGAGAGAGTGTCGGTTGACGGAGTGAACGCGGCAGGCAGCATGAAAGGATCGCGAGGATGTCAGACAAAGAGAAGAGCAAGCACCACGATTCAGTGACTATTGCCACGGGGCGCTCCGTGAGCATTTCGAAAGGTGTAACGATAAGTTGGAGTTCGTCGGAGATAGATGCTGAAGGTCGATTAGTCTCGACGGGGTCAACTACCAGTCGATCTGTTTCCATCGGTGAAAGCACCTCGATTCGCGAAGAGGAATCTTCGGACGAATAGCCGCGCGTATCCGCCGGGTGGGTGGGTAGTTCCGAACCTGGGCCGATTAGCCCAGGTCGGAAGGGGGAGACGTCAGTACTCCTCCGCGAGCATGATGGTCAGCACGCGTGTCGTCACGGCAGGATTCGCCGGGTCCGGGGACGCATAGCGGAGGGTGAGGTCGTAGCAGTCGATTTTCCAGAGAATCGTCTGCTCGCCGAACCCGAAGCTACCGAAGTCGTGTTCGCCGTACGGGTCGTTGTTCTCCGTGAAGGCGGTATACGTCGCCACCCGGTGGAGGATGCGTCCCTGCGCTTCTTCGGGAAGCGCTGCGATGCCTGACGTGACGAACACGCTGCCGCCAGCGCCAGTACGACGGAAGACGTCATTGAGCTCAGTGATGGTGCTCATATGGAAGCGGGGTGAGTGCTGGTAAGTCGACCAATTCCGAGGCCTGCCCGGAACGCCGTCGTTGGAGTGGCCGACCAAGCGCGCGGTCAACGGGCGCAGCCCTTGACGGCGCGCTGCGGCCGCGACAATGCGGCGATGACGGGCGGCCGGGAGCGGGGAATCTGATTGAGCGCGCGGCCTTCGTGAATCATGCAAAAGCCCCGCGACATGGCGCGGGGCTTCTTGTTATTCGATATCTGCGGCTGCTTGCATCGTCTCTTCTGCTTCTGCCGAAAACGACCGCAGGTAGTCCGCAGCTTGCGATGCTTTCGAGGCGGCCGTGAAGATCGCGCGGTCGTCCTCTTTGAGAAGTGACAGCCAACTGTCGATGTAGCCGGCGTGGCGCAGCTGGCCCTCTACGCCAAGCTGCGCGCACAGGAACGCCGCGCCCAACTCGGCGACCAGCTCCTCGGCCGCATATGCCTTGGTGCCGAAGCGGTGATTGAGGTCGCGATCGAGCCGCGTTTTGTGCCCGCTCCAGTGGACAAGCTCATGCAGCTTGGTGGCACGATAGTGCTGCACGTTCTCGAAAGATTCGGGATCGGGAAGCACGATGAAATCGAAAGAGGGGACGAAGCACGCTTTGTTTCCTCCGTGGCGGATGTCTGCGCCCGTCGCCGCGGCGAATATATCGGCCGCACCGGCGGGCGGCGGCTGCGCCGGCGCTGTGTCGGGCGTGGTGAGTCCCTCGACTTGCGCGACGTTGAACACGGTGAAGGCGCGCAGCATGGAAATCCGCCGCTCTTCATCTTCGGCGTCGACCGTCTTCACCGCGAACCGTTTGGTAAAGACGATCTGCGTGCCCTTTTCGCCCTTGCGTACACGGGCTCCCTTGTCGAGCGCCTGCTTGAAGGTGAGCCAGGCATGGGAAGGGAACCCGTGCGTATCGGCTGCGTGCCAGAGTATCGGGATATTGATGCCTCGATAGTGATGCCCGGTGACGGCGTTCGCCGGCATGATGCCGATGCGGCCGCCGCCCTTCCACGGCTTCACCCACGGCGCTGCGCCTTGTTCGAGTTCGGCGATTATGGAACGCGTGACGTTCTCATAGACGGCGGCGATGTTCATCGCCGCCTCCGTGTCAAAGACCGGATCATTGGGCTGCTCCTCGCTGTCAGCGAACCGGGAATCGGCGCGCTGAAGCGCAAGGAGGAGCCGGCCTAGTGCATTGTACCGCCTGTCAGCATGCACGAACGGTCGTGCTGTCCACCGCGACGATCAAAAGAGTTTGCCGGCGCGGTACAGGAGCGAGCCGACCCACAAGACGAGCGTGAGGTAGTAGAGCGTCCAGCCTTCTGCTGGCGGGAACCATCGCGAGATCGTGCGGAAGTTCTGCAGGTACCAATCGCGCCCGAAGTGCACCATGACGTTGGCGCTGATCGCGTCGATGAGGAGGATGTAGAAGACGATTGCCTCGATGCTCATGTCAGAATCCTTGAAGGAGCGTAATTTGACAGACCGCCGTTTTCGTGGGGTGATTTTTGAGAATGATAATCGCTCGGTAGGGTAGAGCAGCGTCAGCAGGCATCGGCCGTGGCGAGTGACCAAAATCATAACATGAAGCCGCGCCTGGCCGTTGGCGGCCCTATGGTACAATGCCTCGCATGGACAAGAACTTTGCTGATGTGCTTGAAGCGCTTGAGTTCATCAAGGAGCGCATGGCGACGAAGGACGACTTGGCAGAATTGCGCGATGAATTGCGTGCAGAGTTTAAGGGAGACATTGCCGAACTCGGCAGGGAAATGACTGGCGAAATAGATTCGCTACGCACTGAAATGCAGGAAGGGTTTGCGTCAATTCGCGGCGAACTTCGAGACATACGGCAGCGACTTGAGGCGCTGGAGGAAATGGCACGCAACAGCAGCGGGCTCACGAAAGAGATCGATCACTTGATGGAGCGCGTACGCGCGATCGAGAAGCACCTCGACATTAAGCACAAGCTTGCTGCGTAGTTCGATCGGCAGGGAATGGCTCAACAGAGCCATTTTCAAGCGTCGCACAATCTTTGTTTCGCGACACATGCCGAAACGTTTTTGTTTACTTTTTCGATGTCAGTTTACTCCACAGTTTTAGGAGTCCGACAAGTAGCAACCCGGTCACAAAAAGTATGCCTGCTACCAAAACTAACCTATCCCCTCCCAACTCTCCTAGCGCGTCGATCGTTAGCAAACCGCCTATCAATGCAGCCCCGCTACCACTTATCTTGATGTGAAAGGCAATATTTTTATACTCTTCAGAATTTTGAGCCACGATTTTCTTCTTATCTATTTCGTTGAAACGATACCACCAGTATTGAAATGGCGGGTGCGCCGCTACCAACAACCCTAGTACGAAGATGGCGGTACCGAGAACGAGTAGCAAGACGTGCATCTTTGTAATTTAAGTGGTCATTCGGCTTTTTACTTCCGCGATGAACGCATCGGGGTCATCAGGTGTGAAAAAAGCGAAAATAAACCACCTGTCTTTCATTTCTATAGCGACACGTCTAGTAGCCAGAGGCCGAGTAGGCAGGTGCATTCCCGGAACAAGTGCAACTTCCCACACGGGTGCAACACGCATCGCAACAATTTTGTTATATGGGACTTTGTACAGCGGCAAGAAATGGAATAAGCGGACAAGAATATCTCTATCTCGGATTTCATAGCTGAAGATAAGTCTAAAGAGATAGAAGAAGGCAAAAGCCGCCAATAGCATCACTGCTATCGTCGCTGCCAACCAAAGTGTTCTTTCTAAAATCATATGTTTCTTTATTTTTTAGTCTTACTATCTTTACTACTGCTATCCTTAGCTTCGAATGTTTTTACTGTAGCGGTATTTGTATTTGTTGGATACACGCTAAACGAGATTGCAGGTTCAAGACCGAGAGCGGCGGTAATTGTCCAAACGCCACTCTTTGAGACTGACCACGAGATTGAACCAATGCCGAGACTTAGAGTATTCGTGACACCGGTGCCTGCAAGTTGGGACATCCTCGTGGCGTTTGTAAGCGTTACACCTCCACTTAGCCCACCAGAAAGGCCCAGAACAGTGTAGGGGTTTGGACCACTTCTCGATCCCTCCAGAGTTGTGCTGTGGAATGCTCCGCCTACGAGACCTCCGTATGAAGTATAACCACTGATATCCGTTGTATCGGTAAAAGGATTTCGATCTGTTACAAAACCTCCTCCAACCGAACCTTGACCCGCAAAACCAGAGCCAAGCCCTGCAGCGCCGGAAAGATCACCCTGGAAGAAAAAGCCCCAGAGACCCTCTGGGTCTTTCATTGTTATGGGATTCCCGCGCGCATAGGCATACGAATTTTGCATTTGGGGGTCGGCCAAATATTCAGCTTGGGAAATCGAGCTGCCTCTTGACCGGGTATTTCCATTCCAGCCTGATGCGTTCGTTGAATTCAATCCGCCCATTGTCCGAGCTGCATTCATTGACTGAGGATTGTAAAGTGCGCTCTTACCATTTGCGCTCTGTCCAATTTCCCAGAAGACAGGATCCTGTGAGAGGAACTGACCACGAGACCCCTCGTAGTAACGCGCATTCAGGTAACTCAAATTTGAACTTTCGTCGAATCTTTCGCCGATGAATTCTCGGTCGCTGACATCCTCACCGCTTTCGATTCTTTTGGTGCCATAAGGATAGTAGTCGAGTGTCTGCACCACGTCACCACTGGCATTGGTGACCATGTTGGCAGAACCTAAGTGATCCGAGTGGATGTAGCTAGCGGACGTGGTCGCTTGGCTGTACGAACTCGGCGTGGAGGAACTGACGAACCGGATGTTGTCGAAATAAGCCGTCGTGATCGTATTTGAGATAAACGTGAATCCTCTGGACGTCGTTGCCGTCGCCGCCGAATTGATGTCGGTCAGAGGAATGCGGACGTCATACCAGGTGCTCGGAGCCAACGCTCCAGTGTAGGTGGTGAGATTCACTTCTCCCAAGGAGTTGTTGGCGGTATCGTGCATCTTTATGATGAGCTGGGTGGGGCTGGTGGTGCCTGAGTAGAATTGAAAGGCAAGATGCGTGGAGCCTGCGGTATTAAAGCCCGCGTGATTTAAGAACAGGCCCCCGTACGCCGCGGTATAGGCGACCTTGGCTGCATAGAGTCCTGTCGCAACGGTGGAGGTTGATGTGAAGTGGTTACTGGTGTTGTACGACCAGTCGGACCAGCCCGATCCGAGTCCTTCACTGTACAGGGTTCCGGTGGTTGAGGTTGCGATGATCTTTAAGAATCGGATGTTGTCGTAGGAGACGGTGGTGGCGGTATCGGAGATGAACGTGAAGCCTCGGGAGGTCGTCGCTGCGGCCGAGGCATGAATATCGGTGAGAGGTACGGCAACATCGTACCAGGTATTGGCACTGAAGCTGCCGGTGTAATCACTCAAATTCACCGTCCCAAGCTCTGCGTTCGCCGTATCGTGCATCTTTACGATGACTTCTCCCGGGGGGACAGCGCCGCTGTAGAACTGGAATCCGAGGTGGGTGGAGCCGGTGGTGTTGTACCCCGCATGGTTGAGGAAGAGGCCACCGTAGGCCGACGTATAGGTCACGCCGATAGCGTAGGTGCCGCTGTATACGTGCGCTGTAGAGGCAAAATCCCTGGTCGCGTTATACGACCAGTCGGACCACCCTGTCTGGAGTGAATCACTGTAAAGCGTCTGCGGAGCAAGGAGCAGGGCACCGCCACCGGTGATCGTACCGACCATGTCCCCGCTCGGAGTGAACACGTATTTCGTAGTCGTACCCGTTGAAGTGATGCTGAAGTACTTGTTGGGGTAGTAGGTGGAGAGTGCGCCGACGCTCATCCGCGACCGTTGGTTGGAGTGGTCATACGCATAACTTGAGGTCGCGTTTCCCGCCGCCGCCTCAAGGAGGCGATTTCGATAGTCCCACGCATAACCGGTTGACCCTTTTGAAATGAGGTTGCCGTTGTTGTCGTATGAGTACGTCGTGCCGTTGATCGTGGTGGGGGCGTGAGGGTTGGAGTAATTGGTCTCCGCATAGGTATACGTCCCCATGTCAGTGCTTGAAGTGATGTTGCCAATGCTGCTGTACGCGTACGTACGAAAATATGGCGTTGAGCTTGCGACCGTGGTGGAGGCCGTTATGAGACGATTCAGGTCATCATAGGTGTACGCTACCGTTTTACCGAGTCCGTTACTCGAGTAGTCGGTAAGCTGCGTAATGTTGCCGTTCGCGTCATACGTGTAGGAAACATTCTGGAGATTCGCGCTTCCCTTCGTAGTCACAATACTACTAAGGCGATAGAGCTTCGCAGGATCATACGTATACGTACTCGCAGAACCGTTTTGGAATGCCTTGTACGTAACCTGTCGCGTCGGCCCATAATCAAAGTCGGAAACCATGTTCACCACATTGCCGCCGTTTTCTTTTTGTTGCACGGCTTCGAGAAGTCCCGCCGTGTTGTAGATGTATGTGACCTCGGAAAGGTCCGGGTACATGATATTGGTCACATTACCCTGTCGATCATACGTATGTGTAAGCACGTATGTCGTGCCGCTGATATTCTCTTTCTCGCTTTCCACGAGCCCGAGAGGGTTGTAGGAGTAATTCACTACGGTATCTGTCGAAGTCGCCGCACAGAGCCTCCCTTTGCCCTGAGTGCAGGAGTCATATTTGTATAAGATTTCCGTCCCACTCCGGCCCGTATAGTCTTCCGTAAGCGGCCTGTTGAGCGCATCGTATGTCCAGTTCACCGTCTGACTTTTGGGATCGACCTGTTGCGTCATGTTGCCTGCGTCGTCGTAGGCATACGTGTAGGTGCCGAAGGTACCGTCGGCCGACGCGTGCAGGTCTTGTGCAGTGAGACGGCGCGAGAGGCCGTCGTAAGTGAAGTTGCGGATGTTACCGAGTGCGTCGGTGATCTTTGTCAGGTTATTGATGGCGTCGTACGCATAGTACGTCGAATATGTGTCCCCACCGTTCTTCTCGTTCACCTGCACGAGGTTGTCGAACGCATCTCGGAAGAATTCTTTCTGTTTTCCACGTGGATCGGTCGTCGTCACCTTCCAAGGGCTGTACGCGTTCGTCATAGAACCGACTGCATTCGTGGTATTGGTCGGACGCCGGAGCGCATCATAGACGTACGTCGTAAAAAGTTGCGTCGTCGTTGTGGGCGATGTGTACGAACTACTTGAGGAGAAGTACGGTAGCGACTCTGACGCTACAAGCCCGTTCTGGCCGTATGTGGTATCGCGCGCGATGAAGGTATTGCTTACCTCGGCGGTCTTGCGCTCCTGGATTAGGCGGCCGAGGCCGTCGAGGTATTGGTATGTGTCTGTTGTGGTCGCGCTGTTGAGATAGTCAGTACGGCGCACGGACGACGGCAGCGTGTTATCGATGTAGGTGAAGGATGACTTGGTGACAAGGGTTGAGGGCGTCGTAAGGTCGGGCTGCTTCAAGAGTACCGGCCGGCCGACGCCGTCATACACCATCGCCGTGACGAGGCCATTAGGGTCGGTCGTGGTTGCAACTTTTCCCGAGGCGTAGTCGTAGATGTAGGCGGTCGGCTGTGAGAGTGCATTGGTGCTCGTTGCGACGAAGAGATTGTAAGAGTCGTAGGTGTACGAGGTCGCGTTCCCCCTCCCATCCTTCGACTGCGTGACGAGGCCGTACGAATTGTATGCCCGAGTGGTGCTGGCGTACGAAGTGCCGTTCTTCCACTCTTCGGTCTTCGTCTCATTGCCAAGACTCACGGAACCGAGCGAGAGATTGTCGTAGTAGCGGCGGGTCTGCTTAACCTTCGTGCCACTCTGGTCGACAGTAACTTCATCCGATGGCGCGATCTTCACACTGGAGCTCGCACTTGACGCGTATGTGATCGTGGTTGTGCGGATGTCGGTTCCAGTGTCGGTGAAGGTTCCATCGGTCGACGCGGTAACCTCTCCCCAATCCTTCTGCTCTGTGAGGTTCCCAGTGCTCGTCGAGTATGTGAACGACACCGCACGATCGCGATGCGTCCCGCCGCCGTCATACGTAAGGTCGATAGTCTGCGCGAGAAATGGAAAGCTTGCGCCCAGTGTCGTCGATGCTTCGTCCCTCTTGGTGATCGTTATCTTGTACTTGTTGCCGGACAGGTCGGTTGTCACAATGCGAAACGGCATACCGATCTTCGCGTATGAGTCGTTGTATTCCCCGATCGTCGAGGTCGAAGTGTTTCCTTGGTGGAAGTACGAGGTGATGATGTTGTCGGGATTCGTTTCAGTTACGGTACCAAAGCCCGCGAAGCGCCGATCGATGGGGCTTCCCCACCAGTTAGCACCGCCAACATACGAATACGTAGAGGAACTGATCGTACCCAGTCCGTTATTCATGGTGACCGATTGCACGACATCGTACGAGGTCGGCAAAGGGTCTAGGCGATTGCCTAACCCATCTTTGATAGTGCCCGAGGATTGGTACGCATACGAGACGGTGCCGCCGGTCGGTAACGTGATGGTAGTGAGGAGATCGGAAGAGCCGCCATTACGGATGTACGTTGTCGAGGTGCTGCTTTCGCCAGTCACTTGCTGGCTTCGAGAAAAATCGTCGAGCCCGTCACCGTTGAGGTCAGTCAATTGCAGGCCACTGATGACGCCGTTGTAGAGGAACGACTCGGGGTACGCGGGACTGGTGGATGCTGCGGGCCATGTGGTGCCGTAGCTCTGTGTCGTATATGTCTCCGTGATGGGCGTGCCGTTGTTGTCGGATCGCATCACATCAGGAAGTCGGTCAGCGTTTACGTCACTGATCGCGATGCCTCTGGAGTATCCATCCGCCGAGACGACGAACGGCGCGCTGTAGCTTGCATCATATGTCCAGGCGAGGTTCCCCTGGTTGATGTATACCTTCTGTACCGTGCCGCTACTGTCCGAGTATGCGCGGACGAGATCGACGAGACCGTCGCCGTTCACGTCGACGAGTCGCACCCCTTTATCTTTATTGAATACGGAGAAGGTCTCGGGAATGGCTGGCGTGGTCGTTGCCGCCCAACCATCGCCGGTATTCAGGTAGATTGTTTGTGAGGCCGGGTTCACGCCGTCAGACCATGACCGCACGGCGTCGGGCAGACCATCACCATTCACATCGCCGAAGCGGACGCCGTTGTCATAGCCGTTATCGATTATGAACGGTACGGAGGAGCTTGCCTGGTTCACCCAAGTGAGCGTGGACGTGCCGGTGGTTGTCGCCAGATAGAGCTTCTGGATGTCTTGAACGCCATTAGACCATGCGCGAACCAGGTCGGGCAGACCATCGCGGTTCGCGTCCAGAAACACAACTCCCTGCGAGGTCTGAAAGCTCGTCACATACTCGGGCACAGAGATGGATGAGTCGAGGACGAAACTGGAGCCGTTGTTTAAGTAGACTTTGTTGAAGTAGCAGGTGCCGCCGCAGCCGTTCGGATAGGTATGCGAGCGAAGTATGTCTGTGAGACCATCACCGTTAACGTCAAGCGTGCGTACGCCAAGGTCACCACCGACGCCTGCAATCGCAAAAAATGCTTCGGGATATGCCCACTGACTCGTTGCATCCGTCCATGTCTTGGTCGCGTGCGTGTACGAGAACTGTGTCGATGGCTTCGTAACAATGTTCCCCGAAGGGTCGCGGCCCGACTCGGTAACACTGGAGAGGAGTGATCGATTTCCATTATCGCCATTTGCGTATGCGAGCGCGTACTTGCGTCGCCAGTTTGAAGAGACAGACGCGCTGACCTCTTTAATCCTATACTGGGTCTTGATAAGGTAGCCAGCCTCGTACGACACCTCTGGATCAGGTCGTGACTCCGTGGTGAAGGCGACATCAAAGATTCCCGTAGTGGAGCTTGCGCCCGTGTAATTGATGTTGGATGGATACAGCTCATTATTATCCTTAGTGTACGTGTAGCTGATGAAATTATTGTTCCGGTCGTATGCCGTTTCGAGCATCCACTGATACTTTTTCGATGTATCGCTCGGATTCTCGTATCGCGCCTGCGCATTCTGTCCATAGGTGTATGTCGTGCCGCTCTTGTCGGTCATCTGCCAGTGAGTACTGCTGGCGAATTGGTAAACGTGATAGCCGCCGTTATCGATGCGGGGGCGGTATGATGTGCTCGTACCAACCTGCACAAGCTCCCCGTCCACCGAACTGTAGAACGTGGTCGTGCCATAGAGCTGATCAATACCTGTCTTATTCAGCCGCTTGATATATGGAATCGAGAGAGACCATCCGAAGCCGAGCTGGTTTCGGCGTTCGGAATTCTGACTATTGTAGACAAGGGAAAGGTACGGTTGCAGGCCATTTCGGCCTGGAGGAATGATCAGGTTGTACGGAATGGAAAGCGAACCATCGTTGAGATTGGGTCGCAGTTTCTCTAATGAAGGTAGCGGCGTTACGGCAGCGCTTGAATTAATCGTGGTGTCGCCGATGGCGGACTGTGTGGAAAATTCTTCGGGGGGATTCTCGGAGTCTGGTTCCTTTATGGTTGAGTCAGGTTCAGTGGTTGCAGGTGCTGCAGCAGCATCGATAACAGAGCCTGCTTCCGCAGGCACGTCAATCGTGGCCGGGTTGGCAGCAGCAGGTGTGGTTTCAAGCTCTGTAGTAGGAAGCTGCGGTACTTCAGGAGCAGTATCCGGCGTCTCGGCGGGTGCGGTGATCTGTGAGTCGCTTACCGACGCGTCGGCCGGTGTGCTCTGGGCAAATGCGATACCTGTCGATACGACATTGAGGGCAGCAACTAGAACACCGGCAACAATCTTCTTCGCCGTATCAATTTGCCGGGAATAGGCCGACCCCATATGTCCATATGCTACGCTTCTTCGGAAACTTCGGCTACTAGCGCGTGTGGATATGACATGTTGAAACGTTACGTCCGTTTGAAGTGAGAGCAGGTTGCTCCTGCGGCAGACCTGCAGTCCCTTTCAACGAATCAATGCTTGTTCAATTAGAGTTCGAGGCCGGCCGAAGTTGCGCTGACTTTGCTTGATGACGCTTACCAGCCGGCTGGCTGGCAGCATCATGTGCGGCGCGCAGTTGATCGGGTAGCGGTCGCCGTAAGCGGCGCGGCGTAGCCATGCCGTGAACGGCAATTGCGCGGCAAGCGTGTTCGGTTCCATGGGATGGAACTCGGGTGCCAGCAGCTTTGCGTCCGCGCCGCCGACGCGAAAGACGATGAGCGTCCCGGCGTTGCCCAGCACGGCCGCGCGAACGTGCGGCGCGATCTGGTCGGTAAATTGATGGCTCAAGCAGAAGTACGCGCCGTATTTGCGCGCCTCTGACATGAGCGACGCGAAAGCATCGGTGCCGAAGCTCTGGAACTCATCGACATGCACGAAGAACGGCACGCGCTCCCCTTCTGCGATCGTGCTGCGGCTCATGGCGACGAGCTGGAGGTGCGAGACGAACAGCGACCCCAAAAGATTCGCCGCCTGCTCGCCAATGACGCCCTTGGCGAGATTGGCGATGACGATCCGGCGATTGTCCATCGCGAACGAGAGGTCGAACTTTGGCGATGTTTGGCCGATGATGGCGCGCACGTTCGGGCTCGTCGCGAACTGCCCCGCTTTATTGAGGATCGGCGCGACCGCCTCGGTGCGGAAGCGCTGATCGTATCCGGGGAATTCGTGCTCCCAAAATCGTCGGGTCACCGGGTCAGTGAGATGACGGACGGTCTCCGATCGGAACTGCTCGTCGGTGTAGAGACGTGGCAAGTCGATAAGGGTCGCCTTCCGACGGTCGAGTAAGGCCGAAAGGCCGTGGTAGAGAAAATGCTCCAGCCGCGGCCCCCAGGAATCACCCCACAGGTGCTTGAACGCCGACACTATGCCCGAGGCTGCGAGCGCCCGGCGTTCCGGCGGGATGCCGGCGAGCGGATTGAAGCCGACAGGCCGCACCGTGTCCGCGACGTTGAGATAACAGACCTCATTGACGCGCGGGCGCGGGATGCAATCGGCAATCGCCTCGGCCAGGTCGCCGTGCGGGTCGATCACGGCGACGCCGCGCCCGGCGAGGATGTCGCGCATGGCGAGATTGAAGAGAAGGGTCGATTTGCCCGAGCCGGACTTACCCACCACGTAAATATGCCGGGCGCGCTCGTCGAGCGTGAACTCGATTGCGTCGCCGCGCGAGGCGGTGGTCGCTATGTGAAATCGCGCCGGCTCCATATGCCGGGACAATCTCCGGTGCGATATCGCGCGCAAAGCGTGCGATGTTTTGCCGTCATGCGCCCGCCTACTTGTGGAGATCGGCGGCGCGGCTCGCCGGGCTGCCTGGTGAGGCGTTGCCGACGCGGTACGCGGAGATTGTCCCGGTGTGTGCAGCGAACACACCCCGTTTTACGAGTATACCGCGTGTGCGCTATCCGACCGCGATGTTGCGTGGATACCCACTGCATCGCTCGCGCTGTCCCCTATCGCGCGAGCACACGTCAGAACGAAGCCTTCCCGCCGCGGTCATCCACGTCCGGTCACGTCCTGTCGCGGCGGGGAGGCGTCCATTTTAGAGTCCCGCATTCGTCGTCGCCCAATCGTGCTTTTCTCCTCGTTGGCCCCAAGAGCCCCTCGCGAAGTTCCCCCCGCTTTTGTCGGAGGTCGACGCCGACGTCGGGTATCGGACGCGTTCGATAGCCCGGAGCGCAGCGAGGACTATCGCGACGTGTTCGCTACCCCGACGGAGGGAACCCGCAGGGCGTCGGCCGTACGGCGCAGCCGGCCGACCCCGCGCCGCCAGTCGAGCATCGCAGCCCCCAGGCGAGAAGCGCAAGACCGCGCGCCCCAACGGGCACTGCGAGTGGTGCGCCCCAGCGCCACTCCGCAGGCTACGGAGGGAGCGGCCGCCAGTTTTGTCCCACTCGTCCAGCCCACTAAGGCATGGACGGTGGATGACAAAATGGCGGCGCGGGGTCGGGCGGCAAGCCCGACAAAAGCGGGGGGTATTCGCGAGGAATTTTGAGACGTTATCGCCACAGGTAAGGTACGAACGGGATCGTGCCCTCGTTCATACCCGGTTGGCGGCGGTTCCCTTCTTCTTAGGAAACCACACAGTGCGTGATGCGAGGACTATCGGACTGCGTGCGCTGTCCGCTAGCCCGGACGATCTCGCGCTGTGTTGTTGAAGATATTAGATACATACTAAGCGAGCGACGGCGGAGCGAAACGAGCGAGGAATTGAGCGACGAAACGCCGGTCGCGAGGTGCCGTTTTTTCCGTCAGAACCCACAACCCCTTCCGTCAGAACCCACACCTGCTTCCGTGAGAACCCACGGCTATTTCCGTCAGAACCCACACCAATTACACTCATCTGCTAGCTGATGGATCGGTCGCCTTATCAAGGATTGCGAAATGTTCAGGCGAAATCTCTTTCATTATTTCGAAAAGCGTGGCCAAGACGTTTTGGGTTTCTGGAATAAGAGCCGGATCAAATCCTCCCCCTGTTATATGGGACTGATCGTTGCAGAATTTATAAATTGCATCCAGCTTTTCCGCTGAGAACCCTTCACTCTTCAGTTGCTCCATCTTTTTGTAGGGGTTCTCCCCGCTCGGAACGCGAAACATGAGGAAGGAGTCCCAGACTTTCCGTGCGATGTTTGGAACAGGGTAGGCCCGCGTGATCGACCCATCTTGCTCGGCTCGCATTTCCTTCAATTTGCCGAAAAGGTAGTGGTATTCGCTCTCGTACTTCCAGAGTTCCCTATCCATCTCCTCGATCACCGCGCGGCGCTGGTTGCCGTCGACGTAGTTCTTGATCATGAGATACCGAGCTCCTCCCGCGTTCTTCCGCCAATTCAGCAGAAGTTTCAGGAATTCAAAATTGTGGGTGAACACGAAGACCTGGCGGCAGCTGGATACAGCGTTCTTGAGAAAACTGAACGCCTGGTATAGCGAGTTCGAGTCCAGGCTCGATATAGGGTCGTCGATCACCACGATCCCGTCTCGTTTGGAGAAGTGGCCATCGCCCAGATGCACGACAAAGTACACGAACGCTATGGCGGTTTTTTCCCCTTCGCTCAGGTGTAAGGCGGGACTATCGGCGCGCATAATGCGGTAACCGACTATCTTGTTCGTCTCGTCATCTGCTGAACCAGCTTCGAGAGTTTCAGGAATAAAGCTAAGCTCGGGGCGGCCGAGAAATGTCCGGAGTCCGCTATTGATCTGCTCGCAAGCCGCGTGGTCGGAGGAGATCTTCGAACGAGCATCTGCGATTCGACCCTGGATTTCTGTGATCTCTGCTTTGCGGAGAGATAGTTCTGCGCTCAAGCCGCTAAGCACAAGGTTACGCTTAGTAACGTCGTCGTAGATCGTGCTGAGGTAGTGATGCTTAAGCGCTTGAACCGACTTCTGCTGGACGCCGAGGAAGTCGCGTGACTTAGCGTTGTGCAGATCGATCACATCGATCGTCGCCTTGATGGCGTTGCCGAGCGGATTGGTATCAATAGACAGGTCAAAAGTGAGCGCTTCGGTAGTCCGAAGCTTCTTATCTTGGAGCGCTCGTCCAAGAGCTTCGATCTGTTTCAGAAGCGTCGACCGAGCGGCTTCTACCCGGGCAAGAGCGGACTCATAGGAACTCTGCAATTCTCGATAGAGGCGCGCCGGGTCGGGAGCCGAAAAATTTGAGAGAATGCGGTGAACCTCTCGAAGGGAGATCAAGACATCATCAATCTCACGCTTCAGTTTCCTGTCTGAGTCGCTGAAATGCCGGGCCAACTGCGCTAGGCGCTCGGCTGAAATGAGATTTCCGCAGAATTCGCACGATGCGGAGTTATGGCGGGAGCGAATCGATAAGCCCGTTTCGATCCACTCTGAAATGTCAGGGTTTTCAGCTAGGCGATGTAGGATCTCGCTCTCGACCGTAATGCCGCTCAATCGGCGCGCCTGATCGCAGATATCCCGAGCGACCGGCAAGATAGAATTACGACGCCCGCCGTAATCCATATCTGGCAGCGAAAGTTGCTCCACGTCCGCAAGCATTTCCTGTTTAAGAGCTAAGACGTGGGCCTCCCGCTGCTCGTCGGTAAGCAGCTCCGGCTCGGACATCTGGGCGAAATCCTTTTTCGCATCGGGAGCGCGATAGGTGCGTGAGGCAGCAAGGCTTCCGGCAACCGCAGCTCCGATCGTCTTCGCGATCTCGGTGAACGCGGTTTCGTTCCTGCGCTCCTCCTGCCTAGCCTTTTCCTCTATGGCCTTCAGTTCTCGAATTTTGCCAATCTTGTTCCGATCCCGAGGATCTCCATTGAGAAGCAAGTCGTCCTGTTCGATCTGGGCAGCAAGCTTCTTATTGTCTTCGCCGAGCAAGATGGATATCGAATTCGCGGAGGATTCCAGGACGCGGACATTCCGTTGGATGTAGTCTTGATTGAAGACCCGCACCGGGAACGGGAATCGATCGGATTCACTGAAAACGGAACCTGCTGAATCCTCGATGACGTACTCTAGCTCATCAAGGCGTTCGCCGCTCGCCGCCGCGCCAAAAAGGCGAGTCAATGTTGTCTTGCCGCAGCCGTTCCAGCCGTAAATTAAATTGAAGGCTTGGAAACTCGGGGTAGCGGGCGACCAAGAGAAATCCGCGAAGACGAGGCCGAGGTTTTTTATCCGATTGATTTTCGACAACATAATACAGCGTACTCGAATAAGTTATTCGACCGGGGCGGAATATATCGTGGAATAGACTGCACTTTAAGAAACTTGCTGAACACGCGCAAGCTGCGTCGGCGGCGCGCTATTTACCGAGTCGACGAGGCACGTAGATCGGGACTATAACCCCTGCCGATGTTCGTGACATGCAGGCTCTTGAGGATTATCGGTCGACGCGCCATTGGGCGAGCGTCTTGATTTTGGAGGTGTGACGCTGGGCAGTGATCTGATCGCGCTTGCGTTCGAACATCGTCTTGCGGAGTGACCCGGAGAAGGATGCCGACTGCGCGGTCGCGGCTTTCTCAATGGCGTTGCGTTCGGCGCGGGAGAGCGTCTTGAAGATGTGTCGCGCCTGCGAGCGGCGATAGACCTCGTAGGCGGCGCGCTCGTCTTCAGCCTGTCGCTCCTGGGATGCCTTCGCCTCGGCCTTCTTCATTGCCGCCCGTGCGCTCCTGCCCGATAGGTAGCCGGCGAGATACTGGCGGACGCCGCCGAGGGTCTGCACGTCGAACTTGGTGCGCTTCGCCTCGGCGAGCGCATAGTCGAAGAAGGCGGGCATCTCCTCGAAGCCGATCTGGGCAAGAAGGCTCTTGGCGGTCTCGACTTCCTTGGAACTGACATAGGCCTGCGACTCGACCTTGCGGCCGGTGCGCTTCTCGACGAAGAGGTAGGCGACGCGCAGCGGCTCTGCGACACTGCGCTGGTCGTTGGCGAAGTCCCACTGCAATTCGCCCTGTGACCGGTTGCGGTAGAAGCGATCATAGTCGCGGAAGAAGCCCGCCCCCGGCCGGAAGGCGATGACGAATCCGGCCTCGTCCCCTTTGGCCTTGGTGATGCGGAAAGAGGACAGGAAGCGGGTGGCGATGAGCTGCTCAAGATGCGGCCCGAGCCGCTCCTGGATCTTCGACACGTGCTTCACCGTGGCCAGCCCCCCGAGCCATTCGAGGCACATGTCGTCGTAGCGCTTCTGGAACTCCAGCTTCGTCCGGTTGCGGCCGTCGTACAGATTGGCGAAATGGAAGAAGGCGCGCATGTAAAGGGCCTGGCCAATGGTGCCCAACTCCTGCATCAGGGTGAAGTTGAGGCAGGTGAAATGATCCTCCCCAAGCGACCGGACGATCGGCTCTGCCAGGGTAATGGTGCAGGCCTCGATCGGGTCGCTGGCGAACTCGCGCCGCTCGATGAGTATCTCGGGGAAGATATTGAACGAGTGCTCGACGTGCCGGCCGTTCTCCTTTTTGAAATGGGTGCGGATGAACGTGTAGTGAATCTGGTGCAAGGCGCGGGCGAGCTGTTCGCTGTCGCGGCCGCCCCACTCCTTACGGCCGATGAGCCGGCCGATCTCCCGCCGGGTGAAGGAGATTTCGTTGCGGATGGGTCGACCGTAGTCGGAGTGCTTCTTGAGGAGCGCGACGAATATCTTATGCGCCAAGGGGCCTGGCTGCCCGAGCCTTGGGTCGGGGCGGATGGTGATGTGCCGCTCGGTCTCGCCCCGGCGCAAACGTATCTCGTCGGTGTGCTTCCCGGCCGCCCGGTGATCGTGACAGAAGAGCGCGCCGGCGACGCGCAGTAGGGTGCTCTCCATGAAGAGTTTTTCTTCGGTCGGGGTTTGCAGCTCCTCCTTGCTGTCGGTTGCGCGCATATCCTCGAAGTATAGCCTGCGACAGCCGTCGTTCCCTGTCGCGACAGGCCGCGACACTGTGGAGAACTCTTACTGCTGATGCTGCTGCGGGAACTGCTGCGACGCCTGGTGCGGGTCTGGCGATCCGAGCAACGGTGCCAGCATCCGCTGCAACCCGCCGATGAGCACGTTGGTCTCTCGGCTGCGCTCGGTTAGTTCCTTGATTTGCGCGTCCTTGGTTGAGACCTGTCCGCGTAAAAAGTCGACCTCGCTTTCGAGGCGGGCGACATAGCGCGTGTCGGCGTCGGTTGTCGCGACCTGTCGCGGCTTGTCGTCACTTGTCGCGGCTGCTGTCGCACCTTGTCGCTCGGCATTTCCTAGGTTTTCATCGTGCATGTCGCCGCTTGTCGCGTCATGTCGCGGCACGTCGTGGCCTGTCGCTGCTTCCTGTCGTGGCCTGTCGTGGCTCGAAACGCCAGTATTATCGACCGCGAACGGTCGCGACATGTCGCGACTTGTCGCGTCATTGATTTCCTGAACATAGGCGATGTGCTTGTCGAGCGACGCCGGTGAGATGAGATATTTCTCGCCGAAAGGGGTTTCGATCAGCCGGGCTTCAAGGTGGCCTTTGGCGCAAT
The DNA here is from genome assembly GCF_021731785.1 of Methylocystis sp. Classification (GTDB taxonomy): domain Bacteria; phylum Pseudomonadota; class Alphaproteobacteria; order Rhizobiales; family Beijerinckiaceae; genus Methylocystis. Next base: position 60,773 of record NZ_JAKFWS010000041.1, read on the forward strand.
AGCGCTGCACGCTGCGGGGCGTCCGGGGGAGCCCGGCGCGGGCATATCGCTCCAAGGCCTCGTCGATGGTGAGCGTAAAGTCCGTGTCGAGGCTTGTCGCGACATGTCGCGGCTGGTCGTCCATGGGGGAATGATACCCCGGCTCCTTCCACGCCTCGCCGGGTTATCCCCAAGACGTGCAACCAATTCAGAGAGGGCGAGCTAGGATACAGGGCGCGTGTAGGTTGGCAACTAAACAGGCCGGGTGTAGATGGACGACAAATATATTCAGAGTAGTATGGCGATATGCTGACAGAGGCCGATACGTGCCGCAAACTCGTAGTACCAAAGTTGACTGCTGCGGGTTGGGATTCTGACCCACATTCAATTGCGGAACAGCGGAGCATCACTGATGGGAGAATTGTTCCCGTCGGGCAGGGGTTCGTTCGTAAAGCGCCGAAGCGTGTCGATTTTCTTCTGCGCTATACGAGAGATTTTTCATTGGGCGTTGTTGAAGCAAAGGCCGGTTACCGGACAGCGGCCGACGGTATGCAACAGGCGAAGCAATATGCAGAGATGCTTGGACTGAAATTCGCCTATGCGACGAACGGTCATGAGATTCTCGAATACGACTACACGACTGGCCTTGAAACGAAAGTCGACACTTTTCCAACACCGGCTGACCTTTGGAAGCGATACCGCGCGGCGAATGGATTGAGCGACGACTCCACGGCCGAACGGCTTGTGAGTCCCTACAACCACACAGCCGGTCTCAAAGAGCGGTACTACCAGGAGATTGCGATCAATCGCGCGGTTGAGGCGATCCTCAAAGGCCAGCGACGAACGCTCCTCACAATGGCGACGGGCACCGGCAAGACGACGGTAGCCCTGCAAATTTGCTGGAAACTTTGGTCTTCGCGGTGGAATAGAACTGGGGAGCATCGCCGGCCACGCGTTCTTTTCCTCGCGGATCGTAATATCCTGGTTGATGACCCGAAAGATAAGGATTTCGCGGTGTTTGGCGACGCGCGCCACAAGATCGAAGGTGGTGATATCGTCATGAGCCGCGAGATGTATTTTGCGACCTATCAAGCACTCGCAGAAGACAGCAATCGGGAAGGCAAATTCCGCGCTTATCCGCCCGATTTCTTCGATCTTATTATCATCGACGAATGTCATCGAGGCAGCGCGCGCGACACGAGCTCGTGGCGCAATATTCTCAATTATTTTGAGCCTGCCTTTAAACTCGGTCTGACGGCGACGCCGCTTCGCGACGACAGCCGTGACACATACCGATACTTCGGAAATCCGCTTTACGAGTACAGTCTGCGCCAAGGCATAGACGATGGCTTTCTGGCCCCGTATCGGGTGCATCGGGTTATCACTGAATGGGATGCTGCCGGGTGGCGGCCCAGTAAGGATGATGTTGACCGCTACGGCCGCCCGATCCCTGATGATGAATACGAGACGAAGGATTTTGAGCGGGCGGTGGCACTGCGCGCCCGCACGGAAGCGATAGCCCGCCATCTCACGGACTTTTTGAAAGGGAGCGATCGGTTCGCGAAGACAATAGTCTTCTGCGTCGACCAAGAACATGCAAGCGAAATGAGAACGGCGCTAAGCAACCTCAACGCTGATCTCGTTAAGCAATATCCCGACTATGTGTGCCGAGTGACGGCGGATGAGGGGGACATAGGGCGGGGTCATCTCGCGAATTTTCAGGATTTAGAGAAGAATACGCCTGTAATCCTCACTACATCGCAATTGCTGACGACGGGGGTGAACGCGCCAACCTGCAAGAACATAGCCCTTGCGCGGATCGTCGGTTCGATGAGTGAATTTAAACAGATTATCGGGCGCGGAACCCGTGTGCGGGATGACTACGGAAAACTGTGGTTCAATATCGTCGACTACACAGGGTCGGCGACGCGTCTCTTTGCCGATCCGGACTTCGATGGCGATCCCGTGCGTCTCACTGAGGAAGAAATCGACCACGAAGGCGAAGTCACGGCGACACGCGAGACAGCGACGGAAGAGCCAGCGGATCAAGAAGAGCGGCCCGTCATAATTGAGCCGCCTGCGGAGGAACGGCGGAAGTTTTATTTTGATGGAGGACAGGTCGAGGTTGCGGCGCACCTCGTGTATGAGCTGGATCCGAATGGCAGGCAACTGCGCGTCGTTCGGTATACCGACTATGCTGCCGACGCGGTTCGGACACTTTGCCGAGACGCCATCGATTTGCGGAACAAGTGGGGTAACGTAACGCAGCGTGCGGAAATCATAGAGGCGCTGAAGGATCGGGGGGTCAGTTTTGAACAACTGGCCGAAGAGCTCAAACAGGGGGAGGCTGACCCTTTCGATCTGCTGTGTCATCTTGCGTTCAATGCGCCACTCAAAACGCGACGCGAACGAGCGCAACAGCTCAAGGCGAACAAGCCCGACCTTTTCGCGCGATACTCACCCGAGGCGCGAGTCATCCTTGAAGAGCTCCTTGAGAAATACGCGGAACATGGCGACGCGCAATTCGTGCTACCGGATGTGCTGCATGTGCCGCCGATTTCCGACCATGGGCAGGTAGCTGAAATTGTCCGTTATTTCGGCGGCGCGGATCAAATGCGCATAGCCGTAACCAACTTACAGAATGAACTCTATGCCGCCTAAACCGAAAAATGCAAAAAGTGAGGTAAAGCTCACGACCACGCAATCGTTAGGCAGCCTCCTTAAGTCCGCGCGCGACATGATGCGGAAGGATAAGGGGCTGAACGGCGATCTTGACCGGCTGCCTCTGCTCACTTGGATCATGTTCCTAAAGTTCTTGGATGACCTTGAGACGCAGCGCGAAGAGGAAGCAACGCTCGCCGGAAAGGCATTCCGACCGGCAATCGATGCGCCTTATCGGTGGCGTGATTGGGCGGCAAATCCGCAAGGAATTACGGGCGACGAGCTCTTGGCGTTCATCAACCAGGACGAAGCTGTCCTGCCCAACGGCAAGCGTGGTCTTGGCCTTTTCGCCTATCTGCGGCAGTTAACGAGCTCGAACGGCGACAATCGCCGGGATGTCATCGCGACGGTCTTCCGCGGCGTCGATAATCGCATGAAGAGCGGCTATTTGTTGCGAGACGTGATCAACAAAATCGGGGGTATTCATTTCACATCGAGCGAAGAGCTCCACACGCTCGGAGCGCTTTACGAGTCTATGTTGCGCGAAATGCGCGACGCAGCCGGCGATTCCGGGGAATTCTACACGCCGCGCGCTGTAGTCCGCTTTATGGTCGAAATGATTGATCCGCGGCTTGGTGAGACTGTTCTCGATCCTGCCGCCGGCACGGGCGGGTTCCTGGTAGAGTCTCTCAACCATCTCAGCAAGCAAGTAAAGACCGTTGCCAATCGCAAGCGCCTGCAACAGGAATCAATCCTCGGAGGCGAGCCGAAGCCGTTGCCGTATCTGCTGTGTCAGATGAATTTGCTGCTCCATGGGCTCGATGCGCCAAAGATTGATCCAGGAAACTCGTTGCGCTTTAAGCTCTCGGAGATTGGCGAAAAAGATAGGGTGGACGTGATCGTCACCAATCCGCCCTTCGGTGGAGAGGAGGAGAAGGGTATCCAGGGGAATTTCCCGGGCGATCGGCAAACGGCTGAAACCGCGCTGCTCTTCCTCCAACTGATTATGAGGAAGCTCCATCGCAAGCCAACATTGGCCGGACACGCCGGTCGCGCAGCGGTGGTCGTTCCCAACGGCATATTGTTCGGCGATGGCGTATGTGCGCGCATCAAGGAAGAACTGCTCAAGGAATTCAACCTGCACACCATCGTCAGGCTGCCCAATGGGGTCTTTGCGCCTTACACTCCAATCCCGACCAACATTCTGTTCTTCGACCGATCCGGCCCGACAGGGGAGGTCTGGTATTACGAGCAACAATTGCCCGAAGGTCGAAGGAGCTACACCAAAACCGCGCCCCTACAGTTCGAGGAATTCGCCGATTGCGTGGCGTGGTGGAAGAAGCGGGAAGAAAACGAGCGTGCGTGGAAAGTGCCCACCGCGGAGCTACTGGCGAATGGCTGCAACCTCGATCGCAAGAATCCGCGTGGCAAGGAGGAGATCATGCACCTGCCGCCCGACAAGATCGCAGCGGATATTTTGAAGAAAGAGCAACGGGTTGCTGAAATCATCGGTAATATCCAGAAGCTGCTAAGCAAACACTCGGCATGAAACAAAAGACACATCGCCTTGGCGAACTTTGCCGAATGGTGAAAGGCGCTTCACCAACGCTCAAGACGCCGCCCGGAGAACATCCACTCGTGGTGACAGCTGAATTTCGCCGTACCTCGGACACTTGGCAGCTTGAAGGACCCGCGGTTTGTGTTCCTCTGATTTCGTCCACTGGCCACGGTGATGCGGCGCTGCACCGTGTTCACTATCAAGAAGGCAAATTTGCGTTGGCAAATTTGCTCGTGGCATTGCTGCCAAATGATCCGACGATATGCGACGCCAAGTATCTCTATCATTTGTTGATGACGCGGAAGGACGAATTGCTCGTTCCGCTGATGCAAGGCACGGCGAACGTTTCCTTGAAGCAACAGGACATCGCTGGCGTGGAAATCCCATTGCCACCGTTGGCGGAGCAACAGCGGATTGTAGCGCGGATTGAGGAATTGGCTTCGAATATCCAAGAAATACGCTGTCACCGTAATGACGAGAAAAATGAAATCCACCAGCTGCTATCATCGGCGTTTTGGATGATAGCCAAGAACGCGCCGCGTGCATCTATGCGAACAGTTGCTCCTCTTGTTCGACGGCCGGTCGAAGTATCAATATCTGACGATTATCCAGAATTGGGAATCCGCTCATTTGGTAACGGAACATTCCATAAGCCGTCAATTTCTGGCTTCGAGCTCGGAACGAAGCGGATTTTCAGAATTGAAGGCGGCGATTTGCTGTTCAGTAATGTTTTTGCATGGGAAGGAGCAATTGCCGTCGCAAAAGCTGACGATCATGGGCGCTTTGGATCACATCGCTTTATGAGCTGTGTTCCAATGCCAGATATAGCTACCTCAAGTTTTCTGTGTTTTTACTTCCTGACAAATGAAGGCATTGAGCTTATACGAGCGGCTTCGCCTGGAGGAGCTGGGAGAAACCGCACTTTAGGAATTGAAGCATTATCAAACATAAAGGTGCCAGTCCCACCTATAGAAAGACAGCACTGGTTTGATGCGTTGTTGGTGGAGGTGGAATCACTGAAGCGCCTGCACGCCGAGACCGCGGCTGAGCTGAATGCTCTGTTGCCCTCAATACTGGATAGAGCGTTCTCCGGCGAACTCTAGCTTTCTTGCGTCTCATGGTTGAGCTGGCATAAAATTCATAAGAAGCGGCTGAGAGTTATGCATTTACATTCTTATCGGATTCAAAATTATCGTCGGCTTCGGGATGTACGCGTCGAGCTGAGCGACGATATCTCGATATTCGTCGGAGCCAATAACAGTGGTAAAACTTCTGCGACGCAGGTGATCCAAACGCTACTTACGGGGAGCAAGGATCGTCTATCGCTGTATGATTTCAGCTCCTATGCATGGAAGCGTTTCAGCGAAATCGGGGAGCTTTCAGCGGAAGAGCCAGTTCCGTCGCTGCCAAGCATTAAGCTCGATCTGTGGTTTGAGGTCGCGGCAGCTGATCTCTACTTAGTGGTTGCTCTGCTCCCGAGTATGGAGTGGGAAGGAAATCTAGTTGGGCTGCGCGTCGAGTTCGCCGCGCGCAACCCCGTCGAGCTGTTGCAGCGATTCCGAGAGGCGCAAGCAAAGGCAGCCACCGAAACTGCCCGACTCGGTGAAGGTGCAGGTAATTATGCCCCCTGGCCAAAGAATCTGGCGGAGTATCTCCAGCGTGAGCTTGGAAACGAGTTTGAGCTTCGCTACTCTGTGTTGGATCGGAGCAGGTTCGACGATCAATTTCAAGAGCCGGAAGATTATGTTCCTGAACCCTTGTCGGGGGAACCAGGCGGTGCGAGCATACTGAAATCACTCGTTCGCGTCGATTGTCTAAACGCGCAGCGACATCTCTCGGACCCTTCTAGCAGCCCTGCTGGCCGGGCGGAGGACCTGTCCAAGCGCCTAAGTCGCTTCTATCAACGCAATCTTGATCAACGCCAAGACGATCACCAGGCGCTCAAGGCTCTATTTGAGAGCGAGCAGGGGCTAAATGAGCATCTGCGAGAAGTGTTTTCGGAGACGCTGAAGCGAATTGCGGAGCTGGGTTATCCGGGGCTGAATAACCCGCGACTTGAGATCAGATCTGCTCTGAGTCCGGAATCGATCCTGAATCAGAATGCTAGAGTGCACTATATCGTAGGCGACGGCGATGCGGCCGTTGAATTGCCGGACACGTACAACGGGCTCGGTTTCAAAAATCTTATTTACATGGTTGTAGAGCTTCTTGATCTTCAGGCACGGTGGAAAGCCGAGTCGGAAAACCGGGTGCCATTGCACCTGATTTTCATTGAGGAGCCGGAGGCGCACCTACACACACAGCTGCAGCAGGTCTTTATCCGCAACGTCCTTGATTTGTTGAAAATCCCTGGCGAAGAGAAGAGCGTCTTTTCCAGTCAGCTGGTCGTAACAACACATTCCCCACACATCCTTTACGAGCGCGGCTTTGCCCCAATTCGTTATTTCCGCCGGCACGCAGAGGATGCTGAACAGACGACACAAGTTCTCAATCTGTCCAAATTCAATTCGGGGGCGGGCGTGAATGACCGAGATTTTCTTCAGCGTTACTTGAAGCTTACGCACTGTGACCTTTTCTTTGCTGACGCAGCTATCCTCGTTGAGGGCAACGTCGAGCGATTGCTTGTCCCAATAATGATTGAGCGCTCGGCGAAGTCGCTCCGTTCGGCGAGCATCTGCATCCTTGAAGTGGGCGGTGCCTTTGGGCATCGTTTTAAGTCGCTGATTGAGTTCCTAGGAATCACGACGCTGATCGTGACGGACATCGATAGCGTAGTAGTTCGTGCGAATCAGGCCGAGGCGGACGAAGACGACGATGAAGAAGTGGATGAAGACGCGGATAAAGAGGCTGAAGTTGAGGGCGGAGAAAAAAAGCGCGTCTATGCTAAGGCCTGCCTCCCCGGGGAAGCCGGCGCGGTTACGTCAAACCAAACGCTACGGAAGTGGCTGCCCGGCTTGAAAAGTATCAAAGATCTTCTTGAGGCGACGCCAGAAGCGAAGACCGCGGCCGTGCCGGATGTTGCTTCCGCTTCGGTGCGGGTCGCGTATCAGCTCCTGACAGATGTTAATTTCGGTGGGAGCGTAGAGCAGATATGCGGACGCACGCTCGAGGAGGCGTTCGGGTTAGAGAATGCCGTCTGGTGCCAGGCTAAAGAGCGTAAAGAGGTTGGGTTGCACTTAAAGACTGTGCCGAGGAGCCCGACAGAGCTCGCCGCCAAACTTCACACCCGCGTCAACGGAAAATCCTTCAATAAGACCAACTTCGCACTCGCCGTGCTAAATCAAAAGCCCGAGTGGGAAGTTCCGCTTTACATCAAGGAAGGACTCGTTTGGTTAGCAGAAAAAGTGAGCCTTGAGGCTGCTATGGAGGCGGAGGCCGCCCCAACTGCTGGTGATGCTGAGCCGCAGCCGGTGGCGGAAGTATGAGCTCTCGACTGAAACAGCCGGACACACCGGCCGACGAGGAGCTGCGCACCTGCGTGAATGCGCGCCCTCCTCGCAGCTTCGTCATGACTGCCGGGGCCGGGTCCGGTAAGACTACGTCTCTCGCCAAAGCCTTGGATGGGATTATCAACGCTCATGGTCGCCAACTACAGGTGCGCCGTCAACGCATTGCCTGCATCACATACACTGAAATTGCTGCTGCGGAGATTTGGGAAGATGTAGGCAATAGTCCGGTCGTCCATGTTTCAACTATCCATAGCTTCCTTTGGATGATCATTCGTCCATTTCAAAGGGATATCAAGGCCTGGGTTGCGCGACGTATCCAGGAACGCATCGATGAGCTGAAAGAGAAGGCCTCGGGCTTCGGCCCTCGTGTTCAACAACGCACACGCGAAAAAAATGCGGCTGATGTCGATCGCTACACAGCTGAGCGGGCGCGCATAGCAGATGTGCCGCTATTCACTTATGGTACTGGTAACAACTATTCAAAGGGTATCCTCGGGCATGACGACATCATTCGGATGGTGCCCCAGCTGCTTGCTGAAAAGCCGCTCCTGCGGCGCATCCTAGCCCAGCAATTTCCGATCGTCTTCGTGGATGAAAGTCAGGACACAATGCCTGACGTCGTTAATGCGCTAACCGAAGTGCAACGTTCAATGGGTGACGCGTTTTGTCTGGGGTTCTTCGGCGATCCTATGCAGAAGATCTACACAACCGGCATAGGTCAGGTTGATCCGGGTGCTGGCTGGGCCGATATCAAAAAGTCGGAAAACTTTAGGTGCCCGACAAACGTCTTGGCTGTCGCGAACAAGATCAGGAGGGATGACGACGGGCTGGAGCAGACGGGTGGGCGCAAACTGGCAGTCGACGGGCAACTTCAAGACGTCCGTGGTACTGCCCGTCTTTTTATTCTTCCGGCGGACGATCATCGTGAACAAAACCTCCAGCTTGTGCGGAAGTGGATTGCGGCAGCCAATAACGATAGCGCTTGGCTGAGCAGTGCTCCACGTGACGTGAAGGTACTTGTTATTGTCCATCGCATGGCGGCCGCGCGTCTTGGCTTCGCTCAGCTGTACTCCGCATTGAATGACAAAGCTCCGAGCGCTTTCAAGGATGGATTTGCCGACGCCAGTGCCTGGCCGTTGCGGCCATTTTGGACGCTGGCCATTCCATTGGCAGATGCGATGCAAAATGGCCGAGCTTTCGATGCCATGTCTTTGGTCAGACAGCTCAGCCCGCGACTAGCAAAAGAGGCTATCGCCCGTGGCCACATAGCTGCTGTTCTTGCTGAATTGCACGCCGCGAGCAAGGAACTGGCGGCCCTCATGGCTTCTGGTTCTGGTGTCACAGTCCGTGACGTGCTGAATCATATGCGGGGGCACGATCTCATTGCGCTTGACCCCCGGATCATTGCGTATCTCGATATGCGGCCGGTGGAGGCCGGAAGCGAAGACGCTGACGAAGATGAGGTGGCCGCTGAGGTGAACGCTATGGATGCGTTTCTGCAATGTCCGGCGGACGAAATGTGGGGTTACGCGAAATATGTGAATACGCAGTCTCCGTTCTCCACTCAGCAGGGTGTGAAGGGAGCTGAGTTTGAACGGGTGCTGGTTGTTCTCGACGACGAGGAAGGACGGCACGTTCAATTTTCATACGAGAAGTATTTCGGCATTAAGGCCCTGTCCGAAAATGACAGGAAAAATATTGCTGAGGGTAATGACAGTGTCATCAGCCGCACGCGACGCCTTTTCTACGTCTGCTGCACTAGGGCGCTATCCGACCTCGCTGTGGTCTTGTTCACCACGGATCCGACCTCTGCGGTTCAGGCCGCACTTTCCAAAGGTTGGTTCGATCGGAACGAGGTTCGAACGTTGGCCGATCTTCTGGTGGATTCAGTGCTGCCTGCCTAAGGGGCGTGGACGTACAAAGAACCGAGCAAACGCGAATCCTGCTGGCAGCGGCGCTCCGGTCGGCAAGGACGCGACACTCCGGCAAAGAAATGGGAACAACGCCCGAACAAACTGCACGGATTGTGCACGGATTTGCGTGCATCTTCTTGCTCTGTTCTGCCTGCACTTGCCGAATCGGTTTTTTGGCCGATCCGGCAAGCTACTGATTTCTAAGAAAGAAAATGGTGCTGCAAGAGAGGATTGAACTCTCGACCTCTCCCTTACCAAGGGAGAGAGGTAGGGTCTTGTATGGACAATCAAACCCCGTCAATAATTGACGTTATGACTGACCCGAATTTGAATGCGCGAATTACTCTTGAAAAAATGTTGCGTCTCGAAAAGCAGCATGTCGTCGAATTGCGCGGACCCGAACTTCGAGACCTCGTCGCCTCCAGCGACTTGTATGGCTTGGCCCTATCAGGGGGAGGAATTCGCAGCGCCACGTTCGCACTCGGCGTGCTACAAGCATTCGCGCAACAAAGATTGCTGCGGAAAATCGACTATCTATCGGTGGTTTCGGGTGGAGGCTATATCGGTAGCTGGCTCTCTGCATGCATCTATCATGAGCGCAAGCCGAAGCTCGGTTTGGCGACAGAGAGCGACCCGGCTGGCGCGCTCAGCGCGATCGAGGAGCGGATCCGTCCGAAGAATTTTCAGGCAAACAACGAAGATGTCGAACCCAGAGAGATCCGATTTTTGCGGGCATTCAGTAGCTATCTCACACCGCGCCTAGGTCTTCTGAGCGGCGATACTCTCGCGCTTCTGGCTGGCTTCTTCCGCAATCTCGTGCTGAATCTTTTTCTTTTCGTTGTTGCTACACTCTTGATAGTTGCGCTACTACACGATCTAGTGGCTTATGGTCGACTAGTCGGGCTGAGCAATATTGGGAGTGCTGGGGTCCCGTTTTTTGTGACTTCGATTGCTTACATTGCGTTTTGTCTAACTTTGCAAGGCCTTAATCTTCAGACCTTGCCGGAGCGTAGCCGGAAACGGTGTCGATCTCTGTTGGAGTTTCCGAAGACGGCGCTATTCTCATTAATTCTTCCCGGGGTTCTATTTGTTTCAATCTGGATGACACTGCAAGATCCCCATATTGATTTCGTTGACTTAGGTCGCCTTACTGGACGGACTGCTTTGATAATTTTGTACGGAGTATTTTTTGCCTATGGCGTGGCATACGCTCCCAGCTTGCTAAAGCCTTCCGAACATTTTTTACGCGCGTGCAAATCGAAAGGTACTTTAGTTGGCCGCTCGGTCTTCGCGACCATTGTTTTTAGTTTCTGTGTCTATGCATTACTTTCGATCCATCATTATTACATCCATCCAAGGATTGAAGGCGCTTGGGCGGCTGCGTATGCCGTAGCTTTTGGCCCGGCTGTCGTGGCAATGGGGTATTGGTCCCTTTACTTAGTGTGGATTATGGTATTAGGGAGTTCGCTCTCGGAATATGCGCGTGAATGGCTGAGTCGAATATTTGGCCAGTTGAGCTGTGTGGTCTTCTTATGGGTCTCTACGGGCGTAATCTGCATTTACGGCCGTCCTCTTTGGTGTTGGCTTTGTCTGTTATGGAAAACTTTCAGTTGGCAATCGTTTGAATTAGAAACGATCGCAATTACTGTGGCATTAGCAATTGTTTTGGTCTTGGTAACAGGTGCGTCGCGACGAGTCATATCGACGGGGAACCTCTCCGTTATCGTCGAACGAAGACGAAGAGAAGTCGGCAAATTCGCGTCATTTTTAGTTATGGTCGTCATCATAGTCGCGCTGGTTCCTATTTACCAAAGCTTATTGGTTTTGCTCCTACCTGCGGGCGAAATTCCCGCTTTCCGTGAGGGCAATTCATTTGGAGAACTTGTAGATCGTCATCTTTCAGATTTGGCCTCTGGCCATTTCAATTGGGAGACCGTTCTATTCTCGTCGAACTGGCACGTCCCGCCCGCGTTCGTTCTTCTTTTGGCACTTGCCGGACTTTTCGCAGTTGGCTTCCTATGCATAGATGTGAACGTGTTTTCACTTCAAAATCTTTACCGAAATCGTCTCGTTCGTTGTTACTTAGGGGCTGCGAATCCGCTCCGTGCTCCAGAGCCTTATGCGGGCTTCGATCCCAACGATGATCTCGAACTAGGAAAATTTGCGGAGCAGCGGCCCTATCTTCTCTGCAACGGCACTCTCAATATTTCGCGCGGTCAAGCGTTGGGATGGCAGCAGCGAAAGGCCGCATCGTTCTTGTTCTCACCTCGCTGGTGCGGTTATTGGCTTGTGGCGACTGAGTTTAATGTAACGCCGGAGCCTGGGGCCAGCCGCGGCGGTTACGTGCAAACGAATAGGTATGTGCGAGAGTCCGCCAGCTTTCGTGATCGATCTGACGGTATCATGGTTGGCACGGCAATGGCGACCTCCGGTGCTGCAGTAAGTTCACAGATGGGTTTTGCAAGTAGAGAACCACGAGCATTTCTGTTTACGCTCTTTAATATGCGTCTCGGACGATGGCTTCCTAATCCGAGGTATAGTTCCGAGAAGCTGCTTTCACGGCAAAGCCCACGATTAGCGCTACTTTGCTACTTGAGCGAGTTGCTAGGGATGACAACCGAACAGTCCAAGTGGATTTATGTGTCAGATGGAGGGCACTTTGAAAATCTAGGAATCTATGAGCTGGTGAGACGCCGTTGCCGTCGCATCATCTGTGTTGATGCGGGTGCTGATCCGCAGCGCACATTCGGAGATCTGGGCAATGCCATACAAAAATGTCGGGTGGACTTCGGCGTGGAGATCACGATTGATACGCAGTCGCTGCTCATTGATGCGAATGGATTAAGTGATGCTACAGTTTCAGTGGGAAGTATAAGTTATCCCGAGGAACCGGGCTCTCCCGCATTCAAAGGCGATCTTATTTACTTAAAGCCGTCTATTCCCAAGAGTCTTGATCAGCTACCTGCAGACATTCTTTCATACCGGGCGCGACACCCGGAGTTCCCTCATGAACCAACCCGCAATCAGTGGTTTTCCGAGACCCAGTTTGAAAGTTATCGTAAGCTTGGCTATATTATCGGTCTCGAAGCACTCCAAAGCGTTCGAAGTTGACAACGAAACGTCAAGCCGCCGGTTGTCGATGGCCTCGATGCGGCGAAATGCCGCGTCGATGAGAGCAAGGTTGACCGTTGTGCCCATCTACCACCACTCGGCTATATCCCAATTTGTGGGTGGGGCGCTGTCAACTTCGAAGGCGTCGTCATCAAATCAACAATCCCAAATTCCCGGAGTTGATTCGGTGAAAACAAGCCTAGATTCTTTGGCACGGAAAGCGCTGGAATTTAACGTCGGCGAAAGGCGTCTGCCGTAACCGTGTGGACATATGCAGGCAATCGTGATTCGATACCGCGGCACGGATAAGCCTAAATCGCGTGGCGAATGTCGGGGATAAAAGACATGGATCTGCTGACCTCCCATAAAGTCACGTATGGCGCGACTGGCGCGGTGGCCTTGTTCATTGCTGCTATCCTTTTTGGCGGTGGATTTAGCTTTGGTGCAGCAATAGCGGCGGTTGTCGGGTTTGTGATCGGACTTTCTGCTGCATTTTCAGAGTAAGAGACACTTGAGCTCCAAGCCGTAGTGCGCCATCCCCAGTGGACATTATTGGGGTACTCTCCGCAAAAAACGTCGCAGGCCGCGCGCGTCCGAATTAGATGGAATGACTAGAGTGCCGTCAGTCAGTCGGAGCGCAAAGCGGTCGGGCGCTCGGCGAAGGCAGATTGTTGGTGACGAGGGCACGAGTCTCGTTCGTAGAGGTGGCTGGAGGCATCAAACGACAACTCGGCTCTGTTTTGCGATAAACCTCGCATTGAGAGGGGCGTGCTGGTTTTCCAAACCTGCCGTATCTCACTGATCCAAATAGGGCGGTTTTCCAAATTCGAGTTCAGCTAACCCTTTGATATTGATTAGAATACCTGGTGACTGAAAATCGCAGTGTCGGTGGTTCGATTCCGCCCCTGGGCACCATTATCCAATTGAAAATCAAGTAATTAGGTCGCTGATTGCGGCGCGTGGAAACTCGTGTTTCGGCCTTGGGTTTCGCTGGGGTTTCAAGAAGCGTGGGCTTGAATGACGGGCTTTGAAGCGGATTGGTATGGAGTGACGACCCGCCCTTAACCCAGTGGTGGTGGTCATCATCAACATCGTAGGAATTTTGATCACGACCAAGCGCGAGACTGCCGCCTCGCCCTTCGGTGGACGTTACGCGCTGAGCGCGGCGCGAGCTTCCTTCCGCAGACCAATAGGTTGATATCGCCTGACGATTCGCATTAACTCGCCGTACTGATCGATGGGCGACAATTACTGGGAAATTGCCACGGCTAGGCTTCGATGACGCACCTTAGGCGGCAATTGAGTTTCGGACATAAAGCTGCGCGCGAGGAACGGGCGCGGCGTAATGAGCTTGCTCTACGTCTGGCGCTACACACGGTTCCCATGATCAGCTTCGAATGGGACATCGTGCGCGACATCGTGCGGCGCTTCGATCCATTTGACTCCGACCATTCCTCGAGCACAGGCATGTTTAGCCGTTTCGCCGCGGTCCGAGATGCTGTGCATCCGGAAGATAGAATAAAATTTTGTGCGGACATCGAAGCAGCGCTGCGCGGTGAGACTGAACGATTTCAAACCGAAATCCGCGTCCTTAGTCCCAATGGAATCGTAACGTGGTTTAGAGAACTAGGGATAGTCGAACGAGACCAACTCGGGCGGCCGCTTCGGATGATCGGGGTCGCACACGATATTACTGCTCAGCGCGACAAGCATGCACTGGAAATAGCGCCCGCTCCAACCGGCGCGAACTCGATATTCCCACTCAAAGCTCTGGTTATCGATAACAATCGTGACGCCGCCAATAGGCTTGCGTTGCTTCTCGGAACGGTCGGGATCTCTGTCCGGCTCGCTTGCAGCAGCGCAGATGAGATAGGCGCGATAAAAGACTTTAGGCCCCATATGGTGTTTGTCGAGATCGGCATTCCTTATATGGACGTAATTGAGGTGATGCGTCGCATTCGTGAATTGCCTGCCGGTAACAAGGTCTCTCTGGTAGCCCTCAGCACGTCGCGCGTGGAGAAAGCGAGTCTAACGGGTTTCGACGGTCTGTTAACTAAGCCGGCCCGGTTTGAAGCGCTTCTCGATCTATTGGAGAAGTTGCCTTTGTCATAAGACGGCGCAAGGAAGCGCGCCTAATGTAGGATGTTGGCGGCATTGCGAATTGCCCCTGCCGCGGATATGGCGAGACGACGATCATCGTAGACCCGCAAGATAGTTCGACACCGCGGCGAGCTCGCTTTCGCTGAAAATGCCGTAAGGCGGCATCAGATTACCCGGTTTTATATGCTGGTTGTCCTTGATCCAGCGCGCGAAGGCCGCTTCATCATTCGGCAGCGTCGCGGCCGCGAGCGAAAGCCGTCCGCCGACATGGCTAAGGTCGGGTCCGATCCCGCCGGTGGCCGAGGTCCCGCGAACCGTGTGGCAGGCGCCGCAACCGCTTGCCGTGAACAGGTGCATTCCCTCTTGGGCTTGGGGGGTGGTAGGCGTGCTGGCTGGCCCGGCTTCGTGGGCGAGCCATCGCGCGAACTCCGGCTGCGGCATGGCGACGACGTAAAACGCCATGAGCGCATGCGCGCCGCCGCAATATTCCGCGCATTGCGGCTTTCACTTTCCTGACGCTTAAGACGATCACGCCGCTTGAGAAGACCGCTCTCGTCGACGCCAATTCGAACGGTAAGGAAGATAAGAATTCATAGAGGTGTGAGCGGCGCGGCGGATTCCAAATGCAGCGCTAACGCCACAGACACCGGCGAAAGGAGCGCCGCCACGCAGGCGCTCCGCCCCCTCGAAGGTTCAATGGTCGCCGATGGAGAAGACGCCTCGCAGAGTCTCGGTCAGTTGTTTGAGCCGCTCTTGTTCGATATCCCGACACGCCACGCAACACAGCGGCTTGGTGCGATGCACGAAGGAACCAAGGCCGACAGGGGGCTACGCAAAACCCGGCGGCGGCGCGAAACCGCCGAACTCCCGCTCGAGGAGTTCGGCGAAGCCGATCGTGGTGCGATCTTCGAGGTAAGGTCCTATGATCTGCACGCCAATCGGCAAGCCGGTCTCGGTTCGCTCTATCGGCGCCACGGTCGCCGGGAGGCCGGGAGTCGTGGCGAGCGTCGCCCACACGATCTGGGCGTCTAGGTAGGCGTGGGATCGGCCGTCGATCTGGATGCGTCGCGACTCGATCGGCGAATGATCGTGCGGAAAAGCGGGCGTCGGCATCGCCGGGCAGAGCACGACGTCCCAGTCGCGAAAGAACTCGCGCCACCGCTCCTGAAGCTCGCTCCGCGCCCCGTCGGCCGCGAGCCAATCCCGATGGCTGATGACCGCGCCGCGCGTACGTTCGGCCGCGAGGCTCCGGTTGCTTGGCGACAGCGCTGCGGCCGCGTCACGAAGCCTGGCATAGACGCTCGGCCGCAAATCCGCCCCCCAAAATGCCGACAGCAGCCGAACATGGAGACGCGCCGATTCGGCAAGGTCGGGCAGCAACGGACTGGCGTGCGCGAGTTTGGCTCCGGCACGGACGAGACGCTCCGACAATCGACCGAGCGCCGCCCGCACAACGCTCGCAGTAGCGCCGAGCGGATGCGTGTCGATGACGAGAACGCGAAAGTTCTTGAGGGTATCACGCCGGGCGGGCCGCAAATCCAACCGGTAGCCTGCGCCGGCGCGTTCCTCGTCCGGACCGGCGATGACATCGAGCGCAAGCGCCAGGTCCGCAGCGCTTCTGGCCATTGGACCGATGACACCGAGATCGCAATCGCGCGGCAAGGGCGGGGCGCCCGGAGGGGTCAGTCCGCGATTGGGCACAAGACCCGATGTCGGCTTGTGAGCATAGACGCCACAATAATGCGCTGGCGCGCGCAACGAACCGCCGCGATCCGAGCCGATCGACAGCGGCCCGAAACCGCAAGCAAGCGCCGCCGCCGAGCCGCCCGAGGAGCCGCCCGGCGTAAGCCGAAGATTCCAAGGATTATTGGTTGTGCCGTAGATGTCGTTGTAGGTCTGCCAGTCGCTCAGCAACAGCGGCACATTGGTCTTGCCGAGGATGACGGCGCCCGCATTCTTCAAGCGCGCGACGACCAGGGCGTCTTCTTCCGGCACGAAGCGCTTGAACTGCGGGTCGCCCCAGGTCGTCGGCAGTCCGGCGATATTGAACGCTTCTTTCACCGTCATCGGGACGCCAAGCAATGCGCCCCTCTCCCCGCGGGACAGAGCGGCATCGGCCGCCTTGGCCGCCTCGCGGGCGCGTTCGAAGTCTCGGACGACGACGGCGTTGACGCGCCGGTCGGCTTTTTCAATGCGCGCGACCGCCTGATCGGCGAGCTCCAGCGCGGAAATTTTTTTCGTCCGCAATGCCGCCACGAGATCGCTGATCATGCAGTAATCCCACTCCGATGCGGCAAGGGGATGGGTCTTTTGGGCGAACGCCCCGCGCGACCATGTGGCGGTCGCGATCGCCATGGCGGTTGCCCCCGCTCCGATCAAAACATCGCGTCTTGCTGCGCCAGTCATTGGACGATCCCTGACCGCCGATCTGTCAGTCGCGCTGGCGGCGCGCCGTCAATCGGCGATCGGCGTTGAATTGCTTTGAACGCCGCGTCCGATCGCAATCTGGCCGACCGACCCTTCGACGTGAAAGGCGAGGCCCGTCATCTTCGCAAAGAGTTCGATATCGCCGACGCCGACCGCGCAGGCGCCGATCTCCATCTCGGTCGCCATCAGATAGAGCGTCTGCATCAGCACGCCGACGTGTTTCAGAACGAGCGCATAGGCGAAGCCGCTGTATTTCCAGGACACGCGGCCGAAACGCGCCGCCATTGTGATGAGGACTTGCGGGACCCCCGGCGCGCCCATGGCGAATTGCGCGTCCTCCAGCATCGCCGTAAGCCAATGCTCGTTCGTCTCGATCAAAACAAGAGCGTGGCGGCTGGCGTCGTAATGATAAAAGCCGCGCGCCAGGCCTTCACATCGATCGACGGCGAGATAGAGCTCCAATTCGTAGCTCGCGCCGCCGGATGGATAGGGACGAGCGGCGACCTCCAACTCTGGCTCATCCTGGTCTTCGTCGGGCGCTCGCTCTCGCGATATAATTCTTGCGGCGCCGCCGAGGAGCTGCGCCACTTCCGCCAGCGTGATCGGGCGCCGCTCGTCGAAGGCGCGGGTGGAGCATCGGCGCCGCAGCAATGTCGCAAAGGCCGAAGGCGGCGCCGTATCGAATGTCGTCAGGTCGATCGCCGGCCCCGGCCAGCTCGGCCGTACCGCGGGCGGCAGCGCTGCGAGATGCGCGTGGGCATAGATCCCGCCAGAAGGATTACCGTGACGCCCGTTCGTGCTGCGGCTGTGGAACAGCAGATCGTGGAAGTCCCATAACACAAGATCGTCATCGCCTTCGGCCGCGC
Organism: Methylocystis sp.; assembly: GCF_021731785.1. Taxonomy (GTDB): domain Bacteria; phylum Pseudomonadota; class Alphaproteobacteria; order Rhizobiales; family Beijerinckiaceae; genus Methylocystis. Next base: position 78,837 of record NZ_JAKFWS010000041.1, read on the forward strand.
GCAGCGCTTTGTCGGCGCCCGGACCGGGCGTGAACAGGATCTCGCTGTCGAGCAGCAGCGACAACAGCTCGACGCCAGGAAAATCTGCCGAAACGCGGAGCTCCTTTACCGTGCGGGCCTCCGACAGATGCGCGATCATCGCTGTAACGCTTGGGTCGCACAGCCGGAAGAGCGCGCAGGCGCGCGGCGATTCGAGCACCATGTCGGCGCCGCGCCGCCGAATATATGCAAAGCGCGACAGCGCCAGCGCGCGATCCTCGTCGATCTCAGCCATTTGTGGCGCGTAGTCGCGCATCTGCGGCTCGATGACGATGAGATCGGGACCGCTCGGCGCGCGGGCCAGGCGATATTCCAGCAGTCCGTAAAGCGCCAGTCTTCGAACAAGTTCGTTCAACTCCCCGTCCGAATCCTCACCGAACGTCACGCCGGTCGCGAAGTCGGCGGCGCGCGCCGTGACGTCGGCGCCGAACTTCCCGAACGCCACGGTTCGACCATCGAAACAGGCGGAGAGTCCGCCCGCGGCGTTACGCTCGAGCGTGACGCCAGGATTGAGGCGAGCGAAGAGCCGTGCTGGCGGCGCGGGCGGTTGGGACGTCTCGCTAGGCAAGTCAGGTGCGGGGGAACAGGGGATTGAGATCGGCCTCCCGCACCGGCCGCTTGCGCAGACCCAGGGCGATGGGCGTGTCGTAGAGACGGCCGGGCCCGAAGCGGCGATAGAAATGCCGCAGTCCCGGAACGATCACCCGTACCACCGGCACGTCAATGTCAGGGCGCGTCTGATCGAGGACGAGAAAATCATGTCCAGCCCGCGCAGCGAGCTTGACGCAGGCCAGCACCTGGTCGCGACCGTCGAGCTGCGCGAAATTCTTGAACCGCGACCGCGCGAAGGACGCTTTTCCCTCGGGCCGCAAATAGGCGTGCTTGCGCAGCGGCAGCGGGTCGCTTCCGTAACCGTCGTCTGGCCCGGGCGCGGGGCGGCCGCCGAGGCTCTCGATGGCAAGAAACTGGTTGAGCTCGGTCATCGCGCGCAGCGTCGCGATTCGCGGATCGAAATGGGCGCCCGCCGCGACTTCGATATATTCCCGGCCGTCCTCGGTCCAATGGGCGACGGCGACGACGACTGGAATGCCGAGATCGCTGGTTACGTCCAGCGCCCAGACGTCGCGGCCCATCCCGGCGAAGACGGCGCGGAGGTCGCGCACATAGCTGTCGCCGAGCTTGTCGAGATCGATCTCCGGACGGCGCAAACGGTTGTACCACCAGATTGCATATGCATCGCGCTCAACGAGCTCGAGGAACCCCTGAAGGATGGCTTCCTCGATGGTATTGCCCGCCGCGCAACCGTTCGAATCGGCGCTGATCTGATTGGCGCCGCCGGACTCGTGGAAGAAATACAGAAGGCCGGTAGGAACGTATTTGAAGCGCTCGTCGCGCAGCGACCACACTGGCGACCATTCCGTCTCCGCGGCGGGATCGAAGCGTAGCGGCGCGGCCTCGCCCGAGCACTTGCCGCTTGTCGCGCTCCGTTCATATTGCGCGTCGCTATAGAGCAGAATGTCGTTGGGCAGGATCGCCTCGCCGGCTGGGAAATCCGCGAATCGCCGGACTGTCCGGATCTCGTCGCCCTGGAAAATCCCGCAATAGCGCTCGATCGCCTCCATCAGCGCGCTTGCCTCGCCCTGTTCGGCGACGCTGCCCTTTCCATAGCTGTCTCCGCTGAGTCCGGCCTGAAGGGCGTCGACGGTTTCGGGGCGCGGCGAAAAATTGTGTCTGGCGACGAAGCTCGCGTCGAGCGGCTGTTGGCTCTTGATCCGATCGAGATGCGACACGACCCCGGTGAGCGGGCTGACATGCTTGCGATTGCGGGCAAGGGTGTCGCCCGGCGCGACCGATCGGTAGCCCCCGCTCGTCACGACGCTCGCGCCGCCGGCATGCAGTCGGACAGGCGTGGGCGTTCGCGCGGGATCGCGCATCTCGGGGCTGCCGCAGCTTGGGCATTGCGGCCGAGCCGGCACATAATGGCGTGCGACCGTCGAGCCCATCATGTCCAGGCTCACGATGTGGTGGCGCAGATCGGTGCGGAAGCCGCTGGCGATGGCCTTGCCGATCTCGGCGGCGGCGAGGCCAACGCCGCTGAGGCCGAGCGGATTGGCGCCGAGTGGCGAGACGGCGACGCAGCGCGCCTCCTTGCGGCCGAGGAAAGCCTTGACCTGTCGATTCCAGTTCATGCGATCGGCGAGACATGTCCAGCATGGGCTCTTGCCCGGGCTGAAGATCGGGCCGACCAGCGGAAACAGGCCGGACGGCTGCACCAGCAGCCACTCCTGCCTGTCTTCGAGCCGCCGGCGGTTGAACTCATCGAGCTGGGTTTCGAGATAATCGCCGACGAGGGCCACGATCAAATCGCCCCCGCGCTTCACGACCTTGACCCCGAAAACGTCCAGCGCCTCCTCCAGCGCGCCCGCGCCGCCTATCCCTAGGGGTTCGATCCGAACGGAGACCTTTTGCAGATTTTTTTCGGCGACGTCAGGCGGCAGGCCGAGACTGGCCCAGTAGGCCGCCGCAATCCCATCGGATGCGCCCGCCGGGACGACGAAGCGGCGATCAAGCAGCCGCTTGAACGCCTCGTCTATTGCGTCGACGGGATATTCTGCGGCTAGCGCGTCACGTATGGCGTGGGCGTCCTCTCCCGCGCCGATTCGCTCCGCCAGCGCGCAGTAGAGCGCGCCATGCAGAAAAAACTTTCTGTCCTCCGAATAAAGGCAGACAGCGTCAGGCGGCAGGACATAGACTGAAAAATTGGGCGAGAATCGAAGAAGGGCGTCGCCGAACGGCGCTTGTGAAACCTGCTTCCGCGAAAGCGGTCCGGATGTTTCAACGGTCATTTGGCTGTCGCGCGCTCCCCCGTCTCGTCGCGCCTAGCAGCGACGAGATTCGCTCGATTGCAGGAATCCGAGAAACCGGACGCGCGCGGGTTACTCCGCACGATCCACGCCCTTCGCCCTAGCCAGCGACATCGGACCGAAGCGCTGGCGGGCTATCGGAAACGACTGCTCAGCCGTCAAAATGTGCAGCGGCGCGTCACCCGCAACCGCGGCAGCCGCATCCACGACAGCCACAGCCCCGGCAACCACGGCAGCCACAGCCTCTACAGCCACGGCATCCCCACCACCAAGCAACCTGCTCGGTCTTGACGGCCGGGACTTCTTCGCGATCGAAAAGGCGGAACGAATTCAGCCCCACATCAAACACTTCCTGTTCGTGGAGGTCGAGCGTGCGCATCCTGCTGGTCGCCGGAGTCGTTGAAGCATCTGCAGGGGAACTATCGACGCAGGCGGCGCCCGCGAGCGACAAAGATACACCCATCACGCCGAGGGCTTTCTTGCCTCGGCCTTTGTTTTGTGGGTTGTCCGACGAGCGCGCCATTAGACCCCTCCTCATAAATCTCAAAAAACCGTACCGGGGGTTAAACAATAGCGCCCAGCGCGCGGGGGTCAATACTCTCCTCCGGGCGAGGCGGGCGCAGGCGCCGTGATTTTTCGCGAACCGCGACCCAAGAGAGTCTGTGCTTTTCTTGCGAAAAGCCGCCCCGGTCAGGGCGCCGAACTCCGACTCAATCAGGCGCTCGGCGGCAAAGCCGTTCCATGCAAGCGGCGTTTTCGGCGGGAGAATTGGTTCCCGGCGCAGATATGGCTATAGTCGGCGCATCCGATTGTGGACGGTCATCGCCTATGTCTCACCTCATCCGACATGTCGTCGTGACGGTCTTTGCAATGGCGGGCGCATGCCTTGCCGGATGCGCCAGCACGCAAACATCTCCGACGATCGCCGTCTCCGCCGTTGCGCCTCCGCCTTCGACTGATGCTGCCGAGCAGGCGGGGCCCGCGGAGACGGTCGCTGTCCACGGAGGCGAATTCTACGCCGAGATGAAAGACGCGGGCTTTAGTGTTCCAGCGGTGAAACCGGGCCAGGTCGATTCAGCATTCCATCGCAAGAATGTCGCCTATTCGACCAAGGAAGCGCCGGGGACAATCGTGGTCGATCCGACTAGGCATTATCTTTATTACGTCGAGGACGGAGGCCGGGCGACCCGCTATGGCATCGGCGTCGGACGCGAAGGATTCGCCTGGGCTGGGCAGGCGACGATCAAGAGCAAGCAGGAATGGCCTGACTGGTATCCGCCGAAGGAAATGATCGATCGCAGGCCCGACCTGAAGAAGCAGCTGGTTGAATTGCAGAGCGGGCTTGGGATGCACGGCGGTCCCGGCAATCCGCTCGGCGCGCGAGCGATGTATCTCTGGCAAGGGGATCGAGACACGCTGTTTCGAATCCACGGCACCAATGAACCGTGGACGATCGGAAAGAGCCAATCGTCGGGCTGTATCCGGATGATCAATCAGGACGCGATGGATCTCTATCAAAAGGCGGCTGTTGGAACTCGCGTTGTGGTTCTTTCCGCCAACGTCGCGCGTCGGTGAGCTGCAACTAGCCCTTTACGCGCGCATCCGAAATCCGGCGACTACGCTCATACCGCTAAGGCCGGATAGTCCGTGTATCCCACCGAGCCGCTCGTGTAGAACGTCGCCGGCTGAGGTTCGTTCAAGGGTGCGTTCCTGCGAAATCGCTCGGCGAGGTCCGGGTTGGCGATGTAGAGCCTGCCAAACGCCGCCGCGTCAGCGTCGCCCGCGGCGATTGCGGCTTCGGCGGTTTGCGCATCATAGCCTTCATTCACGATATAGGCGCCGCCGAATTCCGTCTTGAGAAAGCGCCCGATCGCGTCGGGGCCGGCATGTTCGCGGGCGCAGATGAAGGCGACGCCGCGCTTGCCGAGCTCTCGCGCGACATAGCCGAAGGTCGCCTTGGGGTCGGAATCGCCCATCGAATGGGAATCGCGGCGCGGCGCCAGATGCATGCCGACGCGGCCAGGTCCCCAGATCGAGATGGCGGCGTCGGTCGCTTCAAGCATCAGGCGCGCGCGGTTCTCGATCGACCCGCCATAGCGGTCGGTTCGCTTGTTGGCGTTGTCCTGGAGAAACTGGTCAAGCAAATAGCCGTTGGCCCCGTGCAGCTCTACGCCGTCGAAGCCGGCCGCTTTGGCGTTTTCGGCGCCGCGCCGATAGGCTTCGACGATTCCTGGAATCTCGGAAAGCGCCAGCGCCCGCGGAACCGGATAGGCTTGGTAGGGTCGCAAGAGACTCACATGTCCGGCGGGCGCGATAGCGCTGGGCGCTACGGGCAGCGCGCCGCTGAGATAGATCGGATGCGACACGCGACCAACATGCCAGAGCTGCAGCATGATGCGTCCGCCAGCGTCGTGAACCGCTTCAGTGATCCGTCTCCATCCTTCGATTTGCGCGTCCGACCAAATTCCCGGCGTGTCGGGATAGCCGACGCCCATCGGCGTAACGGATGTCGCCTCAGTGATGATGAGTCCGGCGGACGCGCGCTGCGCATAATAGTCCTTCATGAGCGCGTTCGGGACGCGTCCCTCGCTGGCGCGGCAGCGGGTTAGAGGCGCCATAATGATGCGATTGGGCAATTCGATCTCGCCAAGACGCACGGGTTGGAGCAGTGCTGACATCTGAGTCCTCGAGATCAGCGTCGCGGACGGGCCTGCAACCGCATGTTGATCGAGACCTATCTATATGCGGCTGAGGGCTAAGCGAATATGGCTGGCGGCTCAGGACAGCCAGAGGAACATCGGCCAGTGACGAAGAGCTACGACGCCATCGTGATCGGCGCAGGACAGAACGGCCTCACCTGCGCCTGCTATCTCGCAAGGGCTGGACTGTCGGTGCTCGTGCTGGAGCAATATAGCGCGATTGGCGGCATGACCATTTCCGAAGAGCTCACGCTGCCTGGCTTCCAATCGGATGTGCACGCCAGCGGTTATCAACTCGCCAACATTTCGCCGGTTCCGGCGGAACTCGATCTCGCGGGGCATGGCGTCGAGCTGATCGAACCAGAGCGCGTTTATGCGCACGCGTTTCCAGATGGCCGCTCCATTGTCGTCGAGCGCGATTTGGATCGCACCATTGCGGCGCTCGAACCCTGGTCCGCGCGCGACGCAGCCGTCTGTCGGCGGCTCTTTGAGCTTTTTAAAGCCGAGCGACCGAATCTCGTGCAAAGCATGTTCAGCACGCCGCCGAGCTTCGCGGCGACCGCTCAGGTGCTTGAGTCGACTCCGGGTGGCATGGCGCGCGAACGCTTCTCCTTGCAGAGCGTCCGCTCATGGGCGAACGAAACCTTCGAAACCGAGGCCGTGCGCAGCCTTTTTGGCGCTTTCGGTCTCTTCGTCGGTTCGGCTCCCGACGACGCCGGCGGCGCAGAGATCGCCTGGCTATTCGGTGCGTTGTTGCAGCAGACCGGCAATAATCTGGTGCGGGGCGGCATGCATCAGGTCAGCCGCGCCTTGGCAAGCGTGCTTGCCAAATATGGCGGCGAGATTCGCACCAGCGCCGCCGTGGATCGAATTCTGGTCGACAATAATCGCGCCATCGGCGTGCGCCTCGCGATCGGCGAAGAAATCGGCGCGCGACAGATCGTAGTCTCCTGCACCGATCCGAGTCAGCTGGTAAACCGCTTTCTCGGCGCCGAAGTCGTCGGCAAAGAGATCGCAGACGCCATGGCGACCTATGAATGGGGCGACGCGACCATGGCGATGTATGTAGCGCTCGATCGCCCCGTCGAATTCGCCGCCGGGGCCGAACTGCGTCAGGCGGCGCATGTCCATCTCAGCCCGCCTTCGATCGGCGCAATGGCGGAAGCGATGAATCAGTGTCGCGCCGGCGAACTTCCCAATGCGCCGCTCATCGTCGCCTGGAATGAATCAGCTATCGATTCCAGTCGGGCGCCGGAAGGCAAGGCGCTCATGAAGTTCGTCGTGCTCGGGACGCCTTGGAAAATCTCCGAGGACGCGACCGGCAAAATCGCTGCCTCTGACTGGGATTCTGCGAAAGAGACCTACGCCGCGCATCTTCTTGAATCGATCGAGCGCGACTATTTGCCGGGCTTACGGCGACAGATCCTGAAATGCGTTGTGCATTCGCCGGTGGACATGAATCGCAAGCTGAGTAGCGCCGTCAAAGGCACGATCAGCCACGGCGCGATGCTGCCCTATCAGAAAGGTTCGATGCGTCCTGTGCCCGGCTTGGGACAATACCGCACCCCAGTTCCGAACGTCTATCTTGGCGATTCCGGTTGCCACCCGGGCGCCGGGGTCTCCATGGCGCCCGGCCACAATTCAGCGAAAACGATTCTTTCCGATCTTAAACTTGGATAGCCGCCGAGCGTCTATTTCGTGCAGCGCTCGGACAGAAACTTTGCGTCGATGGTAAAGCCCGAGCGCGCCCCGCTCGCCGTCGTTCTCGACTGCGCCCGATACCAGTTCTGGAAGTCGCCGGTGAATAGCAGGCTGGTGACGTCACGCGAATCCTTCGGACCACATTCGATCGTGACGATAATCTGGTCTTTCGCCTGCGTGACTGACGGCTTGGCGCAATTTTCGTCCTGGGCGCCGATGATGCTGTCGCCTTCTTCAATGCAGACTTCATTGGTCCGCATGCCGATCTCGGGCGAGATCGTTGAAATGCGCCATAGGCCGGGACGGCGCTTTGGCAGATCATCGTCCGCTGCGCATGCCGACGAAGCCGCGCCCGCAATGAGCGAGAGCGAGAAGACGATCCCGAAAGGCGTGAGTCTCCAGAGTTTCATCGCAACTCATTATCGCGAAACGCTGCGGCGATCGACGACTGCTCGTTGCTCAAACCGCAGCCTGCCGATCTTTCCCGCTCTGCGCCAGAGATTGTCCTGTTGCGTCGGTCATTCAGTCGAACTTACGCTCCGCGCCCTGATAGCGACGTGAGTTCGACTGATGAGACTATTGAATCGAGCGCCGATCGGTCACCGCCTTGCCCTTGTCGCGAGTGCGATTCTTTTCGTCGCGGCGGTGGAATCCGGCGTTTTTGCCGCCGATCTGTCACGCGCGCAGATCGAACAAAAGCTGGCTGAAGCGCATGGCAAACCGATTGATCTTGCGAATCTCGATCTCTCGGGCGTCGATCTCTCCGGCCTCGATTTGCATGGCGCGGATTTCTTCTCAACCAAGCTCTCGGGCGCCAAGCTTGCAAAGGCCGATCTCTCCGGGGCGAATTTCACACGCGCCGAATTGCAGAACGTCGACTTCTCGGGCGCCTTAATGAAGACCGCTACGCTCTATGCCGCGCTTTTGGACGGCGCGAATTTTGCGAATGCCGACCTGACGAATGCGCGGATCATCGGCGGCGGAAAGGGCGTGAACTTTCGCAACGCGAAGCTGATCGGCGCGGATCTTGGCGCCGATCCCGCCAATCAGGGCATGGTTCCCGTGCGCGCCGAACTTCCGGACGCGAATTTCGATGGCGCGGACCTTACGCGCGCCAATCTCACGCATGCCGTTCTTACCGGCGCGACATTCACCGGCGCTGTCGTCACCGGCGCCCGGTTCGATTATGCCGTGCTCGACGGCTCGAACCTTTCTCTCGGGCGGTGACGCTAAGCGTCTTGCCGATTGTTCCTGGTCTTTTGAGGAATTATTCCGCAAGACGCAACGAGCGCGCTGCATTAAGAGCGTACAACCCTACAACACGCGCCGGCATCATGAACGTCAATCGCCTGTGGTCGATTATTTCTATGCCAGTCGCGCTGCTTGCGCTCTGGCCGATTGGTCCCGCAACCTGTGCAGGCGATATCGAACGCGGCCATTATCTCATTGAAGCGCTGACGGCTTGCGACAATTGCCATACGCCGCGCGGCGCGGATGGCTATGATTTCTCGAAGCGCTTTTCAGGCGGCGCGCAGACATTCTCCGACAAAACTTACGTCGTGCGCGGACCGAATATCTCACCGGACGCCGAAACCGGCGTCGGCGCGTGGACTGTCGAAGAATTGCGCGCCGCCATCGTCGATGGCGTTGGACGCGACGGTCGCCTCGCGCCGGTCATGCCGTCGGACTCGTACAAGGCGCTGACGGCGCGCGATCTCGACGCCATCATCGCCTATCTGCGTTCGGCTGCGCCGGTGCGGGCGCCGCTCCAGGCGCCGCAGCAGCGGCGGGGAGAATGGGCGCCCCACCCGATGCCTGGGGCGCCGGCGGCCTTCGATGAAGGATCTCTCGCCGACAAAAACGCGCACGGCCTCTACGTCGGATCGCTCGCCCGCTGTATGTCCTGCCACAGCGAAGAGATCGACGGCGCGCCAGATTATCAAAATCGTCTAGGCGCAGGGGGCAAAATCTTTCGTAACCCGGCAGGCGTCGCCGTCGCCTCGAATATCACGTCACATCAGGAAAAGGGCGTCGGCACCTGGTCGGACGATGAATTGAAGCGCGCGATAACGCAGGGCGTCGCGCGCGACGGCGCGCCGCTCAGGCCGCCGATGTCGACGCTCTCCAAGGCGCATTTCTCGAAAATGTCGCCCGATGATCTCGATGCGCTCGTCGCCTGGATACGGACCATTCCGCCAAAGGAATGAGCTAACGCGGATTTGACGCCGCGTCGCGGATCGCCTCGGCAAGTTCGCCTTCGAAAAGCAGCGCTGAACCGTAATGCGTCTCGACGTCAAAAGACCGCTTTTGATTCATGTCCAGCGAAGCGCTGTGCATCGCGATCAAACGGCCATCTTCGGTAAAGAGGCCAGAACCCGAACCGCCATAGCCGTCATTGCAGTCGTGACGCGCGCGACGAACGTGACCTTCAGTCGGTTCGTCGACGCGATAAATGTCGCATGACTCTGTCGTGGCGGCCAACCGCGTGTTGGAATGTCCCGCCGGCGAGACCATCAACACCTTCAATCGCGCCCCTGTGGCGACATCGCTCACGTCAGGCGCGGGCTGCGGTTTGACGGCGTCCGGCGTCGGTTGCAGCAGGCGCAGCAACGTCCAATCGTCGGTGATATGCAGGCCTTTCGACTCGACGGAAGCGCCGATGCGTAAGCTGTCGTCATCAAAGTAATAGTCACCGCCCGCGATCCTGAAGAAGCAATTCGTCACCGGATGGGTCGGCGCGAGGCGCCGATCGACGAAGTTGTGCGCATTCATCACGACGAGATCATGCGAAGCAATCAGCCAGGCGGCCGCCGCGCGCTCCAGCGTTCCATAATCGGAGTAGCACATGAGCACGCCCGCGCCGGCGAAGCGATCGATGTCGGCTTCCGTCATCGCTTTTCGCCTGTCGTCGCCGTAGAGCGCCGCGTGGGCCGTTTGTGCGCCAATGCGCGCGAGCGCCGCGCCGATCAGCATCAGCGCGACCAACGCGAGGGCGCGCCGAACGCCTAGTGAGCGCAAGCTGAATCGATACGAAGCGTAACGATCGGACGCAGACGAATTCCTTCGCGCAAAAGCTCCCAACATTCGATCTCAAGGCGGCGTGAAGACGATCGCCCTCAACAAAATCCTCCTGCCATTCTGCGTCAAGCCTTCACTGGTTCGGGAAGTATCGGGAGGATAGGCACCGATCTTTCCCGAGACACATTACCGATAAATCGTGAAGACTCGGCGTTGCGCTTAAACTTATATGCCGGCGGATCGTCTCCCGAAAGTGCGCGCCGACGCGCAGCGGGAATAAGCGACCGTCAATGAACCACGGCGGCTTACATTTTTGGCCGTCTATTTGCGGGGCGACGTCGCCGTCGAAGAAGCCATGAAGGCATCCGGGCGACGTTGCAGGAGGACTCGTCGATGAGGAAACTGCTGAATTCCGTGTCCCTGTTGTCCGTGCTGCTCGCGACGCCGGTTGCGACGATGTCCGCCGCGGTTGCCGAGGACAAGCTCGAAGCTCTGACGAAGAGCGAGAACAACTGGGCGATGCAGGGCAAGAACTACAGCTCCGACCACTACAGCACGCTAACCCAGGTCAACGCCGACAACGTCAAGAACTTGAAAGTCGCCTGGTCGTTCTCGACCGGCCTGTTGAGCGGCCACGAAGGCTCGCCGATCGTGATCGACGGCAAGATGTACGTTCATACGTCCTTCCCGAACAACACTTTCGCGCTCAACCTCGACGATCCGACCCGGATTCTTTGGCAGCATAAGCCCAAGCAGAACGCCGCCGCGCGCGCCGTCGCCTGCTGCGACATCGTCAATCGCGGACTCGCCTACTGGCCCAGCGACGGCAAGACGCCCTCGCTTATCGTCAAGACGCTGCTTGACGGCCATGTCGTCGCGCTGAACGCCGACACCGGCGAGGAAGTCTGGAAGATCGAAAACTCAGATTTCAAGGTCGGCTCGACGCTGACCGTCGCGCCGCACATCTATAAGGACATTGTGCTCATCGGCAGTTCGGGCGCCGAACTCGGCGTGCGCGGCTATATGACCGCCTATGACGTGCGCACTGGCGAACAGAAGTGGCGCGCCTATGCGACCGGTCCCGATTCGGACGTCCTGATCGGCGACGACTTCAACAAGGCCAATCCGCATTACGGCCAAAAAGGCCTTGGCACTGCGACGTGGGAAGGCGACGCCTGGAAGATCGGCGGCGGCACCAACTGGGGCTGGTTCGCCTATGACCCGGGCACGAACCTCGTCTACTATGGCAGCGGCAATCCGGCGCCGTGGAACGAGACCATGCGTCCTGGCGACAACAAGTGGACCATGACCATCTGGGGTCGCGATCTCAACACGGGCGAGGCGAAGTTCGGCTATCAGAAGACGCCGCATGACGAATGGGACTACGCGGGCATCAATTTCATGATGCTCAGCGAGCAGAAGGACAAGGACGGCAAGCTGCGCAAGCTGCTGACCCATCCGGACCGCAACGGCATCGTCTACACGCTCGACCGCACCGACGGCACGCTGGTCTCCGCCGACAAGATCGACGATACGGTCAATGTGTTTAAGAAGGTTGATTTGAAGAGCGGCCTGCCGGTGCGCGATCCCGAATATGGCACGCGCATGGATCACCTCGCCAAGGACATCTGTCCCTCGGCGATGGGCTATCACAATCAGGGTCTCGACTCCTATGATCCGACCAAGGAGCTGTTCTTCCTCGGCGTGAACCACATCTGCATGGACTGGGAGCCCTTCATGCTTCCCTATCGTGCGGGCCAGTTCTTCGTCGGCGCGACGCTGAACATGTTTCCGGGTCCCAAGGGCGATCGTCAGAAGGCTGAAGGCCTCGGCCAGATCAAGGCCTACAACGCCATCACCGGCAAGTTCAAATGGGAGAAGATGGAGCGCTTCGCTGTTTGGGGCGGCACCGCCGCGACCGCCGGCAATGTCGTCTTCTACGGAACGCTCGACGGCTTCATCAAGGCCCGTCACAGCGACACCGGTGAACTGCTGTGGAAGTTCAAGCTTCCTTCGGGCGTCATCGGCCATCCGATCGTCTATCAGCACAAGGGCGTCGAATATCTCGCCATCATGTATGGCGTCGGCGGTTGGCCGGGAGTCGGTCTTGTGTTCGACCTCCAGGATCCGACGGCTGGTCTCGGCGCAGTCGGCGCCTTCAAGCAGCTCGCCAACTATACGCAGATGGGCGGCGGCGTGATGGTGTTCTCGCTCGACGGCAAGGGCCCCTATGACGATCTGAGCGTCGGCGAATACAAGGCGAACTGATCGCCTGCCGTTCGCTCGATCTCTTCCCGCCTGAGGCGGTTGCGAGACGCCTGCTCGGACGCGCCCCCGTGCGTCCGAGCAGGCGATCGGAATGATCACGGAAATCAAACAATGTCGCGGATCACTCGCTTGTCTCTCGTTTTCGGCGGCGCGTTCGTCATCGCCCTCGCGAGCGTCGGCGCAAGAGGCGCCTCGTTTGGCGGCTCCGGCGACGCCACGTCGAATGCGGCGGCCGCGCCAACAGCGGAGCAGGCGCCGCCGGCCGATCCCGGTACGCTTCGCATTTGCGCGGCGAAAAATCAGCCACCGCTGTCGATGGAAGACGGCTCCGGACTTGAAAACAAGATTGGCGTCGCGCTCGCCGGCGCCATGAAGCGCAAGGCGGAGTTCGTGTGGTCGCAGCGGCCGGCGATCTATCTCGTGCGCGATTATCTCGACAAAAAGCTTTGCGACGTCATCATCGGCCTCGATACGGGCGACTCGCGCGTCGAGACATCAAAACCCTACTACCGGACCGGCTATCTCTTTATCAGCCGCGCCGATCGCGACCTCGACATCAAATCCTGGTCCGACCCACGCTTGAAGAAGCTTGGCCGCATCGTCGTCGCCTTCGGGTCTCCCGGCGAGTTGCTGCTCAAGGATATGGGCCAGTACGAAGACAATATGGCCTATCTCTATTCGCTGGTGAATTTCAAATCGCCGCGCAATCAATATACGCAGATTGATCCCGCGCGAATGGTCGGCGAGGTGGTGAGCGGCGCGGCGGATATCGCCGTCGGATTCGCGCCGGACGTGGCGCGCTACGCGAAGGCGTCGACGACGCCGTTGCGGATGACGCTGATCGAAGATGACGCGACAAAGAGCAATGGCGAAAAAGTGCCGCAGCGCTTCGATCAATCAATAGCGGTGCGACGTGACGACAAGGCGCTGCTGGCCGAAATCGACCAGGCGCTTATCGCTGCGCGGCCGAAGATCGATGACATCCTCAAGGTGGAAGGCGTTCCCCTTCTTCCCGTCACCCAATAGATGCGCGGCGCGTCAAAACATACAGGACGAGAAATAAGTGTCTAAAAGAAAAGGAAGCGTTTCGGTTTACCTCATCGGCGCCGCGGCGAGCCTTGTTGCGCTCGGCGCCATCGCTCAGACCGCAGGGATTACCTTCCGCAACACCATCACCGGCGAAGTGCTCAAGTTCGACGATGCGCTGCCTGAAGGAAGGGACACCCCGGGCGTCAAGCAGTTCATGGCGTCAGGCAAAAATCCCTATAACGAGGATACAAGCTGCCTCAAGCAGGGCGAACAGCTCTTTCTGTCCGCCTGCTCCGGCTGTCATGGCCACCTCGCCGAAGGAAAGATCGGCCCCGGCCTCAACGACGCCTATTGGACCTATCCGCAGAACGAAACCGACGAAGGTTTCTTCTCGACGATCTACGGCGGCGCTCAGGCGTCCATGGGGCCGCAGTATGAGAATCTGACGCTCGACGAAATGCTCAAAGTGATGGCCTGGATCCGTCACCTCTTCAAGGACGCGCCGGAAAAGGCGAACTGGCTGACTGCGGAGCAGCGCAAGCAGTTCAAACCCTACGCCGGTCACGAGACGCTGCCGGAAAATCCGCCCGGTCAGTGCCAGTCTAAGGCGAAGTAGCTTTCACGCCGCCGTCGCCCGGGGGCGCAAACAAGGAGGCGCGAGCCTCGTAAAGGGAGGAAACTGATGCATAAGATGCATTTCGCCGCGGCGCTTGCCGTCGGAATTCTGTTCGGCACCGGCGGCGCGTTCGCCTATGACGGCACCAAATGCAAGGCGCCGGGCAATTGCTGGGAGCCGAAGCCCGGCTTTCCGGACAAGGTCGAGGGTTCGAAATACGATCCCAAGCACGATCCCAAGGAAATCGCCAAACAGCAGGCGTCGATCCAGGGCATGGAAGAGCGCAACAAGAAGCGGGTCGAGAATTTCAAGAAGACCGGCAAGTGGGAATATGACGTGAGCAAGATCGCTCAATAAGTTTCATCGCGACTTCAGCGCGGTGATCTAGCGGCCACGATCTGGAGCTGGCGCTTTCGACAACGGCGCAGCGGCCCCATTCCCGAGATCGTGGCCGCCTTTCCATTTGGCGGGCTAAGGTCAGGCTTTGAACGCTACGTTGCATGTCGTTGAGAAGTTGGCCGATTGGCGTGAGCGCGCCCTAGAGTTCGAGCGGGAAATTCAGAAGGCCGTTCTCGGGCAGGCGCGCGTCATTCGGCTGGTGACGATCTGCATTTTCGCGCGCGGCCATGTGCTGATCGAAGGCGATGTGGGCGTCGGCAAGACGACGCTGCTGCGTTCGGCGTCGCGGGCGCTCGGCGGCGATTTCGCGCGTGTCGAGGGCACGGTCGACATGATGCCGAGCGACATTCTCTATCACACCTATCTTGGCGAAGACGGCCGCCCGCGCGTCGAACCCTCGGAACTGCTCCGTTTGGCCGAAACGCTGCCGGTCTTCTTCTTCAACGAGATCAATCGCGCGCGTCCCCAGGTCCACTCGCTGCTATTGCGGCTGATGGCCGAGCGAAGCGTTTCGGCGTTCAATCGCGTGTATCATTTTCCCTATCTCAACGTATTCGCCGACCGGAATATGGTGGAGCGCGAAGAAACATTCGAGTTGCCGGCGGCCGCCCGCGATAGGTTTTTCATGGAAATTCCCATGGCGGCGCCGGATGACACAGAATCCCGCCGAAGGCTCGTCTTCGATCCGGCGTTTCATGATACGGAAACTCTTCTCGAACGAGTCAGTCCCGGCTCATTCGACTATCGCAAGATTCCCGAGGTTTCGCGCGCGATTCAGACCGAGGTGAAATCGAGCGAGGCGCTTGAGCGCTATGTGCTCAATCTCTGGCAAGCCCTGGTCAAGCCAAGTTCCGCCGGCGTGTCGTTGCCGGATGTCGACGTCAGCAGTCTCATCAAGGGCGGCGCAAGCCCGCGTGCGCTGGCGGCGCTGGCGCGCGCCGCGCGCGTGCGCGCCTGGCTTGAGGGACGCAATTATCTCATTCCGGAAGATGTGCGCGACGTGTTCGTCGAAGTGATGGCTCACCGCATCTTCGTCGATCCGATTCACGCGTTGCGCGGCGACGATATCGTCAAGCGGCTGTGTCGCGCGGCGTTCGACGCGACGCCAGTTCCATGAATGGGATCGTCGATATACTCTATCGGCCCCGCGGACGCTTCGCCGCCAATCACGTCGGCGCGCATGTCTCGAGCGAAGTCGGCGGGATTGGAGTCTTTCGCGATCAGGCGCCTTTCATGCGCTATCCGGACGCGCGCCGCATAGACATCCGCGCGACGCTGCGCGATCCGTTCGGCGCGACCTATGTGCGCCGCTTCGAACAAAGAGCCTCGATCGACGTCTACGCGCTCGTGGACCTCTCCGGTTCGATGGGCTTCGTCGGCGCCGCCAATAGATTTCGCGTCGCCGTCGATCTTTGCGCCGCTCTTGCCTATTCGGTGACGCGCGTTGGCGATCGCTTTGGCGTATTCTCCTACGAAGGGGCCTTGATTGATCGGTCGACGATTCCTGCGACCCGATCGAGAAGAGCGGCGCTCGCCGCCGTCGAACGGCTAGGCGCAGAAACGCCGCGCGGATCGAGCGCCAAAGGCGTGCTGGACGCCGCGGCCGCGCTCGGCGCAACGCGCAAGCTCGTATTCCTCATCTCCGACTTCCGCTGGCCCGAGCCTCTGCTCGAGCAGGCATTCGACGCGCTTTCGCCGCACGATGTCGCGCCGCTCGTGCTGATCGACTCTCTTGAGTCGGCGCCGCCAAAATGGGGTGTGTTGGCGCTTCGCGACAGCGAGAGCGGCGGCCGCCGGCTCCTGGTGATGAGACCCGCGCTGCAGCGGCGCTGGATCGAAGCCGAGCAGGCGCGCCGGCGCAATCTTGCCCGTCTTTCATCGCTGCGAAGTCGGGCGCCGATCTATATCGAGGACAGTTGCGATCCCGTCGATCTCAGCATTCGGCTGACGGCGGCGTGAGGCGCACGATGCGCATTGCCTGTCTCGCCCTCGCGCTCATCGCAACGCTTCCCGCCTCCGCGCAGGAGCCGACAGTACGTGTCCACTCGGCGCGTCCATTTGGATATTTTGTCGGCGATCTCATCCATGCGCGCATCGACGTGTCGGCGCCAGAGAACGCCGCGCTTTCGCGCGCGTCCTTGCCGAAACCCGGTGCGCTGACCGGTTCGCTCGATCTTCGGGACGTCAAATTTCGCGAGGTAAGCGAGAACGGCGCACGCATCTGGCGCCTTGCTCTCACCTATCAGAATTTTTATGTCGCGCTCGACGCGCGGGAAATTGAAATTCCAGGCTTTGATCTCGCCATTTCGACGGCAGAAGGCACAGAGACCGTCAAGGTTCCGGCGTGGCGCGTCGGCGTTTCGCCCTTGCGCGAGGTCGCGCCGCAAAAGCAGGACGATCCCGTCGATTACATGCGACCGGACGGTTCGACTCCTTTTGTTGACGAAGCGACGCCGCGACATCTCGCCGTCGCCGCGGGCGTCGCTGCTTTGCTGGCCTTCGCCCTCGTCGCGCGCGATCGCGCCTGGCCTCCCTTTCAACGGCGTAAGCCGCGTGTCTTCTCGGCGCTTGCGAATGAATTCTCGACGCGGGGCGCTGGGTCCGATGGCAGCGAATTGGATGCGGCGATTCAGTCGGTGCATCGCGCGCTCGATACGGCCAACGGCGCAACCTTGTTGTCCGCCGATCTGTCCGGCTTCCTGCACAGACGTCCCGAGTTCCAGCCGCTGCGGATGGATTTTGAACGGTTCTTTTCCGCCTCGAAGCGGTGCTTCTTCGGCGACGAAAGGTTAAGCGATGATTTCCGCGCGGAGCAGCTCGCGCAATTCGTGAACGCGCTCGCCAGGCGGGAGCGCTCGGGATGAACGCTCTCGGCTTTGATCACATTGAGGCGCTGTTTTTGGCGCCGCTGGCGTTGATCCCGCTTCTGCGCTCCGTCTTGCGCGAGACGACAATACCCTCGCTTTTATCCGCCCCTGCCGACAGCCTTTCCGCTGTGGCCAGAGGTTGTCTCAAGCTCGGCGGCGTCATCGCGATCGGCGCGAGCCTACTCGGCGCAGCCGGTCCCTATGTTGCCGGCACGGAGGCGGAGCGCTTCGCCGAAGGCGCGCAGATCGTCATGCTGATCGACCGTAGCGGCAGCATGAACGAGACCTTAGCGGGACGCACGCCGTCTGGAAGCGAAGAGTCGAAGGCCGCGGCGGCGAAGCGCATTCTCAAACGTTTTGTCGAGGCGCGTCGTCACGATCTCATCGGCGTCGCTGCGTTCTCGACCGCGCCGATGCTGGTGACTCCGATCACGGATCATATCGACGCTACCGAAGCCGCGATCGACGCGATCGATCGGCCCGGCCTCGACTATACCAATATCGCCCGCGGTCTCGCGATGGCGCTGTCGATGTTCAAGACCAGCGAAGCCGATCTGTCGCGTGCGGTCCTGCTCATATCGGACGGCGCCGGCGTCATCGATCCCAAGCAGCGCGACGATCTGAAGGCGGAATTCCGCAAGACCAATGTCAGCCTCTACTGGCTATTTTTGCGCACCGAAGGCAGTCGAGGCATTTCCGACCAATCAGCGGGCGACGACGAGTCGCCGCAAGCCGCGCCGGAGCGGCATCTCGACCTTTTCTTCAGATCCCTCGGCGTTCCCTACCGGGCCTTTGAGGTTGAAAGCGCCGAAGCGACGGAGGAAGCGCTCAAGCAGATTGACCGTCTCGAACGCCATCCCGTTCGCTACGTCGAAACAATGCCGCGCACTGATCTGAGCGCGTCGGCTTTCGCGCTGGCGCTTGTCGCCACGGCGTTGCTTATCGTCGCAAAGCTCGCCGAAGTCGGCTTGGGCGTCAATGGCGGCGCGCGATGACGCTTCTGATCACCCGCGCCGCATCCTTGCATGCCAGAGTCACGGCGCTCTGGCGTGAAACGAGATCGTCGCTACTCGTCGCGCTCTGCCTCGCGCTTGTCATGGCGGCGGCCGCCGCGCTCATCGACTGGCGCCGCGCCGTCGCCGCCAATGATGCGATCGAAGCGCTGCGGCAGGGCCGCGACATCGCCGTTGACGCCAACGCCATGCCTGAAACGCTTCTTGCCCGCACCGTCTTTCTTGTGAAGCGAAGCGAAATCGACCGAGCCCGCGCAATGGTGGAGGCGCTCGATCGGAGCGCGAGCATCGATATGCGTGCGCGCGGACATTACCTACTGGCCAATGCGCTGCTGCGTAAGGCGTTCGACCAAATCGAACGGTCCGAATTCGATGCGGCCAATCCCTTCGTCAACCTCGCCAAGCGGGAATATCGCCGCGCGCTGCAACTCGCGCCCGACGACTGGAACGCCAAATACAATATGGATGTCGCCGCGCGGCTTGTCCGAGACTTTCCGGATTTTGAAAGAAAGGGCGGCGACGAACTGAGCGCCGATCCAAAAAAACTCTGGACCGATATTCCCGGCAAGCCGAAGGGTCTGCCGTGATGCGCCCGGACCTGCGCGATTCACGGCTCATCCTGCTCATGCTGGCGATGCTGTCGCTCGTCGCCACCTTCCTTGCGCCAAAGATCGCGACGCAACGTCCGTCTTTCGATTTCCTTGCCGTCGTCGACATCACGGGCAGCATGAACGTTCGTGATTATTCGGCGTCCGGCCTGCCGGTCAGCCGCCTCGACGCCGTAAAGACGGCGCTTCGCGCGCTGCTGGCGGAATTGCCCTGTCCATCGCATATCGGTCTCGGAGTCTTCAGCGAACGCAGAACATTCCTGTTGTTCGAACCAATCGACGTTTGCCGCGACTTTGCGCCGCTCGATGCCTCGATCGAGGCGCTCGATTGGCGCATGGCCTGGGAAGGCGACAGCCGCGTGTCCGCTGGACTGTTTCGCGCAATCGACATGGCGCGCGAATTGAAGAGCGATTTGCTGTTCTTCACGGACGGGCAGGAGGCGCCGCCGCCGCCGGCCCGCGGCGCGCCGACATTTGACGGGCGCGCCAGCGAGGTGCACGGCCTCATCGTCGGCGTCGGCGGCTATGAGCTTTCGCCAATTCCGAAGTTCGACGATCGGGGCCGCGAGATTGGATTCCTCGGCGTCGACGACGTTCCGCACGAGAGTCGTTTCGGCCTTCCGCCCGAAGGCGCCGAGCGGCGCGAGGGCTACAATGCGCGTAACGCTCCCTTCGGCGCAGCGGCGGCGGTCGGAGTCGAACATCTGTCTTCCGTAAAGGAAGACTATCTGCGTTCGCTCGCCGAAAAGACCGGTCTCGCCTACGCGCATCTCGAAGACGGAAGGCGGCTGTGGACCGACTATGCCGCGGTCGCTTCCCTGCGGCCGCGCAAAGCCGCGTTCGATCTACGTCCGCTCTTGGGCGCAGCGGCTGCGCTTTTTTGCTTTCTTGCCGCCGCCGGACCTTTGCTCGCCCGGGCTTTCCTCCGCGCACGACAAGCGCGCTTCCACCGTCATCTGCAACCAGGGAGATAAAGATGAAAAAACTGCTGGGGCTCTTCGCCCTTCTGATTTGCGCGCCAGCGCTCGCGCATGGGCCGACGCCGATCAAGATCGACGAGTCCATTGTCATCGCCGCCGATCCGAAAGCCGTGTGGGCCGTCGCCGGAAAGTTCGACGGGCTCGCGAAATGGCATCCCGACATTCAATCGGTCAAGGCGACTGGCGGGGACGCGGCGGGCGCGGAACGCGAAATTGCTTTCAAGAAGGGCGGCGTTCTGAAGGAAGGTCTCGACGAATATGACCCGGGCGCGTTCAAACTGTCCTGGCGCATGTCCGATCCGAATCTCGATGCGATGCCTGCGAGTTCCTACACGCTGACGTTCATGATCGAGCCCGCGCCGGCAGGCGGGAGCCTGGTGAAATGGTACGGCCGACTCTATCGCGGCGATACGAGCAATGAGCCTCCGGAAAACCTCAACGACGACGCAGCGCGCGCTGCGATGTCGAGCTTCTTGCACGACGGCCTCCAAGGCCTGAAGAAGAAGATGGAAGGGAAATAGCCGCAGCGATGCGATTTGGCGCAGCGATCATTTTCGCGGGCGTCTGCGCGCTCCTGGCCGCTTGCGGCGAAGAGAAGCGCAGCGCCGAACAAGACGACATGATCGAACCGTATAGCGGCAAGGGCGCCAATAATTGGCTGCGCGCCGCTGACCATACGGAGCCGGCGCTCTGGCTCGCTCGACGCGAAGCCGGCGGCGCCGCCGTCAGGGAACGCGCGCCGGCGGTGGAGCGAATACGAGCGGCTCTGCTCTCGGCGCGGGCGCATGTCCTGGAGACCGACCGTATGCTGGCCAACCGCACCGCTCAGCTCGGACAGATGCTGGCGGACGATGGCCATGCGGAGGACTTCGCACAGTTGATCAGCTCTCTTGTCGACGTCGCGGCGGCGGCGGGACAAAAGCAGACCTATGGCGAGCTTTGCCAGCACTATTACAATCTGCGCCATGCCGGAATTGAACGCGACGCGGCGCTTGCCGCGCTCGCTTCGCGCTACAGCGCGCAAAAGCAATTCAGGTAGCGCGCCTAAACAAGCTTCATCGCAACCTTGTTTTCGACGGCGATGCGCAGAAGGTCCGCCTTCGAGCGCGCGCCGAGCTTGCGCTTCAGCAAAATGCAATTGTTCGCGACAGTCTTGTAGGAGACCTTCAGAATATGCGCGATTTCCGTCATGTCCTTGCCGTCGGCGAGATTGCGCAGGATTTCAATTTCCCGACCGTTGAGGGCGTCGAGTGGGTTGCTGGCGCGACTCTGATCGGCAAAGGCGAGCTTCAGCGCAAAAGCGTTCGACAGATAGCGCTCGCCAGCCGCCGCCGCGCGAATAGCCTTGATGAAGACCCGCGGGTCCTCATTCTTGGCGACGTAACCGCGCGCGCCGCCTTCGATGGCGCGCGCCGCAAAAACCGGATCGCCATTCATGGTGAAGACGATGATCTTGGCGTCCGCGTCACGCTTTAAAATCCGGCGCAGCAGTTCGAAGCCAGAGACGCCAGGAAGATTGATGTCGAGCACAACAACGTCGGGCGCCGCGGCAGCATAGGCGTCAAGCGCCTCGTCGGCGTTGTGCGCCTCGAGCACTTCGATGTCCTTGTGTCCCGAAAGCATGCCGCGGCAGCCCTCGATCACCATGGGATGGTCGTCGACGATGAGAACGCGCATTGTTTTTTCGCTTGTTTTGATAGCCAAAACTTATGATGTGGGAACCGCCAGTCTTGTCAATCGATCGTCTATGATCGTCAACGGCAAAGCGCGGGATGGCGGACGAGGGCGCTTATCATGCTCGGTTTTTCGCTTAAGGCCAGACTGGGGTGGCTGATCGGCGTCGTGCTCGTCGCGACGCTGCTCATCAATCTTGCGATTCAGCTTCTTCATGCAGGACCACGGGTCCGCGCGGAAGCGGGAAGCAATCTCAGATTGATGCGGGAAGTTGTCTTGACGACGATAGCAAATCTTCCCGAGAACGAAGATCCGGCGCCGGCGCTGCGGCGTCTTTATGCGTCGCTCGGCAATCTTCGCCATTCGGATGTAGAGATTGTCGCCGCCAATGAATCCCCGCCTACGGATTGGCTCGAAAAGATTCGCCATTCCGATCGTGGCGTTCCGGAATGGTTTGTGAAGCTGGTTGGCGCCGCGCCGAGGGTATTGACGATCCCCGTGATCGTCGGCGGACGCGCATACAGCAATATCTTGGTGATCTCGAACCCATTCGACGAACTCGGAGAGATCTGGTCGGACATGGTGTGGCTTGCGGCCATCAGCCTTGCGGTCACCATCGTCTTCCTGACGCTTGTTCTCCTGTTCCTGCGTTATTCGCTTGCGCCCTTCGACGCCTTGAAGTCCGGCCTTGCGCAGTTGGAGGCGGGCAAGAGCGGCGTTCGCCTGTCGCTCGGCGGGGCGACCGAATTCAAATCGATAGCGGCGGCGCTGAATTCGCTCGGCGCGACGCTCGACCGCGTCAAGCAGGAAAATCGCGAACTCGTCGACAGGCTCCTTCAGGTTCAGGAAGACGAACGCAAGGACATCGCCCGCGATCTGCATGACGAGGCGGGTCCCTGCCTGTTCTCGATTCGCGCGACGTCCGCGACTTTACATGAGCTTGTGTCACACCCATCGCCTGATATTGGCCGCTTGAGGCAGATGAGCTCGTTGATCGACAAGGCCAGCGAGTCGCTCCAGTCCCTGTTCAGAGGCTTGCTCGACCGGCTGCGGCCAAAGGGTCTCGAAGAGCTTGGTCTGGAGCCGGCGCTGAAGGCGCTCTTCGCGTCATGGGCGCTTACCCATCCCGAGGTCGATCTGCGGCTCGTCGTTCGCCATGATCTTTCTCCGCTCGATGAGGAGACGGCGCTCGCGGTCTATCGCGTCGTGCAGGAGGCGGTGACCAATATATTTCGTCACTCCGGCGCGAACAGGGGCGAGGTCACGCTGGAATTCGGATTGGACGCGCCGGCGGACTCGCATGAGCTCGACGGGGAAGCGCCGCCGCAGCTCAAAATCGCCATTGAGGACAATGGCGTTGGCATTTCGGAAGGCTTCGTCCCCGGCATGGGACTGCTCGGTATGAATGAACGCGTGCGCGCGCTTGGCGGCGCGCAACGTATCGAAAGGCCGCAGTCCGGCGGCACGCGGATCATTGTGTCGATTCCCCTGCGCGACGACGGCGAATGATCTGGCGAAGTCGCGGCCGTCGCGACCCGGATCGGGAACTTCCGGCAAGAGAAATGATGAAAGTTTGAAGGTGAAAAGCTGCGGTCCCCTCATTATTCTCGACCGAAACCGCCGTCGCGGCGGATATCTGGAGGAGGAACGCCATGGCATGGACACAACCCACGATCGTCGAAATCTGCGTCGGCATGGAAATCACCAGCTACGAATCAGCTGAGTTCTGACCGGCCGTTTGGCGGTCCCAGCGCTGCATTAGGTCGGCGAATGGGAACGCAGCTCAGTAGCGCCAAATAGTCTTGATGCGCGAAGCGGCGCGTCGCCTCGGCGGCGTCGCCCCTCATTTGTTCACAGCGATGCTCGATCCTGCGCGCCAACTCGGGCGGCGCAGTGGCTCCGCGTCGTCGCTCGTCGACGCGTCGAACCCTTTCCAAACATGCCGATAGCAGCGGCGTTAGCCGAAAGCGCCGCCGGGCTGGTCGCGCAAAGTTTTTGGCGCTCAGCCGCATTTGCTGCTAGCATATTGTTTTTGAACGGCTCCGCCTTTCAGAACGCTTGCCCTCGGAAAAATTGCTCCTAATCTGGAGACAATCGAACCGCCGAGGAGAAGGGCATGGCGTCCAGCGGCTTCCATTTGCAGCTCAAAGGATACGGCCTGACCACGGCGAATATCCTCTATCGCCTCCCGGACTATCCTAAGATCATTCAATCTTACGTCTGGCAGGAATATGATCTCCATCCGGACTTCCCCGAGTTGCGCAAATTTCTCGATTTCTGGATGCACAGCCTCGATGGTCCGCTCCATTCCGTCATCGTCGCGCATTCAAACCTGATCAAGCCTGCCGAGTTGAAGCTCATGGACGGCGAATTTAAAGTGCAGTGAGCAGGGGTCCAATTTCGATCCCCGGCGTTTTTGCGCGAATGACCTTCCCCGCAACCTCGCGGCCCCGGAATGCGCTTGCATTGGGCCAGAGTTCGAGCCGCCTTGCGAAACGAGCTTCGGCGAGACAAAATCGCTGAAGTTTCAGAGCGAGGCGCGCCGTGAGCGATGAGAAAGACGCAAAATCTTGGATGGGTCCGTTGGAAGCGGCCGCACTGATCGCCGTCGTGGCCGCGGCTTTCTTTCTGGCGCGGCAGACTCGCGAAAGCCTTTCCCTGGATGAAGACCCCGAACCGCTCTCGCTGACCTTGGAGCGCGAAGCGGCCGAGGTGAACGCGACCCTTCCCGAAATGGTGAGCGACGGCGTTCGCCTGGACAAGGCGACCGCAGGCCCAGGCAACGCCTTCAATTACAATTATACGATCGTCGACGACGAAGCCGCCCGGACTCTGGTCGGCAACCCCAAGAAGCTCGCTCAATTGCAGACCCAGCTGCAGGAGCGTGTTTGCCTGACGATGTCGCATCGTCGCGCGAGCGGCGCGATCATTCGATATTCTCTGAAAGACAATGAAGGCAAGACGATCGCCGACGTCGCAATCGACGCGGGGGACTGCTGAGAGGGACGGCACCGGCTTTGGGTGCGCGATCGGCTGAAGGCTCAGGCGGACGCTTTTTTTTGCCAATCGCGCCGCGATGTTGAGCGCCGGCTCAGCGCCGTTCGCTTGCCGACGCACCCGCGACGCCGGGAAAGTCAGAACTTCTTGACTTCGACGCGGAGCTTTTGCAGCGCATAGCCGATTTGGCGCGGAGTCAGTCCGAGCAGCCGCGCCGCCTTCGCCTTCACCCAGCCGGCGCGCTCCATCGCGTCGATGAGACGGTCGCGGTCCGAACGCGCGTCCCGCTCGGCGGCGACGTAATTTTGGGGGAGGGGAGAGGCGTCGTCGGCCTGAGAGTCGGCGTCGACGCGCTCGCTCGCCGTGGGGAACGCCGGCGAAGCCAGGCGGTCGCGCGGAGGTGCCAAGGCGGCGACGGCCCCTGCAGGCGCCGAACGTTCCAGCGAGCCGCTCCAGAGCACTGAGGAGAGACAGCCGTCGTTGCGACAGGAGAAGTCCCTGTCGGTAATGACGCTGCCTTGCGCGAGGGTCGCCGTGCGGAACACGCAGTTTTCCAGCTCTCTGATGTTGCCGGGAAAGGCGCAGGCGTTGAGCACTTGCAAGGCCGAGTCGGAAAAGCTCAGCCGCCCGCCTTGCTCCGCGTTGAAGCGGCGCAGGAATTCATTGGCGAGAGGCTCCATATCGCCCTTGCGGTCGCGCAGCGGCGGTAGGAAGATCGGCACGACGCTGATGCGGTAGTACAGATCGGCGCGAAATTCGTTGCGCTTGACCGCTTCTTCGAGATTTTTATTCGTCGCGCAGACGAGACGGACGTCCACCTTCAAGGTGCGCGCGCCGCCCACGCGTTCGAATTCGCCCTCCTGCAAAACGCGCAACAGCTTGGCCTGGAAGGCCGGCGTGATCTCGCCGATCTCGTCGAGAAACAAGGTGCCGCCGTCCGCCAGTTCGAAACGGCCTTTGCGCATGTTGACTGCGCCGGTGAAGGCTCCGCGCTCATGGCCGAAGAGCTCCGACTCGAGCACGCTTTCGGGGAGAGCCGCGCAATTGAGCTTGACGAAGGGTTTTGACCGGCGCGGCGAGAGATTGTGTATCGCCGCGGCGAACAGTTCTTTGCCCGTGCCCGACTCGCCGCGCAGGAGAACCGTCGACTTGGCCTTGGCGACAACGCGGATTTTCTCGATCACTGCGCGCAACGCCGGGCTGCTGCCGACCACGCCTTTGACGCCGTTGATCTTGGTTTCGGCGTGCGGCAGGCGGTCGCCTTTTTCGAGCCAGGCCTTTTCCTGCATTAAGCGTTCGCGGTCGCGCGCGATAAGCTTGTGCAGCCGCAAGGTCTGGCCGACGAGATTGGCGATCATCGTCAGGAAGCGCACGTCATGATCGAACAGAGTAATCGAACGCTCGTCGTAGACGCGATCCACCGTCAGCGTGCCGACGACGGCGTCGCCGTCCTTGATCGGCACGCCGATCAGCGAGAAGGTTCTTCCGTCGCTCGGTCCCCATTCGGAAAGGTCGGAGCCTTCAAAGAGCGGCGAAGTTGCGACATTTTCGACGACGAGCGGCATTTTCGTCGCGACGATTTGCCCGACGGCGCGTTCGGGAAGTCGCTCGAAGAAACGCTTGGCGGAGTCTTCGCTCCAACCGGATCCGACCACAACCTCCGGCTCGCCCGACGCATCGAGCAACGCGATCAAGCCATGGCGCATGTCAAGAAAACTCGACAGTAGCGCCAGCACGCCGGCCAGCGTGCTTTCCAGACGGTTTGGCGACGCCAGGAGCTTCGAGATTTCGTAAATGCCGACGAGAGCGGTGTTTCTCACGTCGAATTCGCGCGCCTTCGGCGCGCTCGCGCCGCCTGCCAGCTGCAAACCCATACGTTCGTGCCTCACGACATGCGTGGGTGTTCTCGAATTATTCGACGCAAACATCGTGCCATACTCCTTCCAGCCGTTGCCGCGCAAAATAAGGAACTGCGACGGCAGCCAGCCGGCGACGGCTTGCGCTCTTTGCTGAAATCTTGCGCCTTTTGCCGACTCTTCCGGCGCCGTCGAGACGCCTGCCGCCGAGGTTTCCGACGCGCTGGACCGCTGAGGGTCGTTTACCTGTAATATGCGTCGCGCGTCGCCGATGATAGTGATGAAATTGCGCAGTCACATTTCATCGAAGGAAGGCTGGAACAGCAGTCCATCATTGCGTCGCCGCTCGATAGACGTTAAGCGCCGTCGAGAATAGGCGATAACTGATTCTACTTCTTAGGAGCCGATGCGATGAAGATTTCCGCACGCAATTCCCTGCCCGGCACGGTTAAGCACATCCAGAAGGGCGCGACCACGGCGCATGTGACGATAGACGTCAACGGCTTGACGGTCACAGCGTCAATCACCAATGAGTCCGTCGATGAACTTGGGCTTCGCGAAGGTTCGAAAGTCCAAGCTGTCATCAAGTCGTCGGACGTGATGATCGCGGTCGACTAGCGCAGAGTGTGACGAAGCCCATTAGGCGGGAACGCGCGACGGCTTGCCGTCGGCGCCGGTGAAGGGAAATAGCCCGGCCTGAAAACATTGGGTCATGTGCGCGGCTCTGGCGATCGCCTGTTCGGCCTGGGTCTCGGGCAACGCCTCCGCAGCGGTCTCGCTAAAGAGTTCGAGCCAGCGCGTAAAATGCACGGGCTCGATCGGTAGATTGATGTGCGCGGCGAAGGGGTGGCCCTGGTAACGCTCAGTGTTGAGCAGGGCTTTGGACCAGAAATTCGCCACGATCGCCATGTGCCCGTCGAGATCGTCTATCGCCGCAAAGACTGGGCCTAACAGCGGGTCTTTGGCGCCGCTGGCGTAGAAGCGGCGCACGCAGTCATCAATCGCGGCCTCCAATTTTTCGCGTTCGGCGGCGTCCTCGATCGGCGGAATGACGGCGGGCTCCATAGCGTTCTCCCTGCAATGATTAGCGTTTGCGCCGACGCTCGCGCGACTCGCGAAAAAGCGGATGCCGGTTTCCTGCGCAAAGCGCGCTTCAAGCCGTGAGATTGATCAATTGATCTACAATCGGGCGATTCCGCCCAAATGCAGCGTGATCTAGCGGACGTTCAAGACGCTCAACGGATTCGTGTCGCTCTTTTTTTTCGCGCTCAGCAGCGCATCGACTTTGTCGCGCACGAGTTCAATCCGCAACGGCTTCGCCAAGACGCCGTGCACGCCGGCAGCGACGCATTCCCGGTCGAAACCGCTCGAAATCTGATCGATGATGACCAGGATTTTGGCGTCGGGGATGCGCGCCAAATATTCTTGGATGAGATCCAGGCCGTTGGCCCGTATCACGTCTTCGGCGAGCACCAGCAGGTCGGGCTTCATGCGCTCCGCCTTTGCGAGCGCGCCGGTCGCGCTCTCCAGCTCATGCGTTTCGTACTCGTCATGGAGTGCGAACTGAATCGCGGCGCGAAAGATTTCACTGTCGTCGACGACGAAGATTCGCCGGCCTTCGACGACTTTCGTCATCTCTGCGCCGATCTGCATGGCGGCCTCGCTTGACGGTTGACTGTCTGCGTCACTGTGCAAGCCGCGTGCCGCGGCCCTAGGGGCGCGCCGCGACGAGGGGGCGCGGCGGGCCTGCCGTAATGTTCCAAACACGACTGTAAGCTTTGACACATGTCGTGAGCCGGAAAGCGGCGGTTCCACCTTCGCCGGCGCAATCAATAATTTGATATAGCTCGACGACAAAGATTTGTGCAGTTTGGAATTAAAACGCTTCCAAACTATCTGTGGCGGAAAGGCAACAATCGTCAAGAAAATTACTTTATGTGTCTCAATCTATACAGATTAAAACGCTTCCAGTCAGCGGTATATTCGATTGACCGTGCTCAGCGCCAAATTTAGCTTCAGTCAAACTTCGCCGCAAAGCGGATGAAGAAAACGCACAACCCTCCCTGGCGGTTCCCAATGAGCGACGTGAAATCTCCAATTTCTCTACGAATGTTGACCCAGTCGCTCCCACGGGCGCGAGCGGGAGACCTGACGTCGGTAAAGGCGTTGAGCGTCGCCGCGGCGCTGGCTTCCAGCGTGAGCGCTTCTGCTCTCGCGCAATCCGCTTCGACCGCTCTCCCGCCAGTGAAAGTCGACGCGCCGCGGGAGAAGCCGCGCGCGATGGCGCCGGCGAAACCCAAGCCCATCGCCGTCGCTCAGCCGCATCCGGCGCATCATCCGGCCGTCAATCCTCAGGCTGCGGGTCAACGCCGCGGCGCGCCAGGCGCTTCGAGCGCGGCTGGCCAAGGCGCGGGGAGCGGAGGCCTTCCGATCCTTGCCACGGCGCCGAACGCCAATCCTTACGCAGATCCCGCCGCGCCGTATAAGGTCGACCGTCTGTCTTCGACGAAGTTCACCGAGCCCGTGCTGAACACGCCGCGCACGATTACGGTGCTGACCAAGGAAGTGCTCGACGACAAGAACGCATTTACCTTGCGCGAAATCGGCCGCAGCACGGCGGGCGTGACGCTGGGCACGGGCGAAGGCGGCAACGCCTTCGGCGACCGTTTTTTCATTCGCGGTTTCGACGTGCGCAACGACATTTTCGTCGACGGCATTCGCGACCCAGGCGTCAGCATTCGCGAGAACTTCTATACCGAGCAGGTGGAGATTCTACGCGGCCCGGGATCGACATTCGCCGGACGCGGCACCGCCGGTGGCGCGATCAACATCGTCACGAAACAGGCGACCGATCGCGATTTCGTCAATCTCACAGGCATCGGCGGCTTTTCCGACCACATGCGACGGATCACGCTCGATGTGAACAAGGCGATCACCCCGATCCTGGCGGTGCGCGTCAACGCTCTCTATCATGACTCGAATGTTGCGGGACGCAGCTTCATCACCGATTATCGCGACGGCGTCGCCGGCTCGGTGGTGTTCAAGCCCCTCCCGGATTTGACCCTCACCGGCGAATATACACATGTCTATCAGAACGGCTTTCCGGATTTTGGCGTGCCGTACAATCGAATCTGGAATCGACCGTTCCCGGAAGGGGTCATTCCCCGCTACAATTGGTATGGTTTCGTCAATCGCGACTTCCAGGTTGCGATGCAGAATTTCGGCACCTTCACGGCGCATTATCGTTACAATGACAACCTCGTCTTCGACAACCGGTTTCGACAGAGCCGTTCGGTCCTGGACTATATCGGCTCGTTGACGCAAAGCGCCAACCTCTTTGCCGGCACCGTGAATATCGGCGCGCAAAGCCGCTATCAGGTGGTGAACACGCTCGACAACCAGACCGAGGCGACGCTCAAAGTCGAAACGGGACCGGTTAAGCATGCGCTGGTCGCCGGTGTCGAATTCGCCCGTGAAGGCGTGACGCGCACCAATTACCAGGGACTGGTGTCGGAGTTGAACGGCACGCCTTCCGTCGGCAACGCCATTACCTGCAACCTCTATCTGCCATGCACCTATCGGCCGTTCCTGAACACGCCCTATCGCAATCCCAATCCGACGCGAATCGCCGTCGACACGAAATCCGGCTATCTGATCGAGACCGCGAATTATCAGGATGTGGTCCTCGTGAACGGCGGCGCGCGCTTTGACGATTACAACATCACGAGCCGCACGGAGACGCTGTCGACTTTCGCTCAGAACCATTCCGGTCTATTCAACTGGAACGCCGGCGTCGTCTTCAAGCCGCTGCCCAACGTCAGCGCCTACGCCGCTTACGCCACCTCGGCGAACCCCGTCGGCGCCGAGCTTGACGGCGGCGCGGCGAATTACGGCGGCCTGAACACGGCGGCGCAAATCTTTCCGCCCCAACTCAACAAGGCGGCGGAGGTCGGTCTGAAATGGGAGCTGTTCGACAGGCACCTGCTTGCGACCGCCGCCTTCTTCAAGACGGATGTGAGCGGCGCCCGAGAAGTGAACTCCGGCGTCACCACCGGCAACGCGTCCTATTACGTCCAGGGCGTCGACCTTGAGGTTGCGGGCAATGTCACCGAAAAGTGGATGGTCCTCGGCGGCCTCGTGCTGATGGACTCGCGGGTGACCAGCTCCTATGCGCGAACGAATATTGGACTGCAACTCGCCAATATCGCGCATGAGTCCTTCAGCCTGCTGTCGAAGTATAAATTTGGCGACCTTATTGGCCTCGCCCCGGATGCGCTCGAATTCGGCGGCCAGGCGATCTATCGCTCAAAGATCTACGGCGGCAACAATATCGTGGCCAATGGCGCCCCGGTAATCAACGCATACGGCTGGCCCGCGCCGACCGCCGCCAATCCCTTCCTGAACGTGCCGACGGTTTTGCCTTCATACTGGCGCTTCGATCTTTTTGCGGAGGCCAAGATCGGCCCTAACATCACCATGAAATTCTCGGTCAACAATCTGTTCGACCGCACGATCTACGACGCCTTCTACCAGACGGCGACGCCCTTCGTGCAGATGTCGCCCGGCCGCGCCGTCTATCTTGAAACGCGCGTCCTGTTCTAGGAGTCGCACCGATGCTTGCTCACATACAGGCCGCGCTCGAGCGAAAGGAGATCGAGCTTATCCGCGAGGCGATGGCGCAGGCGCCGTGGGAGGACGGCGCATCTACGGCCGGAGCGAACGCTGGCGAGGCGAAGCGCAATCAGCAACTCCCGCCAGACTCTGAAATCTCGCGCGCGCTCGGCAAGCGGCTGCTCTCGTCGCTGCTCGCCAATCCCGCCTTTGTTTCGACGGCTGTCCCGCTGCACATATATCCGCCGTTGTTCAACCGCTACGGAGTCGGCGATCATTTCGATCCGCACGTCGACAATGCGATCCGCGGCGACGCCATGACCGGTGCGCGTATCCGCGTCGATCTCGCCGCGACTGTGCTTCTTTCCGACCCCGACGAATATGAAGGCGGCGAACTGATCGTCGAAGACATCTATGGATCAAGGCGCTTCAAGCCGCCGGCGGGCGATCTCATTCTTTATTCGGCCGGCAGCCTTCACATGGTGACGCCCGTGACGAGCGGCCTACGTCTCGCCTCATTCTTGTGGCTGCAAAGCATAATCCGCGCTGACGAGGCGCGCAGCCTCGTTTGCGATCTGGACGAATCGATACAGGAGCTCGCGCCGCGCGTGGGCGCAGATGATCCGGATCTGCGCAAGCTTGTGACTGTCTACCACAACCTTATCCGTTATTGGGGAGAAGCGTAGCGCTCATGCTGATTTGCATACCCGAGGTTCTTTCCAAGCAGCAGGTCGCTTTTTTTCGCGCGGCGATGGACAAGGCGGCGTGGGAAGACGGCCGCGCAACGGCCGGCTCGCAGTCTTCTCTGGTGAAGAACAATCTTCAATTGCCGCAAAACGGCGAAATCGCGCGCGAGCTTGGCGAACATGTGCTCGAGGCGCTTGCACAGTCATCGATGTTCGTCTCGGCGTCGCTGCCTCACAGGATTTTCCCGCCGCTCTTCAATCGTTATGGCGTCGGTCAGAACTTCGGACTGCATGTCGACAATGCGATCCGGGGCATTCCCGGAACGCCGATTCGTATTCGCACGGATCTTTCTTGCACGCTGTTCCTCTCGGAGGCGGACGAGTATGACGGCGGCGAGCTTGTGATCGAGGATCGGGTCGGGCAGCAGGAAGTGAAACTTCCCGCGGGCGATCTCGTGCTTTATCCCTCAACGAGCCTTCATCTCGTTCGAGGAGTGACGCGCGGCGAGCGCATCGCTTCATTTTTTTGGCTGCAGAGCATGATTCGCGACAATGTGGCGCGCGCTTTGCTATTCGATCTCGACCAGGCCATTCAATCCCTGACGGCTCGGTTCGGCGCCGGCGATCCCGCCTGCGTCAAATTGTCGGGCGTCTATCACAATCTGATCCGAACATGGGCTGAAGCATGAAACGTCTTTTACAGTATCTCGTGATCTCGATCATTGCGCTTCTCGCTGCGCAGAGCGTCTCGGCCGCACCGGGTTCGCCAGCGCTCGACGCAGCGATTGCGGCCACTAAGCCTCACGATCTTTCTGTCTGGACGATGTTCGTCAACGCCGACATCGTCGTGAAGATCGTGATGATCGGTCTTTTGTTGGCGTCCGTGGCGACGTGGACGATCCTGATCGCCAAATCCATCGAACTGAGACGTGCGCGCGATCGCGTATTGTCGGCGATCGCTCGCCTTTCCGAGGCGCGCGGACTCGCCGAGGCGCGGCTGGCGCTTGGGGGCGGCGACCGTCTCACCCAGTCGCTTCTTTCTGAAGCGACGCGGGAAATGAAACTGTCGTCCGATATCATCGCGGCGCCCGGCGTCAAGGAGCGCATCGCGAGTTGTTACGGAGAGATCGAACGCGCCCAGGCGCTCGCGATCAAACGGGGCACCGGACTGCTTGCCTCGGTCGGATCGACGGCGCCGTTCATCGGCCTTTTCGGCACGGTCTGGGGCATCATGAACAGCTTCATCGGCATTTCCAAAGCCCAGACGACCAATTTGGCCGTCGTCGCGCCGGGCATCGCCGAAGCGCTGCTCGCGACGGCAGTCGGTCTGTTCGCCGCCATCCCCGCCGTGCTGATCTACAATCATCTTGCGCGTCAGGCGTCCGCCTATCTTGAACTGGTCTCCAATCTTTCCGGCGAATTGCTCCGTATCGTGTCGCGCGATCTCGATCGCGCCGGACATGCCGCCGATACGACCAGCAAGATTCACGCGGCGGAGTAGGTCATGGCCGTTCATCTCAAAAGCGACCTTGAAGAAACCCACGAGATCAATGTCACGCCGTTCATCGACGTGATGCTCGTGCTGCTCATCATCTTCATGGTGGCGGCGCCGCTCGCCACAGTCGATCTCCCCGTCGATCTGCCGGCGTCGAACGCTGCGCCTCATGAAAAGCCTGATAAGCCGGTCTATGTGACGATTCAGAGCGATCTTGCGCTCGCCCTGGGCGAGACGCCAGTCAAGCGAAAGGATCTTGTTTCGGCGCTCGACGCGCATCTCGGCGACAAAGCGAAACGCATCTTTCTGCGAGCGGACGCCAGCGTGCCCTATGGCGAGATGATGGCGGTGTTGGAGAGTCTGCGCGCTGGCGGCTATTTGCGCGTGGCCCTCGTCGCGCTGGACGCCGGCGGCAAGGCGCCTAGCGCGCAATGAGCGCCGCCGCCGCTCTTCAAAATCCGCAATCGAACGGCAGGCTTTGGGGCCTCGCTGTGGCGTTCGCCCTGCTTCTGCACGTCGCAGGCGCCGTCGCCGCTTTTGCAACCTTGCAGGGCGATGACGAGGAGGCGTCCGGCGCGCCGGCGATCGAAATATCTCTCGAGCCGGCAGCGCCTCGCGACGCCGAGGCTGCGGATCTGCCGCCCGGCTCGGTCGCCGACGAAGCGGCCGCAGCGGCGCCCTCTGCGGCCGCCTCTGAAGCCAAGGAGGTGAAGGAAGAGCGGATCGCCCGGACCGAAGCCGAAGACGCCGAACTCACGCACACCACCACCCTGGACAAGCCGGTCGAAGAGGAAAAGAAGGTTCAGGCGCAACCGGTTGTTTCGGCTGAATCGGCGGCCTCGGAAGCGACGGCGCCGCCTAAATCAGACGTAGAGCAGGTCTCCGACAGACCGGTATCGCCGGTGCAGGGCGCCGACGTTAGAGCGAACGCCATCAGGCTGACTTGGCAGAAGGCTCTGCTCTCGCATCTCAACCGCCACAAGCGCTATCCGACCAGCGGCGGCCGTCGGTCGGCGGAAGCGAGCGTCTCATTCACGCTCGACAGGCACGGCCATGTCGTCAGCTACAGCATCAAGCGTTCGGCCGGACATCCGGCTTTTGACGATGCGGCGCTTGCAATGATGAAGCGCGCCGATCCCGTGCCGCCGCCCCCTCCGGCGCTTGCCGACGAAGTGCTGACATTCGAGGTGCCGGTGCAATTTCGCGCCGGCGGAAAATAAGCGTGCAGCTCGTTCTATCCTGAGGCAAAGGGCTCGAGCAAATGTTTACGAAGAAGCGCAGCGCATCGAACCGCAAACTTGACCGGCGGTCGCCAGTTCTCCACAGCGGCTTTTGCCGCCAAGCTTTTCTGTTTGTTAAAAAATTTAGAGGATTGTCGGAACCGATGTTCGAATCACAGCTTCAATAGGCCATGTGGAGGGCGCCATGTCGCCACATGAAAAGCGAGCAACGTGTACAGAGGCGGCAATGAGAGGACTTCAGGTGCAGGGCGACGGGCTCGATCTCGAGCGAAGCGTTAAGTCGCTTGGCGAACAGCTTAGACGGCAGTTTTCCGATATCGCTTCTGAACCGCTGCCCGAAGTTATGCTCGTTCTCTTGGAGAAGCTGAGCGGAGTGGCGAAGTGAGATAAGCGCAACGCAACTCAGCGCGTCTTGCCGTAACGATCGGCGCCATCCAATTTTGCGAGCAGGTCTTTGAGATCCTCCGGCGCCGGCTTCAAGATCAGGTCGAGATAGAGAAGGGAGAAGCGCTTTTCGAGCGCTTCGCGCAACGAGCGTCGAAGCAGCGCCTTCTTGCCCTCCTGCGAGCCGGTTCCCGGTGACGCGATTGTCATGACGCGCGTTCGACCTCTTTGAAGAGAGACCGCCAGTTGGAAGGTCCTTCGCGTGCGTCTTTGCCCGAGAAGGTGCGTTCAGGAGATTGGTCGGCAAATCGAAACGACTCGCCGCCTCGGACCAATCGTGACCTGCCGCGCTTCGCGCGATATTCGATGATGAACGGGCGAACGACTTTCTTCATGGACGAGCCTTCGTCTTGCGTGCGGACAACGATCAACGATTATGCGACGCAAATGTTCCGGTTCTTCAAAGTCGGAAAGAATGCGCGCGCTCATCTGCAAATTTCAAGAAAGAATACGCAAACTTAAAAAAAGAATGCCGGCGAGTTTGACTCGCCGGCGTAGGCAATGAAGCGTCGGCGCTAGTGGCGCGACATCCAGTCGTCGATCTGCTCTTTGGCCTTGTCCTTCGCCAAGCCGTAACGCTCCTGGATCACGCCTTCGAGCTGCTCGCGGTTGCCATTGATGCGGGCAATGTCATCATCGGTGAGCTTGCCCCACTGCTCCCTCACATTGCCCTTGAATTTTTTCCAGTTTCCTTCGATCGTATCCCAGTTCATGGATTCCTCCTTATCAGGAAACGGCCGCAATCGCGGCGTACGCCTTGGAAAGCGAGCCCGGGCCTGACTTTCACGTCCGATTAACCCTTCGCTCGCGCAGATGTTCCATGTCGACTTGCGCGCGCGCTCACATTTAAGGTTTCGCACGGCGCGGGACCTCTGCCGTAGCCTGTTCGCCAAGCTCGAGAGCGCTTGGGCATTGCAGCGCAATGTGAGCCGCTCATTGGGCTCGAAGCGAAGCAACCAAATAAAGCGCGTGGCGACTGACCGCTACGTCGTTGGCCCCGTTGCCTGCGACATCCGAAACCGATCGGCGAGGGCGTGTCTTTGAGCGGGCCTAAGCTGATCCTAAGGCGTTATGTTGATCGTGAGATAAAGCGTGCGCGTCAGCGGGTCGAGGCTGCCGAGGCCCAGAAGGATGATGAGCCAAAGCGCCGCAGCGGCGGCGAACAGCCAGACGGTCGCGCCCTCTTGACCGAGGTCCATGAATCCGACCGCGGCGACGCCCACCATCGTCGCCGCGACGATCGCGACGCCGCCGCGTCCCCAACCCGGAAAGGCGAACGTCGCCGCGAGTTCTGCGGCGAGAAGCGCAAACATCAGCGACGCGACCGCGACAAGACGAACAATGACCGCCGTCATGACGCGCGTCCTATGAGATAGATGAGCGGAAACAGGACGAGCCAAATGATATCGATAAAGGTCCAGTAGAGCCCCACGACACGGACCGGACTATGGCGCTCGGCGGTAAACCGTTCGGCTTGGAAGATGATCCAGGCAACCAGCCCAAGTCCGACGACAAGATGCAGGCCATGAAGGGCCGTGCCGAAAAAGTAAAAGGCGAAGAACAGTTGAGCGCCGCTTCTGGCCGGCCCATGAATTGCGAAATTTGGGCCGGGAAACAGACCTTCCTTAAGGTCCATTCGCCATTCGACTCCAAATTTGAGACCGATGAAAGCGGCGCCGAGCGCCCAAGCGATCGCCAGCCATATGACCATGCCGCGACGGCTTCCGAATGCGATACAGGCCAGCCCGACGCTATAAGTGAAACTGCTCGCGAGCAGTAGCCCGGTGTTGGTCAAACCGATCATCAGCGCCGTGTGTCGACTGCCGGCGTCGAATGCGCTCGGATCGGCATGACGCGCATAGATCCACGAAAGGAAGATCGGACCAAAGAACAGCGCCTCGGTCGCGAGAAAAAGCCACATCCCGGAAATCGCCGCTTCATGCTGACGTTCGGCGCTTCCGAATTGGAATTCATGAGCCTCGGCGTCACTCATGGTTGACGGTCTCCGCCTGCCTGTACTGGTAAGGCTCTTCCGTTACGATCGGCGTTACGGCGAAATTTTCCGTTGGCGGAGGAGAAGGCGTCGTCCATTCGAGGCCGGTCGCTCCCCAAGGATTGGCCGACGCGCGTTCGCCATAGAACAGCGACCAGGTGAGATAGCCGAGCGGCAAAATATAGCCGACCGCAAGCGTCAAAGCGCCTGCGGAAGACAGCAGGTTCAGCGCTTCGAAATGTTGCGGATACGCAAAATAGCGCCTCGGCATGCCGAGATAGCCAAGCAGGAACTGCGGAAAGAAGGTGAGGTTGAACCCGACGAATATGATGATTGCGCCGGCGCGGCCCCACATCTCAGGATAAAGACGCCCGGTCATTTTCGGCCACCAGAAATGAATGCCGGCGAAATAGGCCGAAACCATGCCGCCCACCATCACATAATGGAAATGCGCCACGACGAAATAAGTTTGCGTGAGATGGACATCGGCGGCGAGCGCCGCGAGGAAGAGGCCCGTCAGACCGCCTGTCGTAAACAGCCCGATGAAGCCGATGGCGTAAAGCATCGGCGCGTCGAAATGGATGTAGCCCTTATGCATCGTGCCGATCCAATTGAAGACTTTGATCGCCGATGGCACCGCAACCATATAGCTGAGCAATGAAAAGACGAGCGCCGAAAAGAGCGACGTTCCCGCCACAAACATGTGATGGCCCCAGACGAGAAAGCCGATGACGGCGATCGCGATGCTCGCCCAGACGACGAATTTATAACCGAACAGCTCCTTGCGAGAGAACGCGGGAATGATTTCGCTGATGACGCCGAAGCCGGGAAGGATCATCACATAGACGGCAGGATGCGAATAGAACCAGAAGAGATGCTGAAACAGCAGCGGATCGCCGCCGATCTTCGGATCGAACACGCCGATCCCGAAGATGCGTTCGAATGCGAGCAGCAGCAGGGTCATCGCGAGCACGGGCGTCGCGAGGACGAGAATGACGCTGGTTGCGTAAAGCGACCACAAGAAAACCGGCATCCTGTACCAGGTCATGCCCGGCGCCCGGAGCTTGTGTATGGTGACGATGAAATTGAGTCCGGTTGCGATCGACGAAAACCCAGCGATAAAGATGGCGACGACCGCCGCAATCACATGTCCCTTGGAGTAGAACGACGTCAGCGGCGTATAAAATGTCCAGCCGGTGTCGACGCCTCCGCCCACGACCGCATAGAGCGCGACGACGCCCGCGACCATGAACAGATACCAGCTCAGCAGATTGAGCCGTGGAAAGGCAAGGTCGCGCGCGCCGAGCATCAGCGGCGCCAGGAAATTGCCCAGCGTCACCGGCACGGCTGGAACAAGGAAGAACCAGACCATCAATATGCCATGCATCGAAAAGAGCCGATTATAGGTCTCCGCCGACCCGATCAGTCCCTTCGGAGAGAGCAGGTTGTAGCGGATGAGAAAGGCCGCAAATCCGCCGACGAAGAAAAAGAAGGTTATGGCTCCGATGTAGAGAATTGCGATGCGCTTGTGATCGGTGGTGAACAGCCAGCTGCGCAATGTATGGCCGTCGTCCAGATAAGAGGCCGGAGCCGCCGAAGGGTTCATGTCCGGCTCCCGGACTTAAGCGACTTGATGTAGGCGATGAGCCGCAGCACGTTCTCCTCGCTGATCTGGCCTGAAAAGGATGGCATGATCTGCGGATAGCCGGCGATCGGCATTTTGTCGGGCGTCAGAAGACAGTCGCGGATGAATTTTTCATCAGCCGTTACGGTCGCGCCGGTTTGCAGCTTGACCGAACGGCCCAACAGCCCCGCCAAGGCGGGCGCGCTGACGCCCGTCGTCGCGGGCGATCCGCCGACGCCACCTTCGCCGTGACAGCCGCTGCATCCATGCGCCGTAAAGAGCGCCTTGCCGGCGGCCGCCATATCTTCGCGCTGGCCAGGCGCGGCGCCGCCCGCGAGCCAGGTTTCGAATTCGGGCTGCGACATCGCGACGACTTCGCCGCTCATCGAATAATGGCCGACCCCGCAGAGCTGGGTGCAGAAGAGTTCATAGGTTCCTGGCGTTTCGACCTGAAACCAAAGAGACTCATAGCGTCCAGGAAGTACGTCGTGCTTGATGCGAAAGGCCGGAATGGAAAAATCATGAATGACGTCTTCCGACGTCATCACAAGTTGAATCGGGCGGTTGATCGGAACGTGTAGCGCGTTGATCTCCCGCTGACCGCCCTGATGTTCGACCTTCCACATCCATTGCTTGCCGATGACATAGATCTGCAAGGCGTCCGCAGGCGGCTGGAAAAGGCGCACGTAAAGATCGCCGCCCCAGATAAACAATACGAAAAAGACCGCCAACGTCGCCGCGGTCCAGCTGATCTCGAAACGCCAGGTCTTTCGCCCCGGCGCGCCGCGATAAACGCCGCTGTCGGCCCGATATCGAACGACGTAGAGAAGGATGAGCCCAAAGACGAGGGCGAGAACGGCGCATGACACCAGTACCAGCGCGAGGATCAGGAAGTCGACTTCACGCCCCTCAACCGTTGCGCTTGGCAAATAACCGTTCATGCGCGAGCGCCCTTTCGGAACTCGCGATAAATCATTGTCGCAAGCACAAGCGCCATAACGACGGCGCCGAGGCGAATTAATTTGATGATCGCGAATGTGTATTGGCCCGTCGTCGAGTCGAAATCGAAGCAAAGCAGAAGCGCGGGCGAGGCGCGCGCCGTGACGTCCCCGGCTGCAGCGACCTGAACCGCCTTGCTTAGTTCGCCAGGGGCCGACCCGATGGCGGAGAGGTAGCCGGAAACGACTCCGCTCGGCGTCACCACAACCGCGCCGATCGGGTGAATGAATGTCTGGGGCTGCGCGCCCTCGCGATAGCGATAACCGACAGCCTCCGCGAGCGCGCGAATGTCGTCCGGCTTTCCGGTAAGGTAATAAAATCCCTCGGCCGTCCCGTTGGGCGCCACCGCGGCAAAGTCGGCGTCACGCGCATGTCGCGCGGCGTCGGCGTTTTCAGTAGCATCGATGCTGACCGCGACGAACAGATAGTCTGCGCCCGCCGACAGTCCCGCTTTTTGCGCGGCGCGCAATAAGGTCAGCCGGGTCGCTCCGCAGAGCTTTTCGCAGTGAAAATAGCCGAGCACGAGAAGGAGCGGCGCATGATTAAGCAACTCACCAATGCCAACGTCTCCACCATCGGCGTCGATGAATGCGCTTTTTGACGGAAGGCGCGCGCCTTGCTTCTGCTCGTATGCAATCCCCGCTAAGTCGGGCGTCCGTTGCGCATGGGCCGGAAAGCTGTCGAGAAGCAGCAATGCCATCAGCGTAAGAAGCAGCTTCATCCGCATTCTCCTTTAGCGGCCGAGATGGGAGCGGCGGCGCGGGCGGAGCGCGCGGCCAGTCTGCAATTCCTTCTTTTGCGATCATTCGCATCGCGGTCGCGATCGGAATATGCGCCGCGCCCTCCCCCTGATCGATCCAGCCGGCGCTGTTCAAGCGGGCCAATTCGCGCCGGTGGAAGTCCGCCATATCCTCCGCCGGGTCTGTCTGGAGCCGCGGCTCGGGGTACGGCGGGAGCGGCAGATGGATCGTCCGGTCGATCAGGGCGCCGGGAAAGAGCGCCCATGTGAGAAAGGAAAGAAAAATGACGGCGAGAATCGTTGATGCGAAGCCGATGCCGATGAATCGGCCGCTGATGTCGCTGGCTTCGTCCGAAGCTGGAGCAAGGTCTTTTTCTTGCATTGCGCTCACGCCTCAATCCAATTCGAAATTTGCTTTCTCCCGCGCGCGACGAGCAAACTCGTGCAAGCCATGGCCACCAAGGCTGAAAGCGTAAGCAGTGCGATCATCCCTGAATTAGCGCCGGCAAATGGCGCGACCAGCCAGAATTGATCAAGAATTCCACCTGCAATGATCGACGCCGCGGCAAATCCAACGGCACGTCGCGAACGTTGGGCCGCGGAGGAAAGCAGCGTGAAAAAAGGCGCAACGAAATGCGTGAGGAC
This sequence comes from Methylocystis sp., assembly GCF_021731785.1. Taxonomy (GTDB): domain Bacteria; phylum Pseudomonadota; class Alphaproteobacteria; order Rhizobiales; family Beijerinckiaceae; genus Methylocystis. Next base: position 119,942 of record NZ_JAKFWS010000041.1, read on the forward strand.
GATAAGTCCGCCGATGACTCGCCATCCCTGACGCCAGCGCGGAAGATACCAGGCTGCCTCGTGCGGAAGGTCGGACTGCCAGACGATCAGCAGCTGCATGAAGGCGAGATAGCTCCACAGAATGACGAAGGCGAGCAGCAGGCGCGCAAGTTGACGCAAGGCCTCGGGGTCTGGCGCCGACGAGAAGAGCAGCGCCAGCGCCGCGATGGAGAGGGACAGCGCGCCGATCTCGCTGATCTGGACGAGACCAAATATGCTGGACGCGAAAGTCGGCTCGAGCGACATGATGGCGTCGATGGCTGCAAATGTCGTCGTCAGCGCAAGAAGAATGAGCGCAGGCGGCGCAAGACGGGCAAGCTCGTTGGCGTTTTCGGCGGCGCGCGTGACGAGCACGGCCAGAACGAGCCAGATCAGCAGATAGATCACGCCGCGCAGAACGAATGCGGGGCCGTTAAGATAGAGCGCATTGTCGACTTGCGCCGCGCCGGCCTGGAGCCAAGGATACAAGCGGTGCGCGGTCAACGCGTAGGGAATGACGAACAGGGGGATAAGAAACACGCTGCGCACCCCCGCAGCGAGCGCGTGATGAGCGGCTTTTCCCCAACGGCCGCCTGTAAGGGCGTGAATCAGCATCAAGGCCATGGCGCCGAGCGGCCAGGCGATCCAGACGCTCAGCGCGGCAAGCCAGCCAAAGCCAAAGAGTTTCGGCGCCAACGCCCAGCCAAGGGCGACTCCGCCATATCCGATCGCGCCCGCCAAAACTGCAAACATAAGGATCATGGCGCGACTTCCGCTTGCGCAGCGGCGAGATCTTCCGCCGATGCGTTCTGGCTTTTTTGCAAGGCCCGGATATAGGCGGTGATCGCCCATCGATCGGCCGGCGGCACGCGCGCGGCGTAGGAATACATGGCGCCATGGCCTTGCGCGATCACATCGACAAAATGACGCGTCGGCGCTTTGAGCAATCGCGCGCTGGTATAGGAAGGCGGCTCCGGAAAGCCGCGCTGCACGATCATGCCTTGGCCGTTGCCGAGTTCGGAGTGACAGGGCGTGCAAAAAATTCGAAAGCGCTGCTGTCCGCGTTCGATGAGCGCGAGCGTCAGCGGCGGCGGCGTCGGTTCGCTGTAGAGGAAAGTTACGGCGCCCGGCGGCGTCTGCGCGGGACCGACGAGCGGCGAATAGCTTCTCTGCTTCTGCTGTTCGCTCATGTCGCTGCAGGCGGTCACAGCGCAAAGGAAAATGATGGCGGGGGCGCGGGTCAAAGTTCGGCCTCTTCGATTCCGCATGCGCCGCAGCGTTGCAGGATTTCGCGCGACCGCGCCAACGCATCCGAATCGAGAGCGCGTACGACAATGACCCATCGGTCGATCATTGCGTCCCGGAGCGCACGGATTTCGTCGGCGGAATCGTAATAGCGCAGAAAGCCGCAGCGCGCGCCGGCGCCGGCGACCGTGGCGAGAACGACCGATAAGATGCCCGCCTCGAAAGCGATGGGGATGAACGACGGCCAGGAAAACGGCGGCCGTCCGCCGATATTCAGCGGATAGCTGACAATATTTGCGAAGCTCTGCAGGCCGAAGACGGCGGCGGCGCCGAGCAGACCGATGACGAGCGCAAAGGCGGGCAGGCGCGTTCGCTTCGGCGGCTCGGGGGGCGGGAGAGGACTGAAAAGCCGCGCGTCGCCGACATCGGACGCGCTCAGTTTGGCGAGCGCCGCCAGCGCGGCGTCTTCCGACGTGAAGGTTGCCGCCAGTCCATTCGGCGCGATTGGCGCTTCGGCCGCGGCGTTCATCGATTTCGCCTCGCGCGGCGAAGAATGATTTCACGCATCTCGTACATCGAAACCGCCGGCAGCAGCCGAATGGCGATAAGAAAACCGGCGATGAACAGACCGACCGTGCCGAAGAGCGTCAGCCAATCCCAAATCGTTGGCGTGTAGTCGCCCCAGGCGGAGGGCAGATGCGTGCGCCGCAGGCTCATCACGACGATGACGTAGCGCTCGCACCACATGCCGGCGATCACCAAGAGGCTGACGAGAACGACGAGCGTTTCGTTCAGTCGAACGCTCTGGCGCCACATCGATTGCGGCGCCAGGACATTGAAGACAATCGTCGCCCAGTAGATTGGCGCCAGCTCGCCCGTGACCTTATCGATGAAGAGGCGCTTCCCGGCCGCGTCGGGCCCATAGAAGGTGGTAAACGCTTCCATGAGACAGGCGTAGGCCACGCAGAGACTGCTCGTCAGCAGCAGCTTGCCGAGAATGTCGAAATGGCGGCCGGTGATGAAATCCTCGAGCCCGAGCAACCGGCGCATGGGGACGGCGACCAGCATCACCATCGCGAAGCCCGACAGCAACGCGCCGAAAACGAAAAAGGGCGGGAATTCCGTCGAATGCCATCCGAGCGTCGCCGCGCCGGCGAAGTCGAGGCCGACGATGCTGTGCACGGAAATGACGAGCGGCGCCATGACCGCGGCCAGGAGACCATAGCCGACGCGATAGTAGCGCCAGGCGTCGTCCGAGCCACGAAAGCCCAAAGCGAGCACGCCGTAGAAGCGACGCTTATGCGGCGCGTCGGCCTTGTCGCGCATCGTTGCGAGATCGGGAACGAGGCCGAAATACCAGAAGAGGATTGAGGAGATGACATAAGTGAGGATCGCCGCGAAATCCCAAAGCAGCGGACTGCGGAATTGCGGCCAGACTCCCATGACGTTGGGATAAGGGAACAGCCAATAGAAGAGCCAAGGACGGCCAAGGTGCAAAATCGGATAGATCGCGGCGCAGGCGGCGGCGAAAATCGTGATCGTCTCGGCAATTCTGTTGAGCGCGCTGCGCCATTCGGCCTCGGCGAGGTAGAACAGCGCTGAAATAAAGGTGCCGCCCGAAGCGATGGCGATCCACCACACGTAATTGATGAGCGCGAAGCCCCAGACGACGGGCCAGTCGATCCCCCAGACGCCGACGCCGGCGTAAAACAGCCAGCCAATGGCGACGGCGAGGATAAGGACAAGGAACAGCGCCGCCGCCAGACTGAGTTTCCACCATAACGGCCATTGCTGCCGAAGAGGCGGCGCGCATATTTTCGAGGTCATCGACGATATGGTCTGCACCGGGGCGACGATCGGGTCGTTGGCGCGCGGCTTGAGGTCCTGCGCCGAGGCGCCAATCGCCGAGCCGGTCCGGAGCAACGTCACTGCTGCGGCTCTTTCGCTTCATCGACGTTGAAGACGCGCGCTTCATAGGTGACGCGCGGTTTGGTGTTCTGATCGGCGAGCAACGTATAGGACAGCGGCCCGGCGCGGCGCGCCGCGACCTCGCTCGCCTTGGCCGCGAGATCGCCGAAGGTGAAGGCCCGAGTCGGACAGGCGGCCTCGCAAGCGGTCGTCACCGCTGACGCTTTTTCTCCGTCGCGGTCGGCGACGATGCGCGCGGCGGCGATGCGCTGCAGACAGAAGGTGCATTTCTCCATGACGCCGCGCGCACGCACGGTGACCTCGGGATTGCGCGACTCGATTGCGCGGCGCTCTTCGCCCGCGAAATCGAAATAGTTGAAACGCCGAACCTTATAAGGGCAATTGTTGGAGCAGAAGCGCGTGCCGATACAGCGATTGTAGACCATTACGTTGAGCCCTTCGGCGTCATGCATCGTCGCGCCGACCGGGCAGACGGTCTCGCACGGCGCTTCCTCGCAATGCATGCAGAGAACGGGCTGGAAATTCGTTTTCGGCGACTCCGGCGGACCCTCGTAATAGCGATCGATGCGCAGCCAGTGCATCTCGCGCTCGCGCAGAACCTCGGCCTTGCCGACGACCGGAATATTGTTTTCCGCCTGACAGGCGACGACGCAGGCGCCGCAGCCGATACAGGCGTTGAGATCGATGCTCATGCCCCAGGCCGCCGGACCTTCCGGCTTCCATTCATAGAAGGTCGGCTGCGGTTCTTCGTTTCGTCGAGCGAAATTGGGATCGTTGAGGAATTGCGCAATCGTGCCGTTGCGCGCATAGACGCCCCACCCATCGGACATGGTTGCGCGATGCTGGGCGCTTGCCAACTCTTCCTTGGCACCGGTTTTCTGAATGTCCGGCGCGCCGCAGGAACGCCCCGTCAGCTTGAAGAAATCGACGCCGACATTCTGCCCGACGGGGCCTGCGTGACGCCTGCCGAAGCCCAGAAGCGCGACGACGCAATCGTCCGACTGACCCGGCGCGACGACGATCGGGGTTGTCATATGCAAGCCGTCGATGGCGATGCGCACGACATCGCCGCTCTCAAGCGACATCTCGCTGGCGCGCCGCGGCGAGATCTGGAGCGGATTGCCCCAGCTGATTCTCGTCAGCGGTCGCGGCAACTCCTGGAGCCAGGCGTTGTCGGCATAGCGCCCGTCGACAAGATAAGGGTCGGGGCGAAACAACAAGACGACCCCCGCCTTCGGCGGCTCGGGCAATTGTACGCGCGCTGCGGCGTTGGACAGCGCACGATTGCTGACTGAGCTGGCGCTGTTGGGAATGACGCCCTTGGCAAGAGCGTCGGTCCAGGCGTCCGCCGCGCCGAGTTTGTCCTTCCAGGTCTGTCGCACCAGATCGAGCGACTTCGGCGGATCGGGCCGCAGCAGCAAACCCACCAATTCATGCGGTTCGACGCCCTTGTATAAGGGAAGGGCCTGCGGCTGCATCACGCTTGCCGTTCCGTCGAAGGCGCGCGCGTCGCTCCAGCCCTCCCAAGGATGAATCATCGGAACCGCCCAGAGCGACGCTTCGGTCGTTTCGTTTGGCGTTGGGCTCAGACAGAGGCTGAATTCCAGCTGCGCGAGCGCTTCCGCGAAATCGAGGACGCCGGGCGCGGCGTAGGCGGGATTGCTGTCGATGATTAGAAGCGAGCTGACGCGACCGGCGCGCATGTCGGCGACCAGGGCGGCGAGCGAGAGCGCATCGTCGGACGAGACATGCGCAGGATCGTCGACAAGCGCATAGACGGCGCCGCGACCGCCGAGCGCCTCGTTCATCGCAAAGACGAGCGCATGCGCTTCCGGCGGATGATCGGGTCCGAGGTGAATGAATGAACGACCGCGATTGGATTTGAGATCCGATACGATCCCGCCGAGCCACGGCGGAGCTTCCGCCGGCGGCGCCCCGAGCAGCGCCGAGGCGAGAGCCTGCAGAACCCGGTGGATTTCTCGCGGCCCCGCGATGAAGCGCTCATCGGCGACGGCGCCGGTGAGCGACGGCGCTGCTTCGATCGCGTAAAGGCGATTCATTTTCGCGCGCGTCGGATTACGCCGGGCCGCGAATTCGCGCGCGAAGAACAAATGACCGGGCGCGGCGCTCAAGAGATCGCTGTCGATGGCGAGAATGACGTCGGCGTTTTGAATTTGCGGCTTCATTTCGAGGCGCGCGCCGTACGCCAGCAGGACGCCCTTTCTGACGTTCTCGCGTCCGATCGGTTCCCAATGCAGCCAGCCAATCTGCGGATAGGTCTTGCGAAGCGCATCAAGCTGCGCGGCAAGCGTCGGCGACGTCGAAGCGCCCGTTAAAATGACGAAGCCCGCGCCGCGGGTCGACGCCAGTCGGGCGCGTTGCTCGGCGAGCGCCTGTTCCAGCGCGGACCGGCTTCGCGGCAGTTTGGCGCGCGTTACCCCCCAGGATCGCGAAGGGTCGTAAAAATTCAGCAGTTCGGCCTGCGCCATGGGGCTCGTCGCCCCAAGGCTCGCGGGCTGAAAAGGATTGCCTTCGACCTTGATCGGCCGTCCCATGAAGTGCTTGACGACGGTTCCTTCGGCGTAGCCGCCTTCGACATGCGCGCTGCTGTAGTAATCGGGCATGCCTGGGACGATGCCGGGCGGCGGTCGGACGGCAGGGATAAGATGTCCTTCCGGCGCGCCGTCGCACCCGCCGAGGCCTGCGCCTGCGAGCGCCAGCGCCGCGGCCATCAGACTTAGCGCCTGACGACGATCGCGCGGCGCCGCAAGCGCGGCGGCGAGTCCTGGAAATTCCTGCTCGACGCGCAACAAAAATTGCGAATCCTGCGCCAATTCCTCCAGACTGCGCCATTGCGCCTTCACCTGTGGCATATCGAGCAGTCCGTCAGGTTTCTCTGCGGGACGCCGTATTCGGCGAGCAGGAGTTCCGGCGCCGGGGTCGTCGCGTCGCGTGTCCAGCTGGTGTCGTAAATCTTGTCTTTTGGCCGCAGGCGCGGGCCGGGATTGCGGTGGCAATCGAGACAAAATTGCATGGTGAGCGACATGGCCTTGTAGGTCAGCGCCATGCTGGCCACGTCGCCGTGACAGTTCGAACAGCCTACTCCTTTGGCGATGTGAATGCTGTGATCGAAGTAGACGTAGTCGGGAACGTCGGTGACGCGGCGCCAGACCAGAGGCCGATCGTCCTGCAGGCTGTTGCGCGCCGGCTCGAGCAGGGCGGCGTCGGTCCAGATCTGCGAATGGCAGGTCATGCAAGCGTAGGTGGGCGGCATGCCCGCATTGGAAGAAACTTCGACGGAGGCGTGGCAGTAGCGACAATCGATTCCCAATCCGCTCACATGATGCTGGTGGCTGAAGGGAACGGGCTGCGCCGGGGCCGAGTTCACGCGCCGCGCATAATCGCTTTGCGGCCAAAGCCAAACCACAAGCGAAAACGCGACGGCGGCGAGCGCCAGCATGAGGAGCGTGAGCGAAGCCCAGAAATTGGCGGCGGGTCGAAAGACCGAGCCCATCTACCGCTCCGCTTCCGTCATCGCGCTTCGCCTTTCGGCGGCGCGGCTAAGGCCTAATCCAAGCCTACAGTTGGCACAGCGCGGGTCCGCGACAAGCGCCGCGCGAAGCGTCGGCGTCTCGGTGACGAATTCGACGGAATGCGCAAGGGCGATGACTGGGTGGTTTTATCGCGCTGGAGCGGCCTACTTCGTTCTCGGCGCGCTTTCCCGAAACCGGCGCGCGCCTCCGCATATTGCGCGGGTTATCGAAACTATTCCCTCTCCGCGGAAGGGCGCATGAGCCTGTGCGTCGGCGCACAGCGCCAAAGCGCGCCTCTCCTTAAGTTTTGATCATCGCAGAGAGGAGAATCCCATGAAACCGGTGATCGCGACAGGAATTTTCGGAATCGTCGCCATTGCATTGGCCGCCGAGGCGCTCAACATCGCCATGTCTCTTAGCGAATTCAGCCATGTCGTCGCCTTGAATGCGGGAGTCTTCTGACAGCCCTCCCGCTTCGTGCGCGGGGCGCATCGACAGGCCGCGCGGAGAATTTTTATCGCTCGCGACTGAGGGCGGGGAAAAAGCCCCTTCCAATAAGTCGCGCGGCGACATCGCCGAGTGCCCTCTCGCCCTCGTCTTTCGAGGCCGATCTCAAGCGACGAGACAGGCGTTGCCTTGAAGGTGACCAAGCACGCGGTCGACGTGCTCGGCGGCGCAGACGGCGATCTCCGCCGGCTCGACCACTGTCTGGCCGGCGCGCTGGAAGGTGACGCGGCCGGCGTCCGCCGCGGCGATCGTCGCGGCGATCAGCGCCTCGCGGTCATTGCTTCCGTCGAGTAGCGGCGTCACCACTTGCGCGACGATGTCGAGCCGAATCGGCTCGTGGCGCAGATTGGCCGAGTGCAGGACGCCTGCAGCGGCGTCGCCCCTCAGCATTGGGCAGGCGACCGGCTTCGCCGAGAGGGCGCGCGCCATCCGGAAGGGCTCAGTCGAGGCGGTTGCAAGTCCGACAAAAACCAGGCGCAGCAGCGCGTCGGCGATCTTGGAGCGCATCGCCTCGTCGACAGAAGCGCCGCGCAGCTCCATCGCCGCGACGAGCTCGTCGACCGAACTCGAATCCGGCAGGCGCGCGACAAGCACTTCCATGGCCTTCCGCACATCAGGGTCCGGTGTGGAAAACCACGCCCCCGAGCCATCGGCGAAAATCGCCTTTTCGTCCTCCTCGCGCAAAAAGCCGAATTCGGGCCGCGCGACGAAATGCAGCCCCTCGAGCGCGTCCGGCATAATCTTGCGAACGCATTTTGCTTCCCGCTCTTTGTGCATGAGCAGCGTCTGCCGGAAGGTCCGGCCGGTGAAAATGTCCATGTGTTGTTCGAGCGAGACCTGATTGTCGCCCGCAAGCGCGCGCAGCAGCGGCGCCGCGGCCGGATTCATGTTCTCGGGCATCATGGTGGAAAGGCCTGCCTCGCCGAGATAGGCGAGGCCGCGTCCCCCTGCGCTGGTCATAAACTCGGAGAAACTGCAAGGCTCGTTACAGTCTTCGAGAAATTCATGGCCGAGATAGGAGTCGTCGGCCGTCCTCAGATGAGCCGCCTCGGCGCGGAAAATCGCGCCCCAGGTCGTCTCCGCCGGCGTGTTCTGTTCGAGGAACGACAGCATCTCGCGGGCGCGGGCGACGCGCTCGCGCAGCGACCCCTGCTGCCCGACGTGAAGCGCCAACGCGTCGCGCAGCGTCTGGCGCAGGCGCCATCCCGGCAGCACATTATAGCTGATGAAGGCGACGCCGTTCGGCGCAAGGTTCTCGCGGGCGATTCGCATAATCGCGTCGCGCACCTGCTCGGGCACCCAGCTGTAGACGCCATGACATATAATGTAGTCGAAGCCGCCGTCCTTGGAGCGGAGGTCGGTCAGGCTCTGGCGGCGCAGATTGACGTTGGACAGACCGAGCGCCGCGACCCGCTGCTGACCTTCCTCGATCTGCCGCTGCGACAGGTCGACGCCGAGAAAATAGGCGTCGGGGTGACGGGCGGCGAGGGGAATAAGATTGCCGCCGGCCGCGCATCCGAGCTCCAGAACACGCGCGCGAGAGAGGTCCGGGGCCGCCAGTTTGAAGATGCGCGCGACGGCGCCGATTCGCGCCGGATGGGTCTGCGGAAAGGGATGCGAAACATAAGGAAGATCGTCGTAAGAGGCGGCGTTGCGCGCAATCGCGGCCTGCACGGCCGTCCCGAAGTGAGTGGTCATCAGCAAGTTTCCGGAGCCTGAAGGAGTTTCATTCTCCACTTCGGCCGGCGAATTTGCAATGTCGCGAGATTCGCCTCGGGCTCCTCTTCGAGAATCGCTTTGTTAACGATGTTCGAATTTGAGAGGTCGTCTGTTAACGATATTTGAAGAAGCAACGCCTCCCTTGAGAAGACGACGTGCGTAGCTTTACGGAGTCAATATCAAGGCGACGCGCGTTCCCGCGTTCACTTCAATGATTTGCGATTAGACGGCGCACTTGTTGCGCTTTTCGCCCGGTCCTCCGCACTGTCTCCTTTTTATCACAGCCGCCGGAAATGTGGCCAAACCGAGCGCCAAACCAGGCGTTCTTCGTTGACTGTGCATGGGCGTCTAAACTTTATTCATCGGGACCACTTCTCCCGCAGCTCGGCAAATTTGCGGGTTGGTGCTCTTCGCAGTCCAAGGAATGGGAAACTGATCATGACCAAACTGTCTCAGAAACTCATCAAGCCCAAAAATGGTTCCATCGCACTTCGGCGCGCGCTGATGGGCGGCTCCGCCGCCGTCGCGATGGGCGTCGCCTTCGCCCCGACCTCGGCGAGCGCCGCGGTCTGCGTGACCGTCAACCCCATCCTTGCCGGCTCGAGCGACGGCGGAATAAGCACCGCCTTTGCTTGCGGCCGCTTCGCCGACGCGTCGTCGATCGGCGCCACGGCGGTCGGCGCCGGTGTGGGTGGTCAAGGCCCCACCGCTTCCGGATTATTTGCGACGGCGATCGGCGCCGGTGGCGCGATTGACGCAGGCCCGCTGGCGAGCGGCGAAGGCTCCATTGCAATCGGCAGCGTGCAGAACCCGGCCGGCACCAAAGCTCCCGTGGCGTCTGGCAAGGGCTCGATCGCGGTCGGCACCTTGACGAAGGCTACTGGCATAGACTCGACCGCCATCGGCGCTTCCAGCACTCCCGGCCTTCCCGGCGCAGAAGCGACTGCCCTCGCCGCCACGGCGCTGGGCGGCTCTGACGGCGTGACGCGCGGCGCATTGGCGTCCGGAATTCGATCGATCGCTGTCGGCACCGGCGCTGCGGCGACCGGCACCGACACCATCGCGATCGGCACGAAAGCGACAGCGACCGATTCGGTGGCGATCGGCGCCGGCGCGACCGCCTCGGGCGGCGGCACGGCGGTGGGCGACGCCTCAACGGCGACTGGCGGGCAGCCCTCAGCCGCTTTCGGCAAGGGCGCGACCGCGACCGGCTCATGGGGAACCGCCACCGGCGCATTCTCCACGGCGTCCGGCACCGGCTCGCTCGCAGTAGGTTCCGGACCGTTCGCTGGCCAAGGCCCGGCGGCGACCGGCCTCTTCTCGACCGCGATCGGCACGGGCGGCTTCATCGACAAGGGCCCGCAGGCGACCGGCGAAGGCTCCGTCGCCCTTGGCAGCGTGCAGAACCCGGCCGGCACCTTCGCTCCTGTGTCCTCGGGCAAGGGATCAATCGCCGTCGGCACTTTGGTTACGGCCAGCGGCGACTCCTCGACGGCGCTCGGCTCCTCCTTCACGCCTGGTCTCGCCGGCGCGACGGCTTCGGGACTGGCTTCGACCGCTCTCGGCGGCTCTGACGGCGTCCTGGCCGGCGCTCTGGCCTCCGGCCTTCGTTCGATCGCCATTGGCGTCGGCGCCGCTTCGACGGGCACCGACACCGTCGCGATCGGCACGGGCGCAAAGGCGACCGACTCGGTTGCGATCGGCGCCGGCGCGACGGCTTCTCTCGGCGGCACGGCCGTCGGCGACGCCTCCACCTCGACTGGCGCCTCTTCTGCTGCTTATGGCAAGGGCGCGACGGCGACCGATACTGCGTCTACCGCAGTGGGCGGCTTCTCGACGGCTACGGCCTTCGGCGGCACCGCTATCGGTGGCGGCCCGGCGGCTGGACAGGCTGCGTCGGCGACCGGCCTGTTCTCGACGGCGATCGGCGCCGGCGGCGTGATCGACAAGGGCGCTCAGGCGTCCGGCGAAGCCGCGATCGCGATCGGCGGCGTGCTGAACCCGGGTGGATCGCCCGGCGCGGTGGCCTCCGGCAAGGCGGCGACTTCGATCGGCTCGCAGACGACGGCTACGGCGCAAGGCTCCACCGCGATCGGCGGTAGCGGCGTCGGCGCGACAAAGGGCGCGGTCGCGACTGCCAAGTCGGCGACGGCTCTCGGCGGCGCCAGCTTCGGTGGCCCGGGCGCCAGCGCGACGGGCACGAGCTCGGTGGCGATCGGCGGCGACTCGCTTCTGGGCACGGCCGGAGCTTCGGCGTCCGGCTTGGGCTCAGTCGCACTCGGCACGGGCACCGTCTCCAGCGGCGTCGGTTCCGCGGCTGTTGGCGCGGGGTCCACCGCGACGGCCCTGGGATCAGCGGCCTTCGGTCCGGGCGCTACAGCGTCTGGCATTGGCGCGACGGCCTCGGGCTCCTTGTCGACGGCGAGCGGCTTCGGTTCAACGGCAGTCGGCACCTTGTCGACGGCGAGCGCTATCGGTTCGACGGCGCTCGGCGCTGGCTCGACGGCTGGCTTCGCCGGTTCGACTGCGGTTGGCACGCTTGCGGCCACTGAAGCTCCCAACGAGATCATGCTCGGCGCCCGCCTCGGCGGTGCTGGCTTGGCGTCGCTTGGACCGACTCTGACCGCTCCCGGAATCACCTCTGCTGCGAGCCTCGCGGCGCAGGTGGGACCGACCACGTTCACCACCACGGATGCCTTTGGCCATCTCGCGACTTCCGGCTTCGGTCCGCAGGACATTGCTGCGCTCCAGTCCGGCGTCCTGGGTCTGTCGCAAAGCGTGTATGACCTCGGCAAGTCGGTGAAGCGCGGCTATGAGGGCACGGCGGTCGCCGTTGCGCTCGGCGGCGCCAACTTCCTGCCGGATAACAAGCGCTTCGCGGTCACCGCCAACTTTGGCACCTTCCGCAGTCAGTACGCTCTCGCCGTTCAGGGCCAGTTGCGTGTGAACGATTGGGTGGTGGTTAACGGCGGCGTCGGCGCGGGCTTCAAACAGGGCGGCGTCGCCGGCCGTGCAGGCGTGACGATGGCTTGGTGATCCATGATCTTGAAGATCAGGCAAATAATGCTCGCGGCCCTAGTGGCCGCGAGTTTTTTTCCGACGATGGCTTCGGCGCAGTCGCCTAAGCCGGGGCAGGCGCCCAAGCCCGCTGACATCGACAAGAACGGCGTTTTGATTCTTATTCGCTCGACGCTGATCGCGCTCGATCAGGCGAACAAGACCGGCAATTACACCGTGCTTCGTGATCTCGGCGCGCCAGGCTTCCAGACCAACACCGCCGCACGGCTGGCCGAGGTTTTCGCGCAGCAGCGCAAAGACAATCTCGACCTGTCGGGCGTCGCCGTGCTGGAGCCGCAGCTCAGCCTGCTGCCCCAGATAGAGTCGAACGGGCTGATGCACATGGCGGGGTTCTTCCCGTCGGTGCCGACGCAGATCCGCTTTGAAGTGCTCTACGCGCCGTTCCAGGGCCAGTGGAAGCTCTTCGGCCTCTCGGTGTCGCTGGGCTCTTCCGCGCCTACCGCGCCGAGCGACGCGCCGGCGCCAAGCGCTCAGGAAAAGCCGAAGGGTCCGACCGGGCTGCGCAGCTCGCAGCCCAAGCCCTGACGCCTCTCGAAATGAAAGCGCCGGGACGGCTCTTCCGTCCCGGCGTTTTTTTGTCGCTGTCTTGTTAGTTCGGCCAGCAGCGGCGGCCGTAGGGGCCGAGATGGAAGCCGGGCGGGCAGGGCCGGCCGTAGCCATAGCCGCCCCATTGTCCGCCCCAGCGACAGCCGCCGTAAGGGCCGCGATGGCCATAGGGTCCGCAGCCTCCATAAACCTGCATGATCGGCGCGCCCGCCGTCTCTGACGGCGCGACCGGCATGGCCGCATGGGCGGGCGCCGCCAGAGCGGCGGCAAACATAAGCGCGAGACCCGTTCTCAACCGCATGTGCAATCTCCTTTTCCAACAGGAAGGGCGCCGGGCGATTTGCAGCGCCGGCGCAGAGACGAATATCTGCGCCCGAACCGAACCCTGGCAATTGCAATTTGCGATCAAAGTTAGTCAATGTTCACATATTGTTCTTGCGCGACGGGAGCGCGCCAGCTAAGCTCGCATGGACATTTGCTAAGGGGCTTTCAGGGGGCGCGCGATGGCGGTGAGGGTGGCGACGCTCGCTTTCGAAGGCGTCGAAGCCCGTCCAGTCGACGTTCAAGTGCAAATCTCGAGCGGCGCCGTCGTTTTCAACGTCGTCGGCCTTGCCGACAAGGCTGTCGGCGAATCGCGCGAACGGGTGCGCGCCGCGTTGATCGCTTCTGGACTGGCGTTGCCGGCCAAGCGCATCACGGTCAATCTCGCCCCCGCCGACATGCCGAAAGAGGGAAGTCACTATGACGTGCCGATCGCCCTTGGCGTCATGGCCGCCATCGGCGCCATTCCCTCGGACGCGCTCGAAGGATTCGTCGTGCTTGGCGAACTCGCGCTCGATGGAACGCTGACGCCGACGGCGGGCGTCCTGCCGGCGGCGGTCGCCGCCAATTCGCGCGGACTGGGGCTGATCTGTCCGAGCGAATGCGGGCCGGAAGCCGCCTGGGCGTCGAGCGACATGGAGGTGATCGCGCCGCGCTCGCTCATCCAGCTCGTCAATCATGTCAAAGGCGCGCAGGTCCTGGCCCGGCCTCAGCCTGCGGTGCGCAGGCTCGCCGTCGATCAGCCCGACCTCTCCGACATCAAGGGTCAGGAGAGCGCCAAGCGGGCGCTCGAGATCGCCGCCGCCGGCGGCCATAATCTGCTCATGAGCGGCCCTCCGGGCGCGGGAAAATCGATGCTCGCCGCGCGGCTGCGCTCGATCCTCCCGCCGCTGACGCCCCGCGAATTGCTCGAGGTCTCGATGATTCATTCGGTGGCGGGGCAGATCGCCGGAGGCGAATTGACCGACCGGCGGCCCTTTCGCGCCCCGTACCATTCCGCCTCTATGCCGGCGCTGGTCGGCGGCGGGACGCACGCGCGGCCGGGCGAGATTTCGCTCGCCCATCACGGCGTGCTCTTTCTCGACGAATTGCCGGAGTTTCAGCCCCAGGTCCTCGACAGCCTGCGTCAGCCGCTTGAGACCGGCGAGATCGCGGTGTCGCGCGCCAATCACCGCGCCGTCTATCCGGCGCGCTTTCAGCTCGTCGCGGCCATGAACCCCTGCCGTTGCGGCCATGCGATGGACCCCGGCTACGCTTGTAAGCGCCAACCCAACGAGCGTTGCGTCGCGCAATATCAGGCGCGCCTGTCAGGGCCGCTGCTCGACCGGTTCGATTTGCAGATCGAAGTCCCGGCGGTGACCGCCGCCGATCTTGTGCTGCCGCCGCCGAGCGAAGGCTCGCGGCAGGTTGCGGCGCGCATCGCGCGCGCCCGCGAGGTTCAGCGTGCCCGCTACGACGCCCTCTCCCTGCCGGCGGTTGCGACCAACGCCGCCGCGCCCGCAGCGGTGATCGAGCGCTCGGCGCGTCTCGACGCGCCGGGCACGGCGCTGATTCGCGACGCGTCCGAGCGCTTCGGCCTCACGGCGCGAGGCTTTCACAGGGTCTTGAAGCTGGCGCGCACGATCGCCGATCTCGACGGCGCCGACGCCGTCGGCAGACCGCATCTCGCCGAGGCGCTTTCCTATCGGGCGGGGCTTGCGTCGGGGCGGCTTGCGGCCTGATGATGGGCCTATGTCATTAGACCATCTTGCGATTTTGGCCGCGGCGCAGCTTGCCATACTGCTTCTCGCCGCATCGATTTTCATTGCTTTGCGCAGGCGCGGCCGCGAACAGGTCGAATCCGAACTTGAATCGCTGCGCGACGAAATCTGGGAGTTACGCGCCGCCGCCGCCGCCCGCGACCGCGCGGAGGCCGCAAGCCTGGCGAAGTCTCGCTTTCTGGCCGCGGTCAGTCACGAGTTCCGTACGCCGCTCAACGGCGTCGGGGGACTGGCGCAACTGCTCGCCATGACCAAGCTGACCGACGAACAGGCGAGTTATGTCGAAGCGATCAGGGATTCGAGTCGCTCGCTCTCGCAGCTCATCGACGACATTCTCGATTTTTCCAAGATCGAGGCCGGCAAATTCGAGCTGCGCTGCGAGACCTTTGCGCTCGCCCCGTTTGTTGAAAGCGTAGTCGAATTGCTAGCGCCCCGAGCCCTGACGAAAGGCCTGGAGATCGCCAGCGTGATCGCGCCTGATCCGCCTGGCGAGATCGTCAACGATTCGGCCCGGCTGCGGCAGGTGCTGCTCAACCTCATTGGCAACGCCGTGAAGTTCACCGAACGCGGCGGGGTGGGCGTGCGCGTCACGCGCGACGGCGCGCGGCTGCGTTTCGCGGTGTGCGACACCGGACCGGGCGTGCCGGAAGAGGCGCGCGACGTGATCTTTGAAGAATTCGAACAGGCTGATCCTTCCGAGAACCACCCGCGCGCGGGCACCGGGCTCGGCCTTGCCATCTCCCGCCGTCTCGTTGCGCGAATGGGCGGCGCGCTCGCGCTTGTTGAATCATCCGACAGGGGTTCCATTTTCGCCTTTACGCTCCCGGCGCCGCCGGTCACGGAAGCAGTCGCTCCGCCGCCTCTTTCTGGACTTAAGACGCTGATTGTCGCGCACAGCGTTTTTGAAGCGCCGTACCTTGCGGAGAGTTTGCGCCACGCCGGAGCCGAGGCGGAGATCGTTACGGCGGAAGACGCTGCGGACACGCTGCAGAGCCGTCGCGAAAAGCCTTTCGACGCCGTCATCGTCGACTGCGCGCTGGGACCGCATATGACCGCCGAGCTGGCGAAAGCGGCTCGCGCGGCGCACGCGCGCCGACTATTCCTGCTCTTCTCGCCGCTTGAGCGGCGCGCCTTCGGCGAAGAGGCCTTGTGCGACTTCGACGGCTGGCTGGTGAAGCCGGTCCGGACCGCCTCGCTCATCGCCCGCCTCTCGCAAGCAAACGCCAAGGCGCCGGCGAATGAGGAAGGCGCGCCGTCGCAAGCCCTCGCCGGGGTGAATGCGCTCGTCGCTGAAGACAATGAGATCAACGCCCTTATCCTCATGCGTCACCTCGCAAAGCTTGGCGCGAAGGTGACCCGTGCGGAAAGCGGCGCGCTGGCGCTCGCCCGCGCCCGCGAAGCGATCGAGGGCGTAGGCGCGCCCTATGATGTGATCGTCATGGATCTCTTCATGCCTGATTTCGATGGGTGCGAGGCGAGCTTTCGCATTCGCGAAGCCGAAGCGCGCGCGGGCGCTCCGCGCACGCCGATCTTGGTGCTGACGGCGAGCGCGCGCGAGGAGGACGAACGCGCCGCCCGCGCCGCCGGCGTCGACGCCTTTCTCACCAAGCCCGTGGAATTTTCGTCTCTCGCCGCGACGATCGAAGAGCTGAGATTGGCGCCGCGACGGGCATAGCGGCGCGGCGCCGCTTGTTAGCCGCCCTGCGGGGCGATGTCGCCGAAGCGTCCCGATTGATAATCGACGAACGCCTGCCGCAACTCGTCCTGCGTGTTCATCACGAACGGCCCTTGCTGCGCCACGGGCTCGTCAATCGGTTCGCCGCTCATGATGATCAGCTTCGCGTCGCTATTGGCTTCGAAGGCGATGTCGCCGCCTTCCTCTTCGAACACGACGACGTCCGTGGCGCGCGCGATCTTCTCTCCGTTGACTTCGATCGTTCCTTCAAGAACCGCGGCAAGCGCCGTGTGGCCTTCCGGCAGCGTGAATAGGGCGCTCTTTTCGGCGTCGAGGCGCACGTCCCAAAGATCGATCGGCGTCGCCGTTTGCGCGGGTCCGAGATGGCCGGCGAATTCGCCGGCGATGACGCGAACAAGCCCGGCGTCGTCGGGCAGATCGACGCGCGGAATATCCTTGTCGAGCAAGGTTTGATAGCGCGGCGCGCTCATCTTCTCGTGCGCCGGCAGATTGACCCAAAGCTGCACGACCTCGAAGCGTCCGCCCGACTTGGCGAAGCTTTCGGAATGATACTCCTCGTGAACGATCCCCGAGGCGGCGCGCATCCACTGCACGTCGCCGGGGCCGATCAGTCCGCCGGCGCCGGTCGAGTCGCGATGCGCGACTTCGCCGTCCAAAACGATCGTCACCGTCTCGAAGCCGCGATGCGGGTGCGCCCCGACGCCGCGGCGCTTTGCGGTCGGAGGAAAGTCGAACGGCCCCGCGTAGTCGAACAGCAGAAAGGGGCTCGCCTGCGCGCCATGTTCGTGATGCGAAAACAGCGAACGCACAGGAAAGCCGTCGCCGACCCAGTGCGTGGTATGGGGGGCGGGGTAAACGCCGATAATTTTTCTCATGACAAAGGCTCCTTGCGGCCTATGTGGGCGGCGGAGAGCGAATTGCAAATGCGCGGTTCTTGACGGACGAGGCTGCAAAACCCCACAAGTCCCGGACGCCGGTAATGGCGACGACCTCGGTAGCGCAAGGACGGGTTGGATGGACTGGATTATTCTTTTTATCGGCAGCTTCTGCGAAGTCGGCTGGCTTGTCGGCATGAAATATGCGGAAGGATTCACGCGGCTGTGGCCTTCGGTCGTCATGGTGTTTTTTATGGCGGCGAGCGTCGGTTGCCTGGGCCTTGCGGTAAAAACCATTCCTGCCGGCACGGCGTACGCCGCATGGACTGGCACGAGCATCGCCGCGGCGACCCTTGTGGGCGTCTATCTCTTCAACGAACCAACCACGGCGCTGCGGCTGGGATCGATCGCTCTCATCGTTCTGGGGATCATCGGCCTGCGGCTCGGCGGCGTCGACATGAAATGAATCGCCAGCCGCGTTGTCAGTTCCGGCAGACCTCAGGTCCGACCGGGAATGCCGGAGTCGCAACAAGAAACTTGGGTGTTGCTCTCGAATCCCGATCGCGCGCAAAACGCGCGCCGGGCATGACAATCGTTGTTCAAGCCGCGCGAGTTAGAAATAGCTCTCGAGCGTTCCACGACGACGCACGTCCAGCGTGGCGCAGTGGAAGGCGCCGCCGAACGCGGCATAGTGCAGGAAGGAGCAGGGGATCGGCTCGTAGCCCCATTTCTCCATCTGCCGCATCATGTTGCTGTGATGCGGATCGACGATGACGCGCTTCTCGTCGATCATGAGAATGTTCATGCTGAGCCATTTGCCGCACATCGAAGTGATCGCGAGAATGCGGTCGTTGATCGGATCTGGCTCAGGCGCGACGAGAATGTCCCACTGCTTCAAAATGTCGGGCAGTTCATCGGGGTTGATATATTCTGGATTGATCAGCAGCCGGCCCGGCCCCAGCGGAAGGATTGTCGTGTCGATATGCATCGGATTCGGGCAGCGGCTCTTGATCTCGTGAATGCGATAGCCTTCGCCGAGATGGCGGCGCAGCCAGTCAATGCCCATCGCGTTGGTTACATTGGAGCGCGTGACGAAAATGTCGCGGCCGCAGCGGAAGAAGTCGGCGGCGTCGAACACCGGCTCGAATTCGGTGAGGATGTAGCGAATCTCCTCGCCCTTCTCCGGCAGTTTGAAATCAGGGTCGAAGAGTTCGTCGGTGAGCTGGGGCTTTGGCGCCGACGTCCAGCGCGCGCCGCGGCGAAAATAGTCCTTGAGGATTTCGCGATAGGAATGGGTTTCGAAATAACGGCAGGGCCAGGCCATTGGCGTTTCAAGAATCTCGTCGCCGAAAACGAGCATGGAGTCGCGCGGACAGGAATTGCAAAAGCCGCGCGACGACCAATGCGGCGTCGAGAACTTCGCCTTGTGATTGACCGCGTCCGGCCGGGTCACCGTGACGCCGAGCGACTCAAGGAGAGCGACAAAGCCGTCGAGCTCCTGCTGCGCCGGCTCGATCATGAATTTCGGAAAGCGAAATCCGGCGGCGAGCGACTGCGCGCGCGCGGCCATGCCGGGGATGTTGCAGGTGACGACCGGATGATCGGAGGGGATGGTCGAGCCCTCGAGCCGCCCGACGATGATCTCCTCCAACGGATCCCATTCGTTGTGAGAATTGACCGGACATTCCGCGGCAATCGCGGTCCCCATAGAAGCATGGATATTCATAATGCGCCCCGGAATCGTTTCCAGCGAGAGACTTGTAACGCTTTTGGACTGATCTTCAAGTCGTCGAAAAAACGCCCTGCTTCTTGTAGTTTAACGATGCGCTGCTTGGTCTTAACCGCTTTGTCCTCTATTGAAGCCTTTTGGGTGGGCGGACTAAGTCGCGAAGAGCGGTCGCAGTCCACTCCGGCCCTGCCTTGAGCTTGTGACGACTTGCGTTTTCCCGGTCCTTGGGCAATAAACCGCGTTCTACAGAACCGCCCGGCCAGTGATGGGCTGCCGTGGCGGTTCTTTCGCTCGCGCGAAAAAGCGCCTTCGGGCTGGTCCCGCACGGCGCACATAACACAGGGCCACGCGCCCAGGAGAGCAAAATGCCCAAGCTGAAGACGAAATCGGGCGCAAAAAAGCGCTTCAAGATCACCGGAACCGGGAAAGTGGTCTATGCCCAGCAGGGCAAGCGCCACGGCATGATCAAGCGGACGAATAAGCAGATCAGAAATCTGCGCGGCACGAACGTCTTGTTCAAGACTGACGGCGACAACGTCAAAAAGTACTTCCTGCCGAACGGCTGATCCGCAGCACGCTTTTTTCCGCAAAGGAGTTTCGTCATGGCTCGCGTCAAGCGCGGCGTCACATCGCACGCCAAACACAAGAAGACCCTCAAGGCCGCCAAAGGTTTCTACGGCCGCCGCAAGAACACGATCCGCGCCGCCAAGGCCGCGGTCGATCGCTCGATGCAATATGCCACGCGCGATCGTAAGGCCAAAAAGCGCGTGTTCCGCGCGCTGTGGATTCAGCGGCTCAACGCCGCCGTGCGCGAGCACGGACTGACCTATTCGCGCTTCATCGACGGTCTCGCCAAGGCGGGGATCGAGGTCGACCGCAAGGTCTTGTCGGAACTCGCCATCCATCAGCCAGAAGCCTTCGCGGCCATCGTGACGCAGGCGAAATCGGCGCTGCCGCAGGCGGCGTAAGACTGAGATCGCGAACAAATTAAAGCCTCCCGCAGCTTGGCTCCGGGAGGTTTTTGGTTTTGGAGCGTTTGAAATTCCGTTCGCACCGAGGCGTTCTGCGCTTCGGCGGCTTGCTTGCCTGCCCATGGCGTCGTCTCGCCTCCGCGCCAGGTTGCTCTATAATCTCGCGACGACCTAGGGCGGAGCATGACCGACACATATGATCTCATCGTCATTGGCGGCGGGCCCGGCGGCTATGTCGCCGCGATCCGCGCCGCGCAATTGGGCTTAAGGACCGCGGTCGTCGAGCGCGAGCATCTTGGCGGCATATGCCTGAACTGGGGCTGCATCCCGACGAAGGCGCTGCTGCGTTCGGCTGAAGTCTATCGTTTGGCCAGAGAGGGCGAGCGATTCGGCGTTTCGCCAGGCGCCTTGAGCGCCGACGTGGCGCGCATTGTCTCGCATTCGCGCGAAGCGGCCACGCGGCTTAACGGCGGCGTCGCCTTCCTACTCAAGAAGAACAAGATCGACGTGATTTGGGGCGAGGCGACGATCGCCGGAAAGGGCGAGGTCCAAGTCGGCGCGCCGACCAAATCGCCAATGCCGCCGCAATTGCCGAGCCCCAGAACGACGCTCGGCGAAGGCGTCTATCAGGCGAAACACATCATCGTCGCGACCGGCGCCCGTCCGCGCGTGCTGCCCGGCCTTGAGCCCGATGGCCGACTCGTCTGGACCTATTTCGAGGCGATGAAGCCTGAGCGCTTTCCGAAGTCGCTGCTCATCGTCGGCGCCGGCGCCATCGGCGTCGAATTCGCCTCCTTCTATCGGACGTTCGGCGTTGAAGTCATTCTCGTCGAAGCGCTGCCGCATATACTTCCAAGCGAAGACGAAGAGATCGCGGCATTGGCGAATCGTTCATTCAAGAAGCAAGGGATCGACATTCGCGTCGCGACGACTTTGACGGGCGTCGAGAAGAAAGCCGACAGCCTCGTCGTCACGTTGAAACCCGCAGACGGCGAGGCGCAGACGCTTGAAGTCGAGCGCGCTCTGTCGGCGATCGGCGTCGTCGCCAATGTCGAAAATCTCGGGCTGGAGGCGCTCGGCGTCGCGCTGGAGCGCGGCGCCATCAAGATCGATGGCTTGGGACGCACCAATGTTGAAGGCGTTTACGCGATTGGCGATGTCGCCGGCGGTCCGATGCTCGCGCATAAGGCCGAGCATGAAGGCGTCTCTTGCGTCGATGCGATCGCCGGACTGGACGCCCATGCGCTCGATAGATCGCGCGTGCCGGGCTGCACCTATTGCCACCCGCAGGTCGCCTCAGTGGGTCTGACCGAAGCCAAGGCGAAAGAGCAGGGGATCGACGTGAAGATCGGCCTGTTTCCCTATCTCGCCAATGGCAAGGCGATCGCTCTCGGCGAACTTGAAGGGCTTGTAAAGACGATCTTTGACGCCAAGAGCGGACGGTTGCTCGGCGCGCATATCTTCGGGGTGGAAGCCACGGAATTGATCCAAGGCTTCGTCATCGCGATGAATCTCGAGACGACGGAAGAAGAGCTGATGCGCACGATTTTTCCGCATCCGACGCTGTCGGAAACGATGCATGAGAGCGTGCTCGCGGCTTACGGCCGCGCGATCCACGTTTGAGATTCACGCCAGCATGGATGTCATTCCGACGCGCGCTTCGCGCGCGATCGGGAATTCAGACTCATAACAAATGTCCTAGATGTTGCTCTGGATCCCAGATCGCGCTCGCGCGCGTCGGGGATGACCCGTTAGGACGGAATGCGTGTAAGCGTTATCTCAGCCCGTCAGCTCTGCAGCACATAGGTTCCCGGCGCGTCGCAGAGCGCCTCGCCGATGACAGGCGGCGCGACCGGCGCGCCGGAACGGGCGGTGAGCCAGGCGACCCATTCGGGCCACCATGACCCTTCCTTAACGGTCGCGATCTTCACCCAGTCCTCGGGGTCGGCGTAATGCTCGCCGTCCACTCGGCTTGTGAAGCGGTAATCGCCGCGCTTCTTCTCGGGCTCCGAGACGATGCCGGCGTTATGCCCGCCGCTCGTCAACAGGAAGGTGATTTGGGAGTCCGCGAGCAGATGAATCTTGTATACCGAGCGCCAGGGCGCGACATGATCGCGCTCCGTGCCGACGGCGAAAATTGGGGCGCGAATGTCGCTGAGCGCGATGGCGCCGCTGTTTACGCGCAGCCGGCCCTCAGCGAGATCGTTGTTGAGGAAGAGCCGCCGCAGATATTCGGCGTGCATGTTGTAGGGCATGCGCGTCGCGTCGGCGTTCCAGGCCATCATATCGGTCATCGGCTTGCGTTCGCCCATCAGATAGGAGTTGAGCGCATAAGACCAGACGAGATCAGTGGACCGCAGAAGTTGGAACGCGCCAGCCATCTCCTTTGAATCGAGATAGCCGTGCTCCCACATCAAATCTTCGAGAAAGTCGAGTTGGCTCTCGTTGACGAAAAGCGTCAGTTCTCCCGCCTCGGTGAAATCGGTTTGCGCCGCGAGCAAGGTCAAGCTCTTGAGGCGCTCGTCATTGTCCCGCGCCATTGCGGCGGCGGCGATCGCGAGCAACGTCCCGCCCAGGCAATAGCCGGCTGCATGAACCTTTCGATTCGGCATGAGTTGCGAGATCACGTCGAGCGCGGCCATCACGCCGAGCCTGCGATAGGCCTCCATGTCGAGATCGCGATCTTCGGCGCCCGGATTGCGCCAGGAGATCATGAACACCGTAAAGCCTTGCCCGATCAAATACCGCACGAGCGAATTATGCGGCGACAGATCGAGGATGTAATATTTCATGATCCATGCGGGCGTGATGAGCACGGGCTCGAGCCGCACCGTCTCCGTCGTCGGCGCATAGTGGATGAGTTCGATCAGCCGGTTTCGGTAAATCACCTTCCCAGGCGTGATCGCGACGTTCTTCCCTGGCACGAAGGCTTCGGCGCCGACCGGCCGCTTGCCGCCGGCCCGCCGCTCCATGTCTTCGAGAAAATTCTGCAAGCCGTAGAGCAGGTTGACGCCGCCAGTCTCGAAGGTTCGCTGCAACGCCTCGGGATTGGTCAGCAGGAAATTCGACGGCGAGAACATGTCGAGCGCCTGTCGCGAGGCGAATTCGACGACGTTTTCATGCTGCTTGGTGACGCCGCCGATGCCCGTCGTGGCGTTGTGCCACCATTGCTGATTGAGCAGAAAACTCTGGTAGAGCGGGGCATAGGGCCAGCGCCGCCACGCTTCTCCGGAGAATCTCTTGTCCTGCGGCAGCGGCTCAATGCAGGGCGCCGCGTTCGGCTGCAACGCGCAGCGCCAGGCGTAACTGGCGAACCGCCAGCTCTTGCGCGCCGCCTTTTCGGCAAGCTGCATTTGCTTTCCTGGCGATGAGGCGAGATGCACCGCCCAGTCCCAATAGGCGCCCGCCATGGCCGCTGGCGAAAGGCCCCCGGTCAGATGCGCGACGCTTGCATGAAGCGATCGGTCGACGACGTCGCCGAGCGCCGCGTAGCCGTAGGACGCTCCGTCGGTGGCGCGTTCCGCCGCCAGAAAGGCGCTGGGCCACGCATCGACGAAGGCTTTCGACGCGAGGTGCGGAAAGCTGTGGGCAGGGCTGGAGGGGCCGAGGCTGGAGATTGCTTGCTCTTCGCGCGCATGCGTTTGCGCGGCGTTGGGGTTGTTCGTCATCAACTTCCTTGAAGTCGAGGTTCTCGACTGGATTTTGATCTTATTTAGGAAGATGTTGCGCTGCAACATCATAGATTATCTCTTCGGCCTTGGCCGGGCGGCGAGCGCTACCATGTCCTTGTGAAGGAATGTCGACTTGAGGAGACCCGTCGTGAGAGCCATCGCCGTCGCCGCCGCATTTACGATCGTGTCCAGCGCCGCGCTCGCCGCTCTCAAGCCCGGCGACGCCGCGCCGAGCTTCACCCTTCAGGCGGCGCAGGGCGGCAAGGAATTCTCCTTCTCGCTGCAACAGGCGCTCGCGAAGGGGCCGGTCGTGCTCTATTTCTATCCAAAGTCGTTCACGAGCGTGTGCACCATCGAGGCGCATGAATTCGCCGAAGCCATAGAGCAGTTCGCCGCCATGGGCGCGAGCGTCATTGGCGTGTCGGGCGACAAGATCGCCACCCAGCGCGACTTCTCATCGAAAGAGTGCCGTGACAAATTCCCGGTCGGCGCCGATCCCGACTTCAATGTGATCAAGGCCTATGACGCGGCTTTCAATGTTCCGGTCGTGGGCGCGATGTTCGCCAACCGCATCTCATATGTCATCTCTCCCGAGGGAAAGATTCTGTCTGTCGTCGAGGATTCCGGCGCGACGAAGCACATTCAGAATGCGCTCGCCGTCGTGAAACAGTGGCGCGAAGCGCAAGGCAAGTAAGCGGTGAGCTTAATCACCGTCGTCCGATCAGCCAGCGCAACAAGACGATTTGCGCCAGCAACGCGGCGAAATGCGTGTTCCAGTCGACAAACACCGCGCAGGGCTCGTTCGCGTCGCCGCAGCCGAAGCTCTTTTCGAGCGAAGGCTCGAGGAGCCATCCGACGGGCGTCCCGAGCGGAAAGGAGAGCGCGCCCATCGCCTGGCGCGAGAATCGCCCGGCGGCGCGCAGGCGTTCCGACAGATCGTAATCATCGTAAGCAGTGACGTAGATCGCCAGAACGGCGATCGAGAGGGCGACAGTCGCTATCGCATAGGCGAGCCATGCGACGCGCAGCAGCCGCCATCGCCGGTCTTGCGGCGGGGCGCCGCTCACCCCCTCTTGGGACGAATGCGGATGATCACGTCGCAGCCAACGACTTCCATCCCTTCCGGCGGCGCCGGCAGGCGCGCAAATTCGACCGAACCGTCGGCGGCGTCGAACATGCGGCCCGTCGCCTCATCCATGAAGTGATGATGCGGCGAGGTGCGCGTATGGAAGTAGGTGCGCGGTCCCTGAACCGCGATCTCGCGCAACAATCCCGCTCCGGCGAATTGGTTGAGCGTGTTGTAGACCGTCGAGAGCGACATGGTCAGACCGGCCTCGCGCGCCTCGGCGTGCAATGCTTCGGCGCTGACATGCCGGTCGCCGTTGCCGAACAGCAGCCGGCTGAGGGCGAGCCGCTGAACGGTTGGACGCAGACCCGCGCCGCGCAGCCGCGCCTTAATTTCCGAGATCTTGGTCGCGCTCTCGGGGGATTGATCGCGCAGTTTGATCGAACGGGCGAAACTCGTAGTCGAAGGTTGATGAGTCATTCGTCGCGACAGGCGAGCATCACTCGCTCCCTATTCCTGCAATAGCTTTTTTCAGTAGAAGGCAGCGCCTGCCCCCTGTCAAACGAAATGGCGGAAGGTGTAATATTTCCAAAGAAGCAGCAAAGGACTGGCTAATGATGCGGCGCCTTGAGCCAATACTCTATGCAGATATCGATCGGCGCCGAATGCTCGGCGCGTCGCTTCTTGCGCTGGCCGCTTTCCGGCTTGCCGGCGGCCGCGCCAAAGCCGACACGTTCGAGGCGTTTTTGCAGGGCCTGTGGCCGTCGGCGCAGGCCGCCGGCGTCTCGCGCGAGACCTTCGATGCGGCGATCGCCGGACTTACGCCTGACCCGTCGGTCTCGACGAAGCCGCGCGCGCAGGCCGAATTCATCGTCTCGATTCCTGCCTATCTCGCCGGCGCTGTGACGAATGGCCGCGTCGCGCGCGGCCGCGCCGTCGCCGCGGAGTTCGCGGGTCCGTTGGGTCGAGCCCAGGCCCGCCACGGCGTTCCAAGCGAGATCGTCGTCGCTATTCTTGGCGTCGAAAGCAATTTCGGAACGGCGGCAGGCGGCGCCGACGCGCTGCGGGTCTTGGCGACGCTCGCTTGGCAGGGCCATCGCGCGGAAACTTTCATCGAGGAATTCGTCGCGGCGCTGGCGATGCTCGAGAAAGGCTATGCGACGCGCGCGCAATTGCGCGGCTCCTGGGCCGGCGCGATGGGACAGCCGCAATTCATGCCTTCCGCCTATCTGAAATATGCTGAACGCGACGAAGGCGGCGGTGCGGCCGACATCTGGCGCTCGCGCGCCGACTCGGTGGCGTCCATCGCCAATTTTCTGGCGAAATCCGGCTGGGTTGCGGGACTGCCGGCGGTCATCGAAGTTCGACTGCCGGACGGTTTCGACTATGCGGCGTTCGATCTCGACTTCGCCCGCTGGCGCCAGCTCGGCGTCACGCGCGCCGATGGCGGCGCGCTGCCGGCAAGCGGCGCCGCCAGCCTTTATCTGCCCGCCGGCGCAAACGGCCCCGCGTTTCTCATCACCGACAATTTCGAAGTCATCCGCCAATACAACACATCCGACGCCTATGCGATGTCGGTTGCGCTGCTCGCCGATCGCATCGCCGGGCGCAACATTCCGATCGCGCCCTGGCCGAAGGTCGCGCCGCTGTCGACGGCCGACGTCAAGGCGATGCAGCAACTCTTGACCGAGCGCGGCTTCTATCGCGGCGTGTTCGACGGCAAGCTCGGCCGCGCGAGCCGCAACGCCATCCACGCCTTTCAATTGAGCGAAGGCATGCATCCCGCCGACGGCTTTGCGACGAAAGAAGTTCTGGCGCGGCTGCGCGGCCGCTAAAGACGCTCCGGTTCAGATGTCGAGATCGCGGTAGACCGAAACTTCCCGTTCGCGCGCGGTCCGCGCCGCGTCGCCGGCGCGAATCCCACGCCAGACGTCGAACGCCATGACGAGCGTCGTGAACAGCCCGGATATTTTTCCGATGATGAAGCTGAAGGGAAAGATCAGGCGATCCGGCGGAATGATGAATTGGGCGCCAAGAAAGATGACCGCGGCGTTGATAAAATAGGCCGGCCGAAACAGCGATTTCTCTTCCCACGCGCTTTGCGCATAGCTGCGCGAGTTCTTCTTCACCGCGCGGTTATACGCAGGATTTGGAAACGCGCCCCAGAACCGCCGTTTCGGCGGCAGCGCATTCGGTCCCGCGAGCAGCGCGCGGTAGCTCTGGCGCACCGAGGCATGCGCGAGCAGCGCGAGAACGACATTGGCGAGCGCGAAAGCGAATTTGAGCTGGATAAACGAGAAGGACAGTTGCGCGGCGAGGTCGACGAAAAACAGCTGCGTGAACGCGTTAAGCACGAAAGCCGAGCGATGAAAGCTCGCGCGGTTGATATCTTGCGTCTTCTCGTCGATGAAAGCCGCGCCAGCCTTGGCGCCGGCGCGTTCCTTCAGCACCAGACGGTCATAGTCGTCGGTTTTGAACCGCCTTGCGATCTCCTCGATGGTCTCGTCCGGCGCGCCGCGCTTGATCTTGAAGGTCGCCCTGTTGAGGAAGGCGGAGATTCGCGTGAAAACGCCGCGCGCCATGGCGTAACGCGACGTGACCGAATTGAGAAAATCGGGCTCTCCCGCCATTGCGCGCACCCAAGCTGAATCTCTCGTCCCCGCATTGTTATAGCCGCAACGCGCGCCGGCGCCGACCCTCGCGGCAGGTTGATCCGGATCGGCCTTCTGCCATATTTAAGCCGGTTCCAGTCCTCGCGCCTCCACTGCCAGGAGGCGCCCATCCCTGTGGTGTCCCGCCATGTTCAGCGCCCTTTTGACGCCTCGCTCGAATGCCGAAGCCGCCGCGCCGGCGCAAGCGGCGGAGCCCCTGCCGGAATGGAATCTCGCCGATCTTTATCCGGCGATCGATTCGCCGCAGGTCGCGGCTGATCTCGCCAAGGCCGCGCAGGAGGTTGCGCAATTCGCCAAGGATTATCGCGGCCAGGTCCAGTCGCTTGCGCAGGGCGCAAACGCCAGCGCCGAGCTTGGCGCGGCGGTCCAGCGTTACGAAGCGCTGCAGGACCTGCTCGGTCGGCTGATGTCCTTCGCCGGCCTTCTCTATAGCGGCGATACGACCGATCCTGTACGCGCCAAATTTTACGGCGACGTGCAGGAAAAAGTGACCAACGCTTCGGCGCAGCTTCTCTTCTTTCAGCTCGAGCTCAATCGGCTGGACGACGCCACATTGATGGCGGCGGCGAGCAAGGAGCCGCTGTCGCGCTGGAAACCATGGCTGGAAGATATCAGCAAGGAAAAGCCTTACGAACTTGAAGATCGGCTCGAAGAGCTTTTCCACGAAAAATACATTTCAGGCGCGGCCGCCTGGAACCGTCTCTTCGATGAAACAATCGCCTCCTTGCGATTCAAGGTTGGCGGCGAGCAACTCGCGATCGAGCCGACGCTCAATCTCATGCAGGACTTGCGCAAAGAGACTCGGCGCGAAGCGGCCGAAGCGATCGGCCAAACGCTGAAGAACAATCTGCGCACCTTCTCTCTCATCACCAACACCCTGGCGAAGGACAAGGAGATTTCTGATCGCTGGCGCGGCTTTGAGGACGTAGCCGACTCGCGCCATCTCTCCAATCGCGTCGAACGAGAGGTCGTCGAAGCGCTCGCGCAAGCGGTGGAGGCTGCGCATCCGCGCCTGTCGCATCGCTATTACAAGCTCAAGGCGAAATGGTTCGGCCAGGATGCGCTCGACTATTGGGATCGCAGCGCGCCGCTGCCGGCGACGCCCGCCAAGCGCTATTCCTGGCCGGAGGCGCGCGAAATCGTGCTTGAGGCCTACAGCGGCTTTGCGCCGCGCATGGCGGAGATCGCCGGGCGCTTCTTTGAGAAAAACTGGATCGACGCGCCAGTGCGTCCCGGCAAGGCGCCGGGCGCCTTCTCGCATCCGACGGTCCCTTCCGCGCATCCCTATGTGCTGCTGAATTTTCAGGGAAAGACGCGCGACGTGATGACGCTCGCGCATGAACTCGGCCATGGCGTGCATCAGGTGCTTGCGGCGCGACAGGGAGCCTTGATGGCGCCGACGCCGCTGACGCTCGCTGAAACCGCCTCGGTCTTTGGCGAAATGCTTACCTTCCGCGCCCTCATCGCCCAGGCGCCGGACAAGGCGCAAAAGCGCGCGATGCTCGCGTCGAAAGTTGAGGACATGCTCAACACCGTCGTGCGGCAGATGGCGTTCTATGCTTTCGAGCGAAAGGTGCATCAAGAGCGGCGCGAGGGCGAGCTGACGGCCGACCGCATCTGCGAATTATGGATGAGCGTGCAAGGCGAAAGTCTCGGCCCTTCGATCCGCCTGGGCCCCGGTTATGAGACCTTCTGGGCCTATATTCCGCATTTCATTCATTCGCCGTTCTACGTCTACGCCTATGCGTTCGGCGATTGTCTGGTGAATTCGCTCTACGGCGTCTATCAGAATGCGCACGAAGGATTCGCCGAGCGTTATTTCGCTCTGCTCGAAGCCGGCGGCGCCAAGCCCTACGGCGAATTGCTCAAGCCCTTCGGACTTGATGCGCGCGACCCGGCGTTCTGGAACATCGGTCTCAAAATGATCGAAGGCCTGATCGGCGAATTGGAAGCGATGGAGGACGCCGCTTAATCGGCGGACGCGGCCAGGCCGACGCCAAACAAAAACGCCGGCGTAAAGCCGGCGTTTTGAGCGCGCTCAAAACCTTTGAGATCGATCACGTTGTCTGCATTTGGGCGACTGCGCCCAAATGCAGCGCGATCTCGTGCTGGAAGAAGTTATTGCAGGAAGGCGCTTATTGCTGGCCGGCCCGGATCGTGAACTTTTCGCCGTCGCAGGCGGCCTCGCCCGAGTAGACGCGGACGGCGCCCTCGACGGGCTTGCCGGTCCACACGCAGTTCTTCTTGGAGTCGGTGCGATCAACGAGCTTGAGCGTGTAAACGCCGCCCGCGAGTTCGCCTTCAATCTTGTAAGCCAGCACGGTGCCGTTATCGAGCTGCAATTCGCCCTTGCCGGAAACCTTGTCGCCTTCCGCCGCGACAGTCCAGGTGCCCTGCGCGCGCTTGATGCCGGCCTTGTTGGCTTCGGTCACATTCCACTGCCCCGCATAGGCCGACGCGCTAAAGGCGACGGCGGCAAGGGCCGTCGTCAAAGCAAGCTTGATCATTCGTTGTGCTCCCATAGAGTGTTGTGATGAGCGGCAAATCAGCCGCAGCGCCAACTGGGGCTTGTGAAATGCGGCTATCAAGCCTTTTCTTGCGTCCGGGCGCTTTGGCGCACGAACGACGGCGGCACATCACGTGATATGCTGCGGGATGTCAATTAATTTCGCCTTGACGAACCTCAAGCTCCCGGCGTCAAAGGACGTGAAATGGTCGAAGAAAACTGGCGTCGCGTTGACGATTACATCGCTTCGGCGCTGATTTCCAAAGAAGAAGCGCAGGAGGCGACGCTCGCAGCCAATGCCCGCGAAAATCTTCCGGCGATCGACGTTTCGCCGCCGCAGGGCAAATTGCTGCACCTGCTCGCCTGCGCCATCGGCGCAAAACGCATTCTCGAAATCGGAACGCTTGGCGGGTATTCGACGATCTGGCTGGCGCGTGCGGTGGGCGACGGGGGAAAGGTTGTCACCTTCGAAGTCGATCCGCGGCACGCCGAAATCGCGCGCGCTAATATTGCCCACGAAGGCGTGAGCGCGCGCGTCGATTTGCGCATCGGCGCGGCGCTTGATCTGTTGCCGCAGCTCGAAGCGGAGCGGGCCGGATCCTTCGATCTCGCTTTCATCGACGCCGATAAGCCCAACAACGCCGCCTATTTCGCTTATGCGCTGAAGCTGTCTCGGCCCGGCGCGCTGATCGTCGTCGACAATGTCGTGCGAGAGGGCGCGGTCGCCGACCCTGCGAAAACCGATGGCGGCGCGCTCGGGGCGCGCGCGCTGTTTGAGGCCGTCGCGGCGGAGAAGCGGGTCGAGGCGACGGCGGTGCAGACCGTCGGCGCCAAGGGGTGGGACGGCTTTCTGATCGCGCGCGTCAAATAAGGCGTTCGATCGCATTGGCTTATGGGCGGGTTCGCCCATAGGCGGACAACGCGACCGGCTTCAATAGCCTGGCCGCGCTCTGTTAGACGCTGTCGAACGCCCTTTTCGCGCCGCGCCGTTTGCTCGGCAAAGGAGCGCCATCGGCGCCGAACAGGGCCGCTTCGACCTGATTGCCGCAGTCGTCATAGCGCCATGAGATCCGCGCCGCGCCAAGGTCCTTGCGGACCGTTGGTTTCCCTTCGGCGTTGAAATAGGCCTCTTCGACCTGATTGCCCTTAGCGTCATAAAAGCGCGCCACCCGGGCGGCGCCCAGGCTCTTGCGCTTCATCGGGCGCCCGTCGTGGTCGAAATAGGTCTCGACGACCTCCACCCGTCCGCGCGTCGGCGGGTCGGCGATAGCCTCGGGCGCGACGCGAATGTCGCCGTCGCTTGCTGCGGTGAGCTTGCCGCTCTGAGAGCAGCGGCGTTCTGCCGAGGCGGCGCGACTTCTCGTCTTCACGAGGCGCGCCGCTAGGTGTGTTTTCTGTTCCATGATCCCAAATCGCTGCGCGGTCCGATGGCTGATCACAGCCGCCCGTTTGAGAACTGAGCGGCGCGTGCGTGCTAGACGACGCACGCTGACAACGACGGATACGCTGTTCTGACTCCCCGCCGCCGGCTTGCTGGCGAACGGGCGTGAGCCGCAATTAGCGGTAAGCGTCAGGTCAGGATTGGGGGCGCGCGGGATCCGAGAGGCGGAGTCGACGCCTCGCTGGATATGGACGTCGCGTCAAAGGCGAGCTTGATCGTCGAATAGGACGCCGGCGGATGCGCCTCGCCCACGAAGGCCGACGCCGCCGTCGCTCCGCCAAGCGGCGCACAATGCGCGACGCAGCAGACGTCGCCGCCTTGCCGCGCCGGACGCGCCGGAGTCGCGGGATCGCCGGATAGCGGTCCGGACGACTTGTTGAAGCAGATCGCGTTGGCGAAAAGGCCCGAAGCGCGCCCGCTGGACGAGACGCCGATTGCAAAGCCTTGCAAAACAAGCAGATAGGCGACGAGCAGAGTGACTGCCGTCGATCCGTACTGCCATGTTTTGACTTCGCTGCGCGTGCTCATCGCCGGTCAAAGCTATTCACTGATTCTGTTGAGGTCAATGGCGGCGGATATCGGGGCAGGGCGATCGGGTGAAGAAGTTGGTGACAAGCAGTTGACGCGCTTGAGCTGTCGAACTGCTCTCTCTCAGAGAGGGGAGATTTCGACGGAAGGGATCGACGCCGCCTGCGTGGCCTCGGCAGAGGCCAGTGTTTTTCTATTAGATTTCAATGACATGCCGTATCCGCGCGGGCAAGGTCATTTATCCGCTCTATAACTCCCCAGCGCCTCAATCGGATGACCGGCTCACCGGACAACCACTCCTCCCCAGCCTCGTCGCAGCCTAAGTGCTTTCACCCGATTCCCCGCATGTCGGTCGCCGGAACCCTGAAAAGAAAGTGGCGCCCGGGAAACTCGCGCGCTGTGATCAGCGAAACAGGGCGGCGGTCTTAAGGAGCGTCATCCAGACGCCCCACGCTAGCGGCGTGCCGACGGCGGTCCAGGCGAGAACCAGCAGAAACGCGCCGCCGTTCGGGGCAGGCGGCGCGCGCGTGACTATCGTCGGATCGGCGTCGGCCGCAGCCGGCTCCAACCCTTCTTCGACAAAATCCTCGAAGTCGGCGTGGATTTCGTCGTCTTCTCTGATGACTTCAGCGACCGTGATGTGTTTTTTCGCCGCGACCTCTTCGTCGCTCATGTAGTATTTCTCGGCGCATGGCCGCACGAGCAGATTGCAGATGAGACCCAAGAGCAGCAGGCCGGCGAGCACATACATCGTCTGGTTATAGGCGTCCGCGCGCGCCACGCCGTGCGCAAGCTGATATTCGCGAATGTAATTGACGAGCACCGGCCCCAGCACGCCCGCCGTCGACCAAGCGGTCAGAAGCCGGCCGTGGATGGCGCCGACATGATGCGTGCCGAAAATGTCGGCGAGATAGGCCGGGATCGTCGCGAAGCCGCCGCCATACATGGTGATGATGACCGCGAACAGCAGAACGAAGAGGCCGACCATCCCGCCCTTCGCCGCGAATGGCTCCGTCGAATAAAGCGCGAGGCCGAGGACGAAGAAGATCGCATAGGTGGCCTTGCGGCCGAATGTATCCGAGGCCGAGGCCCAGCCAATGCGCCCGCCGATGTTGCAGAGGCTCAGGAGGCCGGTGAAGCCGGCTGCGATCGCCGCGATCTGCTTTTTCTGCTCGGCGTCGAGCTGATCAAAGCCGACGTCCAAGCCGATGAGCTTGCCGCCGAAGACTTCCTGCAGCATCGGCGAGGCCATGCCCAGGACGCCGATGCCTGCCGAAACATTGAGACAAAGAACGCCCCAGAGCAGCCAAAACTGCGGCGTCTTCCATGCGACGTCGAGATGCACATGACGATGCGTCACCAAGGCGTTCTTGGCCGTGGCCGGCGGCGTGAAGCCTTCGGGCGCCCAACCTTCGGCCGGCACGCGGTAGGCGAGCGCCCCGGCGACCATGAACGCGAAATAGATCGCCGCCAGCGTGACGAAGCTTTGCCAGACGCCGGGCGAACCTGGCGTCGCATAGAAGCCCATCAGCCGGTCGGCGAGCGGCGCGCCGATCATCGCGCCGCCGCCAAAGCCCATGATGGCGAGACCGGTCGCCAGGCCGCGCCGGTCGGGAAACCATTTGATGAGCGTCGAGACCGGCGAGATGTAGCCGAGCCCGAGACCGATGCCGCCGATCACGCCGGAGCCGATCCACAACATCCAGATTTGATGGAGATAGACGCCAGCCGCCGAGATCAGCAGGCCGCCGCACCAGCAGCAGGCCGCGGCGAGGCCAGCCTTGCGGGGTCCCGCCGTCTCCAGCCAATGGCCGAAAACCGCCGCCGACGAGCCGAGGAAGACGAAGAAGAGCGTGAACGTCCACCCCAGCCAGCTGATCTTCCAGTCACATCCGGTCGCGACGAGCGTCGCGAAAAACCCGAGCGCTTCCGGACATTCTTTCGGCTGCGCGCCGCCGATGGCGCGCGAGAGCGGCAGCCAGAAGACGGAAAAGCCGTAGGCCATGCCGATGCAGAGATGGATGGCGAGCGCCGCCGGCGGGACAAGCCAGCGATTGAACGTCGGCAGTGCGACGGTTCGCTCCCGGCTGAAAAAGTCGGGACGGGCGATGGCGTCGGCGGTCATTAAACTTCCGGGCTTGCTATTGTCGATCGGTTATCGCGCATGCCCGGCGCCTGGCACAAGCCCGGACTCCCGAAGCGTCCTCATGCTTGTAACTTGAAGTGCGTCGGATCGGCGTCCTGCCGCTGGGGCTTTGCGTCGAACCCGAACGCTCGCTTAGGGCGGGCGAAGCCTGCAGAGGAGCCCGCAGAGCGGCCGCGCAGCCTCGGTTCAAGCCGATATCGCGGCGTTCCCGTCGATACGTCCGTGTAGGCCGTTGGGCAGCCGCGGATTGGACAGAATATAGCGCCCGCGCTCGCGCACCATCTTGGTCACGGCGGCGAAATCGACCTTGCCGGAGCCCAAGAGCGGCACGTGCTCGACGATCATGATTTCTGCTGGGATCATCAGATCGGACGCGCCTTTCGATTTGGCGTAGTTTTGAAAATCCGCGCGCGTCGCGTCCTGTCGCTGCGTGACCAGAATGATTCTCTCGCCCTTGCGCGGATCGATCTCGGTCGCCGCCGCCGAGATGGCGTCGGGCCAAAGTTCCGCCGCCAGCAGTTCGATCGCCGCAAGCGAGACCATCTCGCCGCCGATCTTGGCGAAACGCTTCGCCCGTCCCTTGATGGTGACATAGCCCTGCGCATCGATCGTGACGATGTCGCCGGTGTCGTGCCATCCGTTCTCCGGCGGCTGCGCCACGCCGGGCTTCTCGATCTTGAGATAGCCCATCATGACGTTCGGTCCGCGCACTAGCAGCCGCCCGCCATGCTCGACGCCAGAAACGGGTTCGAGCTTATGTTCGACGCCCGGCATCAGCCGACCGACCGTGCCGGATTTGTTGAACATCGGGGTGTTGAGCGCGAGCACCGGCGCGGCTTCCGTCACGCCGTAACCTTCAAGAATGCGAATGCCGAACTTGTCCATCCACATATCGCGGGTCGATTGCTTCACCGGCTCGGCTCCGGCGACGACATAACGGATCGACCGAAAATCATACGCGTGCGCCGCGCGGGCGTAACCGGCGAGAAACGTGTCCGTGCCGAACAGGATCGTGGCGTTCGAGCCGTAAACCAGCTCCGGCACGATGCGGTAGTGCAAAGGCGAGGGATAGAGATAGATCGGAACGCCGGAAATGACCGGCAGCGTAAAGCCGACCGTCAGACCGAAGGAATGGAATATCGGCAGCACGTTGAAGACCTTGTCGGTGCGTCCGAAATCGATGCGCGCCGCCGCCTGCGCGGCATTGGCGAGCATGTTCTTATGCGACAGCGCCACGCCTTTCGGCGCGCCTTCCGAACCCGAGGTGAAGAGGATCGTCGCTACGTCGTCGGCCTTGCGCGTGACAACAGGTTTGCGGAACCGCCGAAAGGCGTCGAGCTTGTCGGCAAACGAGATGCGCCTGCGGATGTCTTCGAGATAGACGATCGCGACCTTCTCTTCGAGCGCGTCGACGAGCTTTTCGAGCTTGGCTTTCTCGATGAAGCCGCGGGACGTCAGAATCGTCTTCGCCTGCGCCGCCTCGCAGCCCGAAAGAATATTCGCGGCGCCGGCGGTAAAGTTGATCATCGCCGGCGTTCGGCCGGCGGAAATGACCGCGAGAAAAGCGATTCCCGCGCCATTGGCGTTCGGCAGCATGACACCGATCGCGTCGCCCGGTTTGCCGATGTTCGCGATCTTGCCGGCGAGCGCGCGCGTTCCGATCAGGAGCCTGCGATAGCTGAGCTTGCCGGCGACCGGGTCTTCTAGCGCGACGCGCGACAGCCCGTGCGCGCGCGCCGCTTCGACGACGGCTTCGAAAAGCGTGCGGTCGACATCGGTGGTGCGGAAGGCGAGATCCGACATGATCTGATAGAGCGCTGCGCCCGCCGCAATGCGCCGCGCTTTGCCTTTCAGCCCGTCGTCGACGGCGAGGCGGACGGGTTCGAGCGCGGTGAGCGTGAATTTTGGAAACCTGCGGCGGCGCGCCTGTTCGCGAGTCAGCCGGGAGAACATCGTCGCTTCGGCGCCGTCGATGCGCACGGGGACGATCATCGCGCCGGATTTTTCCGCAATCAGCCCCGCGCCGTCGTAGACTTTCATCAGGCTGCCGGTGACCGTCAGCCTGCCTTCCGGAAAGATGACGAGCGGATTGCCGTCCTTGACCGCATTGATCAGCGCGCGCGCGCCAAACGGATTCGCCGGATCGAGCGGAATGGCCCGTGCAAATTTCAGAAACGGTTTGACCCACCATTTCTGCGAAATCTCGCGGTCGATGGCGAAGACCGGCGCCTTCGGCATGACCGCGAGTATCGCCGCAGCGTCGAGGAAGCTCACATGATTGAGCGCGACAATCGGATTGGGACCCGACTTGTCGAAATTC
This sequence comes from Methylocystis sp., assembly GCF_021731785.1. GTDB lineage: Bacteria > Pseudomonadota > Alphaproteobacteria > Rhizobiales > Beijerinckiaceae > Methylocystis. The sequence continues at coordinate 156,219 of NZ_JAKFWS010000041.1, forward strand.
TCCAGCCCCTTCACGTCGAGACGGTAGAAGGTGCGGAAGTAGATCGAGAGCAGGTCCTGCATCGGCGAAGCGACAACCCTCTTGACGATCCAGACCGAAGCGGCGAGCGCGACGATCGCCTGACCAATCAAAAGCGCCGCGAAAGAGACGCTGAGGCTCTGCAGCACCGCCACGCCGACGCCGCCGAGCGCCATGAAGGCGGCGTTCTGCACATTGACCGCGGCGACGGTGCGGGCGCGTTCCTGCGGCGCGCTTTGGACCTGAATGGCGGCGAAGGACGGCACGATCATCAGACCGCCCGCGACCGCGAGAATCAAAAAATCGATCGCCGTGCGCCAGGCGAGCGGCTGCGCAAAATAGGCCTCCGGCGCCAGCGCCACGGCCGCGTCGGGCGGCGGCGAGAGAAGCAAGGCGACGCCGAGATCGGCGGACCCGAAAGCGATGAGCGCGGCGCCGACGGCGGACGGCAGCAGCACGATTTTGCCCTTGAGCAGGAAGGCGGCGAGCCCTGAACCCGCGGCGATGCCGACGGCGAACAGCGCGAGATGCACGCTGACGACGATCTCTGCGCCGTGCAGCGTCTGCGTGATCAGAGAGGGCGCCAACGCCATGGCGATCGAGCCGAAAAGCCAGAACAGGCTCGTGACGATCGCGAGGCGCCGCAACGCCGGTTGAGCGTGCAGATGCCGCAGCAATTTGAACGTCGAGCGAAATACGTTGGCGTCGATCGCCAAATCCGGATCGGCGCGTCCGGTCGGCGGAATGAGCCACGCCGCGCCAAGAGCGAGGATCGCGACGCCGATCACGCCTGCAGCGAGAATCGCGCCGTCGCCCGCGTGGAGCGCCGCCCCGCCGGCGATCGTGCCGCTCAGAATCGCGAAGAAGGTCGCGCTCTCGACGAGCGCATTGCCTGCCGGAAGCTCCTCCCGCGTCAGATGATCGGGCAGGATGCCGTATTTGATGGGCCCAAACAGCGCGCCGGTTACGCCGAAGAGAATGAGCGCACCAAAAAGCGTCAGGAGATTGGCGAAGAGAAAGCCCCCCGCCGACAAGGCGGCGACGGCGACGTCGGCGAGGCTCAGCCAGCGCACCACGCGCGCCTTGTCATATTTGTCGGCGAATTCTCCGCCGATCGCCGAGAAAAGAAAGGAGGGGGCGATGAAGGCGGCGCCGGCGAGCGTGACGAGCGACGCGCCGCTCTCGGCCATGTGCGCCAGGATCAAGAGCACGAGCGCGTTCTTGAGGAAATTGTCGTTGAAGGCCGCAAAGAACTGACGCCAGAACAACGGCGAGAAACGCCGCGAAGCAAGGAGCGAATGCGTCATGTCCGAACATCCGGGAGAGGCGCCGTGACTTTCGCCGATGACCCTTAAGGATCGGTCAAATCCGGCGCGTTGCAATGCGCGTTGAAGGTCAGCTTTTCGCCATGAACTACGTTCATAAGGGAGATTGCAGCGCTTTTGCTCTGCCGTCAATCGAAAAATGAACTATGTTCAGATTCGGGTTGGGAGGCGGCCCATTGAACGAAAAACTGACCGAGGCGGGAACCGACCGCCGAACCCAATTGCGTGAACGGCTGATCGAAGCGGCGCAGGAAACGATTGCCGCACAGGGCCTTGCGGGGCTTAAGGCGCGCGACCTCGCCGTAGCGGCCGGCTGTGCGCTCGGCGCCATCTACACCGCCTTCGACGACCTCGACGAACTGATCCTGCGCGTCAACGCCCGCACGTTGGCGCGGCTGGAGATCGCGCTCGATCGAGCGTTGGGAGACGCGGAGGCCGAGCAGGCGCTGCAGACCATGGCGCGAACCTATCTGAACTTCGCGAGAGCGGAGGAGCCGAGCTGGCGCACGCTCTTCGAACATCGCCTGCCGCAAGGCGTCGCGCCGCCGCAGTGGTATGTTGAGGCGCGCAACCGCCTGTTCAATCGGCTGGACGCGCCGCTCTCGCAGCTGTTGCCCGGAACCGGCCACGTCGCCCGCGCGGCCTTTGCGCGAACGCTATTCTCCGCCGTGCATGGCGTAATCGCGCTCGGGCTTGAGGAGAAGATCGCCGAGACTCCGCCCAAGCTCCTCGACGAGCAGCTGGAGAAGCTCGTGCGCATTCTTGCGGACGGGCTGATGATGGAGTCGGCCCGCTTGATTTGAACCGCGCGACCTGACATAGGCGCGCATGGCTTTCATTCTGCTGTTTGCGGTGGCGACCTGGGCGGGCGCGCAGAATGCGCTTGCCGGCGGCGGTTCGTTCCTCACGCTTCCCACGCTGATGCTAACCGGAATGGACGCGCTCGCCGCCAATGTCACGTCTTGCGTCGCGCTGTTTCCGGCTCAGGTCGCCACCGGCTGGACCGGACGCAAACTGGCGACGGGCGCCAACGGGCTGTCGCTGCGCATGCTGTTCGCGATCAGCATCCTTGGCGGCGCCATCGGCGCCGCGGTGCTGCTGGCGACGCCGCGCGGGCTCTTCGCGCAGCTCGTGCCATGGCTCGTGCTGTTTGCGACCGTGGTGTTCGCCTGGGGCAGTTTCTTCCGAAAGCCCGGCGAAACGCCTACGCATCTCAGCGCGCCGGGCGCGGCGCTAGCGCAGTTCCTTATCTCGATCTACGGCGGCTATTTCGGCGGCGGCATCGGCTTTCTGATGGTCGCCGCGCTGACCATGGCCGGACAGGGCGTGCGCATCGCCAGCGCGACGAAAAATGTTCTGGCGGGCGTCATGAACGCCTCGGCCGTCGCCATTTTCCTGTTGTCGCCGGATCTGCACTGGCCGCAGGCGCTGGTGACGAGCGCCGGCGCGACGATCGGCGGGATCGCCGGCGCTCGCCTGATCCCTCATATCGACGAAAAGCTGCTGCGCATGTTCATCATCGTGATCGGCGCGGCGCTGACCGTCGGACTCTTTCTCAGAGCGCCTTGACTCGCTCGTTCAGCGCGTCGCGCCGTCGGCCGCCATCGCCTTTTCGATCTCTGGGATGAGCGTCGTCGCGACGGCGGAAGGCGTCAGCGGGCCGACGAACTTATAGGCGATGACGCCGTCGCCCTTGATCACGAAGGTCTCCGGCACGCCATAGACGCCGAAGTCGATCGCGGTGCGGCCGGCGGGATCGACGCCGACTCGCGCGAAAGGATTGCCGCCGCCTTCGAGGAAGTTTAAGGCGTTCGCCGTTTCATCCTTATAGGAAAGGCCGTAGAGCTCGACGCCTTTCGCCTTGAGCGCTTCGTTGCCGGCGAGCGACATCAACACCGGATGTTCCTGCCGGCAGGGTCCGCACCAGCTTGCGAACACATTGACCAGGCTGACGTGGCCCTTGCGTAGATCTTCGGTTGAAAGACCCGGGACGCCCGCAAGTCCGTCAAGCGCCGGCAGATCGAAGGCAGGCGCCGGCTTGCCGATCAGCGCGGAAGGGATGCGCGACGCGTCGCCGGCAAAGAGCCGCACAAGGAAGACGAGCGCCAGCACCGCGAACAGCGCCAGCGGCAGAAAGCGCAGCGCCGACCGCGTCGCGACCGCGTCGCTCACGCGCCGTCTCCCTGGTCGCGCGCGCCGGCGGCGCCGAAACGCGCCAGCGCCGCGCGCAAGCGGCGATAATCGAGGACAATGCGCAGGGTCACTACGCCCAGCGTGACGGCGGCTGCCCCATAGGCCGCGGCGATATACAACCAGTGGTCGCTCACTCTGCCGCCTCCATGCTTTCCTCGCCGGCGCTCTCACCTGCGCGCACGGCCAGCATCGAAAGGCGCGCCAGCCGGCGTCGCAGGATTTCATTGCGGATCGCCATCACATGCAGCGTCAAAAACAGCAGCGTCGCGGCGAGCGCCATGACGATCAGCGGCCAGAGCATGGAGCCAGAGATCGCCGGCCCGTCGATGCGAAACACAGACGCCGGCTGGTGCAGCGTGTTCCACCAGTCGACCGAATATTTGATGATCGGAATGTCGATCGCGCCGACGATCGTCATGATCGCGGCGATGCGCGCGCCGCGCGGCGTGTCGTCCATCGTCTGCCTGACGGCGATGAGACCGAGATAGAGAAGAAAGAGAACGAGCATTGAGGTGAGACGCGCGTCCCACACCCAGAACGTTCCCCACATCGGCTTGCCCCACAGCGATCCGGTGACAAGGCAGATGAAAGTGAAGGCGGCTCCGAGAGTCGCCGCCGTTTTCTGGGCCGCATCGGCCAGCGGATGGCGCCAAACCAGAACGCCGAGCGACGCCGAGGTCATCACGACATAAGCGAAGATCGAGAGCCAGGCGGACGGCACATGGATGTACATGATCCGAACGGTTTCGCCCTGCTGATAATCTGGCGGCGCGGCGAAGGCGCCATAGAGCCCGATCGCGAGCAGAAGCAGCGTGGCGCCTGAAAGCCACGGCAGCGCGCGTTCCGCAAACCGCAGAAAGCGCGCTGGATTAGCGTAAGTGGACAGAAAGCTCATCGACGGCGAAGACTCCCGCCGACTGCCTAAGCCCCGCCG
>NZ_JAKFWS010000016.1 GCF_021731785.1 Methylocystis sp.
GCAGCGTGGCGCCTGAAAGCCACGGCAGCGCGCGTTCCGCAAACCGCAGAAAGCGCGCTGGATTAGCGTAAGTGGACAGAAAGCTCATCGACGGCGAAGACTCCCGCCGACTGCCTAAGCCCCGCCGCCCGCCGCGTCAATTCGCGGCTTTGGCCGGCGGCTTGGTCGCGTCCTTGGCGACGTCCTTGGTTTGCTCGGCAAGGATTTGCGCCCTCGGCTTTCCATGGAGGAGTTCGACCGCCGCAGTGAGCTGCTTGTCCTTCGCCTCCTCCGGCGGGACATAGGCCTGCGAACCGGTCTTCTCGTCTTCGCCGTTCTTGAGATGGCCCTTGAGCGAGGCTTCGCCCTTGGTGTCGTCCTTGCCCTTGAGTTCGTCCGGCACGTCCTGAAGGATGACCATGTCCGGATCGATGCCCTTGGCCTGGATCGAGCGGCCCGACGGCGTGTAATAGCGCGCCGTCGTCAAGCGCAGCGCGCCGGCGCTGCCGCCAAGCGGGATGATGGTCTGCACCGAGCCCTTGCCGAAGGACCGCGTTCCAATCAGCGTCGCGCGCTTATGGTCTTGCAGAGCGCCAGCGACGATTTCGGACGCCGAAGCCGAACCGCCGTTGATCAGCACGACGACCGGCTTGCCCTTAGAAAGATCGCCGGAGCCGCGCGCGTTGTAACGCTGGGTTTCGTCGGCGTTGCGGCCGCGCGTCGAAACGATTTCGCCTTTGTCGATGAAGGAGTTGACGACTTGGATCGACTGATCGAGCAAGCCGCCCGGATTGTTGCGCAGATCGACGATATAGCCCTTGAACTTGTCCACGGGGATGTCCTGCTGCGCCTTGGCCATGGCGTTGCGCAAGCCTTCCGCCGTCTCCTCATTGAACTGCGAGATACGGACATAGGCGATATCGTCGCCCTGTTTGCGCGAGCGCACCGACTTGATGTGAATCTCGGCCCGGACCAGCTTGACCTCGATCTTATCTTTGTTTTTTCCTCGGAAGATCGTCAGCTTGACCGGCGTGTTGATCGCGCCGCGCATCTTGTCGACGGCCTGATTGAGGGTCATGCCCTGCACGGTCTCGTCGTCGATCGCGCCGATAAGATCGCCGGACATAACTCCCGCGCGCGAGGCGGGCGTGTCGTCGATCGGCGCAACGACCTTGACCAGCCCGTCTTCCTGCGTGACCTCGATGCCCAGTCCGCCGAACTTGCCTTCGGTTTGGGTGCGCATGTCCTTGAAGGCTTTTGCGTCAAGGTAGCTCGAATGCGGGTCGAGCGAGGTCAGCATGCCATTGATGGCGTTTTCAACAAGCTTCTGCTCGTCGGGCTTCTCGACATAGTCGGCGCGCACCTTATCGAACACGTCGCCGAACAGGCTGAGGTTCTTGTAGGTATCGGCGGAAGCCGCTTGAGCCGGACCGCCGATGACGGCGCGCGCCTGCTGGCCGAGCGTGGCGCATCCCGCTCCAATAGCGATTCCCGTAGCGATAAGGACTGTTTTGCGAATCATCCGCCGACCTTCCGACTGTCTGACTTCGCCCACCATGGGCCTGAGTCGATTGAGGCTCCGTCCTTGCGGAACTCAACATAAAGTATGGGTTGTTTCGCGCCGATTGCGATGGTCGCCGCTGTTTGCGCGGCTCCGTCTCCCATGCTGGCTACCGGTTCACCCGCGAGAACAAATTGTCCCACGTTCACATTGGTGCGACTCATGCCGGCCAGGACCACATAATAACCGCCGCCGGCGTTGATGATCAAGAGTTGTCCATAACTTCGGTAAGGCCCTGAAAAGGCTATCCATCCGTCGCAAGGGGCGATAACCACGCCATTTTCCCTTGCGGCGATCGACAGGCCTTTCTCCTTGCCCCCGAAACCGTCAGGCGCTCCGAAGCGGCGAATGATCTGTCCCGACGCCGGCGCCGGCAGCCGACCTTTGAGATCGACGAAGGCGACCGCCGGGGCAAGTCGGGCCGGATCCTTAAACGGAGCAGCCAGCGCCTCCAGCCTTTGGCGTTCGGAAAGCTTCGCCTGAGCCTTTAGGCGTTCTTCGTCGGCCTTGCGGGCTTCTTCGGCAGCACGCTGCGCAGCAGAGCTTTCGGCCTCCATGCGGGCGATGAGGTCCTTCAGGGTCATCGCGCGCTGCGCCAGCGACCGCGCGCGCTCGGTCTCGGCCTGCAACGCGCCCTGCGACCTCGAAATCGCCTCCTGACGCTCGGCGATCATCGGCGCAAGCCTTTCGCGCTGCGCCTTCAGGCTCGCGCGCTGTTGGCCGAGAAGATCTTGTTCACGCCGGACGCCATCTCGCGTCTGCTCCAGTTCGGTCAAATCGCGCTGAAGCTGGCGCGCCTCGGCGCGCATCTGCGGAAGCACGGCGCCAAGCGCGAGCGACGCGCGCACGGCTTCGAGAATCTCATGCGGGCGCGCCATCAGCGCCGGCGGCGGCCTTCGGCCCATTCGTTGCAAGACGGTAAGAATTTCGATGATCAGCTCCCGCCGGCCGTCGAGCGACGACACAATCTTCCGCTCGTTCTCGGTGAGCGTCGAAAGCCGCTCCTCGATCTCCGCCGCGCGTGTTTCCGTCTCCTGCATCCGCAGCGTCGCTTCGATGAGCGCGCCGTTCAGTCTCTCGCGGGCGGCGGCGTGATCGATGAGCTGTTCTTCGAGCTGACGGGCGCGTTCCCGGGCGGCGCCCATCGTGTCTTCGACACCGCGCAATTCCTGCTGCTTCGACGAAACGTCCCTTGCTTCGGGGCGCTGCTGCTCGGCGTGCGCCGAAGATGCGGCGGCGGCGGCAAAGAGCGCCGCAGACATCAGCCCGCGTTTCGCGGCCTCGTTACGCGCCCTGCCCGAAACGCTCATGTCCATCCGCGGCATCGATTTCGCCAGAAGGCGGATATGCCGCTGAAATAGCGTCCACATTGCGGCAAGGCCCGGCGAGGATCGCGCCTGCGCGCGGCGAACCAAAAAAGTTCATCGAATAAATTGGGCAATCTACGTCGCCAATTCGAGCGCTCCCGACGCGCCGGGCAGATTGACCGCGATCGCTTCTGCCGCGAGGTCGTCGCGCTACGCCATGGGCGAGCAAAGGGACGGCGGCTCAACGAACCTCAAAAGTTATGGCGCGGTTTTCCGATTGCTCCGACTCGCCGGAAGCCGCGACCAGACGGCGCTCGCTAAAGACTCGACGTTCGAGATAGGAGATCGCCGCTTGCGCGCGCCGTTGAGCGAGCGCGTCATTATGCGCGTTGCCGGCCGAACCACGAACATGGCCCTGAACCGCGATCGTCGCGTGTTCCGGACAGCGGCGAATGATCGCCGCCGCTTTGTCGAGCGCGAGCGCGGCCGATGGCGTTATTCGCGCCTCGCCTTTGCGAAAAACCAGTTCGCTTGCAGCCGAAGCCGCTTCCAGGCCGGCTTGGCAGTCGGCGAGCGTCATGCCGGCGGACGCCGGCGCGGTTGATGCGGTCGGCGGTTTTGCAATGAGGGGCACTGCGGGGAGAGCGACGGTCGCCGCTTTGCTGGCGGGCGAAGACGGCGGGCGCGGCATGTCTGCGCTCAGACCTTCGATCGGCCGGGCGAAGCGGCGGCGCAGCTCTTCGTCATGGCCCGACCGGTCGATCACCATGGCGCCAACCCAGACAAGCGCGGCGGCGATCAGCCCAACCGCCCAGCCCTCATGCGCCGAGATCGACCCGTGCCGGGCGATCGCCCCGAGCGCGGCGCCGATGATGAAAACGGCGTAGGCGGCGAGCGCAGCCTTGATGAACGTCGTCGCGTCGGCAAGCGCGCCGAGCCGGACGACCAGAGCGGCGACCCCGAAGGCGAGCGCGGTCCAAACGAGCCAACGCGCGACGACGCCATTTTCAGGGGCGCGGCGCGTAACGGCTCCGGCGCCGGCGCCGATCGCGAAACACGCGAGAAGCCAGGGCCACAAACGAAGAATCTCTGCAAGCACGCGCCGAGCCTAACGGTCCGAAGGCGTCGCTCCAAGACTTAAACGCGCATCGGCATCAGGACATAGAGGGCGGAGGCGCCGTCGCGGTCCTGCACCAGCGTCGGCGAGCCTGGGTCGGCAAGCTTGAAGAGCGCCGTATCGCTGTCGAGCTGCTGCGTGATGTCCAAGAGATAGCGGGCGTTGAAGCCGACATCGAGCGGCGGTCCGTCATAGTCGGCTTCGAGTTCCTCGACCGCCGAGCCCTGGTCCGGATTGGTGACGGACAGCACCAGCTTGCCTTCGGACAGCGAGAGTTTGACGGCGCGGCCGCGCTCCGAGGAAATCGTCGAGACGCGGTCGACCGCCTTGGCGAAAGCGTCGCGCTCGACGGTGAGCCGCTTGTCGTTGCCGGCTGGAATGACACGGGCGTAATCGGGAAAGGTCCCGTCGATCAGTTTCGTCGTCAACAGCGCGTCGCCGAAACTGAAACGCATCTTGTTGATCGACAGCTCGACCAAAACGTCGCCCTGCGCGTCTTCGATGAGACGCTGCACTTCGGTGACCGCCTTGCGCGGCAGGATGATCCCCGGCATGCCGACGCTGCCTTCAGGCGCAGGCGCCTCCAGTCGCGCCAGACGATGGCCGTCGGTCGCGACGGCCCGAAGCATCGGCCGCCCTTCGACGTCGAGCGTATGGAGATAGATGCCGTTGAGATAATAGCGCGTCTCTTCCTGAGAGATGGCGAACTGGGTTTTTTCAATGAGCCGCTTGAGATCCGCCGGCGCGAGCGTGAATTTGTGGCTGAAGTCGCCGGACGTGACGTCGGGAAAGTCGCTCTCCGGGAGACTCGACAGATTGAACCGCGACCGTCCGGAGCGCAGTGTGAGCTGTCCGGCGTCGCCGGTCGCCTCCAGAGAGACCTGCGCGCCTTCCGGCAATTTCCGCACGATGTCGTAGAGCGTATGCGCCGGCAGCGTTGTGGCGCCCGGCTGCGAGACCTCGGCGATCGCCTTCTCGGTGATTTCGAGATCGAGGTCGGTGGCTTTCAGCGTCAGCGCGCCGTCCTTGGCGGAGAGCAGCACATTGGCCAGGATCGGGATGGTCGTGCGCCGCTCCACCACGCGGTGAACATGGCCGAGCGCCCGCACCAGCGCCGCTCTCTCGATCGTGACCTTCATCGCCGGGGAATCCGTCCGCATATTATTGCGGCGCGGCAGGCCGCCGCGCCGGGGGCGAAGACTTTGGCGCGGCAGGGCGCGAAGCGCAAGGGCGCGTAACGCATAGAACCTGCTTGTCCAGTAGATTTTGCTGGCGCGATGCGGCCCTTAACCGGCCCTTAAACGGCCGTCGTTACGCTTCATCAAGCATTTTAAGGCCGTGCGGCGGCGACAGGCGAGCAATCCGATGGCGCGCAGCGACAGGCGTCGTGAACCGCGGTTCGACGACGACGACGACGGCGAATTGCGCGCCGAGCGCCGTCCGCCGCCGCGCCCGCGCGCCCGCAAGAAGCCGCGCCGCCGCTCGCGCTCGCTCTTCGGCGCGCTGATCTATTGGGGCGTCACGCTGGCGCTCTGGGGCTCGATCGCGGCCGGCGGGCTTGCCGTCTATTACGGTTCGCGCCTGCCGCCGATCGACCAGCTGGCGGTGCCCAAGCGCCCGCCCAATATCGCCATCCTCGACGCCAACGGCGAGCTTCTCGCCAATCGCGGCGACACCGGCGGCGCGGCGATCCGGCTTTCGGACCTTCCGACCTATACGCCAAAGGCCTTCATCGCCATCGAGGATCGCCGCTTCTATTCGCATTGGGGCGTCGATCCGATCGGCATCGGCCGCGCCGTGGTGCGCAACGTCACCGGCCGCGGCGGCATGCAGGGCGGTTCGACCCTGACCCAGCAGCTCGCCAAAAATCTCTTCCTGACCCAAGAGCGCACGATTTCGCGCAAGATTCAGGAGGCGATTCTCGCGCTCTGGCTCGAGCGCAAATATTCCAAGGACCAGATCCTCGAACTCTATCTCAATCGCGTCTATTTCGGCTCCGGAGCCTATGGCGTCGAAGCCGCCGCCGAACGCTACTTCGGCCATGGCGCAAAAACGCTCACGCTGTCGGAATCCGCCGTTCTCGCCGGATTGATGAAGGCGCCGAGCAAGCTCGCGCCCGACCGCAACCCGGACGGCGCGGCGGAGCGCGCGGCGCAGGTGATCGCCGCGATGGCGCAGGAGGGCCATATCACCGAGGCGATGGCGAAGACGGCGCTGGCGCGTCCGGCGCGCGCGCGAAGCGACATCGGCGCCGGATCAATCAATTACGCCGCCGATTATGTGATGGATATGCTCGACGACACGGTCGGCGCGATCGATCAGGATCTCGTCGTCACGACCACCATCGACGCCCGCATGCAGATGGCCGCCGAAGGCGCGCTCAAGCAGGCGCTCGATGAAAAGGGCGCTCAACTCGGCGTCGCCCAGGGCGCGCTCGTCGCTCTCGACCCCAATGGCGCGATCCGCGCGCTCGTCGGCGGACGCGACTATTCGGAGAGCCAGTTCAACCGCGCCGTCTCGGCGAAGCGCCAGCCCGGCTCGGCCTTCAAACCTTTCGTTTATCTTGCCGGGCTGGAGCAGGGACTGACGCCCGAGTCCATTCGCGAGGACGGCCCGCTCGACGTCAAAGGCTGGCGGCCGGAAAATTACAGCCGTCAGTATTTGGGGCCGGTCACGCTCACCAAGGCGCTGTCGCTTTCGCTCAACACTGTCGCCGTGCGGGTCGGCCTGGAGGTCGGCCCGAAGACGGTGGCGAAAACCGCGCATCGCCTCGGCGTCCAGTCCGACCTGCAAGCGAACGCCTCGATCGCGCTCGGCACGTCCGAAGTCACCCCGCTCGAACTCGTCGCCGCCTATACGCCCTTCGCCAATGGCGGCGTCGCCGTGCAGCCGCATGTCATCGTCAAGGTGAAGACCGCCGCCGGCAAGACGCTTTATCAGCGCAAGGGCGCGTCGCTCGGCCGGGTGATCGCGCCGCAATATGTGGCGATGATGAACGGCATGATGCGCGAGACGCTGCTCACCGGCACAGCGCGCAAGGCCGAACTTCCCGGTTGGGAGGCGGCGGGCAAGACCGGCACCAGCCAGGATTTCCGCGACGCCTGGTTCGTCGGCTATACGGGGCGGCTGATCGCGGGCGTCTGGCTCGGCAATGACGACAATTCGCCGACGAAGAGAGCGTCGGGCGGCAATCTGCCGGTCGAAATCTGGAGCCGTTTCATGGGCGTCGCCTTGAAGGGCCAGCCGGTCGCCGGACTGCCGTCGGGCGCTTGGCGTTCCGAGAACGCTGCCATTCCCGAGGAGATCGCCAAGCCGATCGACGATCTCATCGGCCTGTTCACCGGAGAGCCCAAACCGGCGACGCCGCGCCCGCAACGCGTGAGAAGCTCGCCGGCGCCGCTCCCGCCGACGGCGATTCCTGGCGCGCCGCTCGAGGAGCCGCCCCCCACCGCGGAGGCGCGGCCCGATATCGCCGCGCCGCGCGCACCGGCCGCAGCCCCGCGCGCGATCGACGACCTTCTGCCGCCGGAAGACATTCCGACTGTTGGCTCGATCGAACGTCCGCGACAAAGGCGCGGCGCATCGGAAAGAAGCGTTTTCGAGCAGCTGTTCGGCGGCGGCTGAGCGAGCGCGGTCCCAGCTGCGCCGCGATCAATCCCGGCGCTACTCCGCCGGCGCGCGGACCGCGGCCGAAGGCGGCCGCGCGGCGAAGAATTTGGTCGCCGCGACAATCGCGACAAGCGTTCCGAGATAGACCGCGACCTGCATGTCCGAAGGCTGGTCGCTATAGCCGATCAGCGTGTGCAGCACCCTTCCGACGATGCTTTTGTCGGACAGCAGCAACGATGTGTCCCAAGCGGTGTCGGAAAGCGCCGTGACAAGTCCGGCCTGCTGCAGGAAAGCGACGCATTGCGCCGCAAGTCCGGCGGCGAGCAGCGTGATGAGCCATGTCGTCACGGCGAACAGGCGGCGCGGCGGGATCGCGACGAGGCCGTAAAAGGTCGCAAAGCTTGTCGCCGCGCCGAGCGCCAGTCCCGCGATTCCCCCAGCGAAGACGTCCCAGCCGGATTCGCCCGAGGCGAGAATGCCATAAAGAAACAGCGCCACCTCGGCGCCTTCGCGCAGCACCGCGAGGCCGACGACGGCGGTCAGCGCGAACAGGGTCTCGTCGCCCCGCGCGACCGCCCGCCCGACCTCGGAAAGGTTTTGCGCCAGTTCGCGCCCATGCTGCGCCATCCAGATGTTGTGCCAGACGAGCATTACGACGGCGAGCGCGAGGATCGCGGCGTTGAAGACCTCCTGGCCGGCGCCGGCGAACGCCTGCGACAGCCGGTCGGCGAAAGCCGCGACGATGACGGCGCCAAGCGCGCCTGCGCCGACGCCAGCCGCAACGAAGCTGCGCGACCCGGCGACCCCGCGCGTCACAGCGAGAACGATGCCGACGATGAGCCCGGCTTCGATGGCTTCGCGAAAGACGATGATGAGCGCGCCGAGCATGGCCTATTCCGCGATGACCTCGCCTTTGGCCACGTCCTCGTGGAATTCGCCGACGAATTTGTAGCGGCCGGCCTTAAGGGGGCGAAGCGTGAAGGTCGCTTCGCTGTTGGCCGGGATCACCTTCTCGATGCGCAGCGGCTTGCTTTCGAATTCCTCCGGCGTCGCGTCGAGATTCTTCACGGTCAGCGTCGCGGGCTGATTGGCCGGCACGCGCAGTTCGGCGGGCTCGAAACGGTGATCTTTGATGGTGAGCGTGAAGGCGTTTTCGGCCGCAGCGGCGCCGGAAAGGCCCAAAGCCCAAGCGGCCAAGACCGCATACGCATGGTGACGTTTCAAAAACCGCATCTCCCGAGTCCGCCGCGTCTTACCGAAAGTAAGAACGCCAAAACATGAGGTCAATCAATCTAATCTGGACCGCTTCCAAGCTAGTGTCGCAGAGCGCCGGCGCGCCGCTCACCCCGGATAGCCGTGACGCGACTTCGAGGCGCGCAGCAGCGACAGCGCGCGCCCGTCCTGGCCGCTGGAGCATGCCGACGCCGCCTCGGCGATCTCGTTCGAAATCTGGGCGTGAACGCTCGTGTTGACATGGCCCATCGCCAAGTCGTTGTCGACGACGGAGCGGTAGCGCGCCACGGCGCCGGCGCAGCCGGGGGCGCCGGGCGGAAGCGCTTGCGCCGTCGGCGCCGAGACCGCCGGTCCAGGCGGCGCGGCTTGCGGCGGACGGGCGGCGTTGCAGCCGGCGCTTACGGCCGCTGTGAATGCGGCCAGTAAAACTAAGCATGCGCGCATCCTTTATCTCCCATGCTTGGCTGAGGTTTCGCTTCTCATAACGGAGAGCGCCCGTTTTCGGCAAATATTGCCTCTGCGCTTGCGCAGGCGGTCGAAGCGGGTCACCATCCACATGCGCTCCCGTCGTAATTGTTTAAGCGTTGCGCAATGTTGGAGGAAAAATGATTCGCAACATTGTCCTGCTCGACGGCACGTGGAATACGCCCCGCGACTTCACCAGCATCTGCAAAAAATCGTGGGAGGAGAAAGTCGCCGAACGGCTCATTCCGCCGCGCGGCGCTGACGGCGTCGAGCAAAATGTCCGCTATTTCTCCGGCGTCGGCGCACAAGGATTCAAGATCATCGGGGGCACGGTAGGACTCGGCCTGCGCGCGATCGTCCAGGACGCCTACGATTGGGTCGTCGACAATTATCGAGACGATCAGGAGCTGTACATCTACGGATTTTCGCGCGGCGCCTATGCGGCCCGCGCATTGGCCGGCCTGATCGGCGACTGCGGCGTCAGAAAGACCAAGGACAAGGGTATTTTCGACATCGCGCGCGCCAACAGGAGCGCGCGGGACGCCTCGCGCCGCGGCGGACCCCCGAGTGGTCCCGACATTCAGGCGAATAATCGCATCAAGCTGCTCGGCGTCTTCGAAACCGTCGGCTCATACGGCGTGCCCGCGGGCTTCAGCGGGCTTGCGCCGCTGGGTCGCTACATTACGCTCTTGGCTTTCGGCGGGTTCGAAGACACCCGGCTTGGTGCCCACGTCGATCACGCCTTGCATGCCATCGGCGTCGACGAGCGGCGCCGTCCGTTCATTCCGACCTTTTGGACGGTCAAGAAAGGGGAGCCGCATCCAAAGAACATCGAGCAGAACTGGTTTCCGGGCGTCCATAGCAATGTGGGCGGCGGCTATCCGGAATCGGGTCTTTCCGATATCGCGTTGATCTGGATGATCGCGCGCACCCAGGCGCTCACTGGGCTCTCATTCGACAATGGCGCGATCAGGCGCGCGCTGAAGCCAAACATCGACGGCGACATTCCGGACTCGGCGGAGAAATACCCGATCGACAGGAATTTTCCGCGCAGTCGCGAGATGTTTCCCATCGGCGCTCCGGCCAATAGCCTCCTCTGGGGCGGCAGCCCTGACGAAGAGCATGTCAACGAAAAAGTCCACTGGAGCGTGCTGGCCAAGCTCGGCCGAAGCTGCGAAGTCTACGGGGTCGAGAATACGCGTTACGGCCCCTCGAACCTTAAGGCCGCGATGGCGCGACTCGGGCCCGGTCTCGCCGGCCGGATCGCCTATGTCACGCCGGAAGAGGCGCGCTTGCTGCCGCCCAATCTCGTGGCTCTGGCTGAGGCAAGCGCCGTACTTCATTCCGCCGCCGCAATGTCGTAACGGCCTCGCGCGCCTGCGCTGCCGGCTTGGCGCTCCTTACGCCGCGTGTTTTTCGCTTGGCGGCGCGGCGTCAAGGGGTTATAACCGCTCGAATTCGTGGCGCGCGGCCGGCAGGTCCCGCGCCGCGATCGTTTTGCGGCGCGTTCTCCTTTTGCGGCTCTTCTCGTAAGGTCGAGCGGCTCCGCACAGCCCGGTAGTCGAATGGTCAATCCCTTTCAGTTCCTGCAGGAAGTCCGCGCCGAGGCGGGCAAGGTCACCTGGCCCACGCGGCGGGAGACCTTCATCACCACCGGCCTCGTGATTCTCATGGTTCTGTTCGCCAGCCTGTTTTTCGTCATCGTCGATTACGCGTTGCGTTTCGGCGTCGGCTTGATGCTGGGCGTCGGGCATTAAATAATTGGAGCTTGTCGCGCCGATATGAGCATGCGCTGGTATATCGTCCACGCCTATTCGAACTTCGAAAAGAAGGTCGCCGAGGCTATTCGCGAAGGCGCGGCGCAGCGCGGACTCGCCGACAGCTTCGAAGAGATTCTGGTGCCGACCGAGCAGGTCATGGAAGTGCGGCGCGGCCGCAAGGTGTCCGCCGAGCGCAAATTCTTTCCTGGCTATGTGCTGGTGAAATGCGACCTCAGCGACCAGGTCTTCTCGCTCATCAAGAATACGCCGAAGGTCACGGGCTTTCTTGGCGCCGACAACAAGCCGATGCCGATCAGCGAGGAAGAGGCGCTGCGCATCAAAGGCCAGGTCGCCGAGGGCGTCGAGCGGCCGAAGCCGACGATCATGTTCGAGGTCGGGGAGACGGTGCGCGTCGCCGATGGGCCCTTCGCCTCGTTCAACGGCCTCGTCGAGGAAATCGACGAGGCGCGCTCGCGCCTCAAGGTCGCCGTGTCGATCTTCGGCCGGCCGACGCCGGTCGAACTGGAGTTCGCCCAGGTCGAGAAGGTTTGATATTTCCTCTTTCCCCGCCTTGGCGAGGCAGAGCTGCTGCCCAGTTTTCGCAAATTATGTTATGAAAGACCGCCGCGCTTTTTAGCGGCGATGGAAGCCGCGATGAGCGACGAGCCCGAGAATTTCACGCTGGCGCTGCTGCGCAAGATCGACGGGAAGGTGGATACGCTTCGCGGCGAGGTTTCGGGCATTCGCGAAGTCATGGCGACGAAGAGCGACGTCGCTGACGTCCGCTCGGAGGTCCATTCGCTGCGCGCGGATGTCGCCTCGGACATTATGAATCTGGAAAAGCAGATCAAGGAGCAGGAGAAGCGCCTGAGCGACCAGATTTCCGGGTTGCGCCGCTCGGTGATGGAATATCACTCTTCTGCGATTGGCCACGGCGTGCTGCTGACCGAATTCGAAGAGCGCTTGCGCCGGCTCGAAGAGCATGTGGGCTTCACGCCCGAGGGGCATTGAGGCGCATTTCAGCGGCATTCAGTTGCTTTTGCCGATCTCTTCAGTATAAGTCGCAGGCCCTCTTCCGGAGGGCTTTTTTCATTCCGTCCAATGGAAATGAAAACATACGTGGCGGGTCTGCCCTGACGCCATCGGGGAACTCCAGACCGGACCACGAACTGCAACCGGCGCGCACGCGTGAAAATCGCG
Source organism: Methylocystis sp. (assembly GCF_021731785.1). GTDB lineage: Bacteria > Pseudomonadota > Alphaproteobacteria > Rhizobiales > Beijerinckiaceae > Methylocystis. Next base: position 12,232 of record NZ_JAKFWS010000016.1, read on the forward strand.
GCGGGCGCCAAACGTTGGAGAAAGGCAATGGCGAAGAAAATCGCCGGCTATATCAAACTGCAAGTGCCGGCCGGCGCGGCCAATCCGTCGCCGCCGATCGGTCCCGCGCTCGGCCAGCGCGGACTCAACATCATGGAGTTCTGCAAGGCGTTCAACGCCAAGACGGGACAGATCGAGAAAGGGACGCCGATCCCCGTCGTCATCACCGCCTATCAGGACCGCTCCTTCACCTTCGAAATGAAGCAGCCGCCGGTCAGCTTCTTTCTGAAGAAGGCCGTGGGCCTCAAGATCGGCAAGAAGCCCGCCTCGGGCTCCAAATTGCCGGGCCGCAACGTCGTCGGAAAGATCACGCAAGCGCAGATCCGCGACATCGCGGAAAAGAAGATCGTCGATCTCAACTGCGCCTCGATCGAATCCGCGATGTCGATGATCGCCGGCTCCGCCCGCGCGATGGGCCTTGAGGTGGTGGAGTAAGATCATGGCGCACATCGGAAAACGCATTGCGAAGACCCGCGAGGGCATCGAACGCACGAAGCTCTATCCCGTCACCGACGCCGTGAAGCTGGTGCGCGAGCGCGCCAAGGCCAAGTTCGACGAGTCCGTCGAAATCGCCATGAATCTCGGGGTCGACCCGAAGCATGCCGATCAGATGGTGCGCGGCGTCGTCAATCTGCCGAACGGCACCGGCCGCGTTCTGCGCGTCGCGGTCTTCGCGCGCGGCGCCAAGGCGGATGAGGCCAAAGCCGCGGGCGCCGACGTCGTCGGGGCAGAGGATCTCGTCACGACGGTGCAGGGCGGAACGATCGACTTCGACCGCTGCATCGCGACGCCGGACATGATGCCGCTCGTCGGGCGCCTGGGCAAAGTGCTCGGGCCTCGCGGCTTGATGCCGAACCCGAAGGTCGGCACGGTGACGATGGACGTCGCCGGCGCGGTGAAGGCCAGCAAGGGCGGCGCTGTCGAGTTCCGCGTCGAAAAGGCCGGCATCGTTCAGGGCACGGTCGGCAAGGCCTCGTTCGACGACGGCAAGCTCGTCGAGAACATCAAGGCCTTCGTCGACGCCGTCGCCAAGGCGAAGCCGCAGGGCGCCAAGGGCACCTACATCCAGCGCATCGCCATCTGCTCGACCCAGGGTCCGGGCGTGAAGGTCGACGTATCGAGTCTGGGCGCCGCCCCGCACTGAGCGCTGCTGCTTGACCGTGTTGGCGCAATGATGCAGGCTTAATCGGAAATTATACCCTCTCCGGCGCGAGGCCACGCGCGCCGGAGTTGAGCCGTGGGGCGGATGCGGCCATGCTTGAAGCGCGCAACCTCACCAAGACGTATGACGGCGCGGACTGGCCGGCGCTTGACCGTCTGAATTTGATCGTGCCGGCGGGCGAGGTGTTTTGCCTGCTCGGGCCCAACGGCGCCGGCAAGACGACGACCGTCAATCTTTTCCTGAATTTTATCCAGCCGACGGCGGGACAGGCGCTCGTTTGTGGCATCGACGCCGCGGTTGATCCCTCGGCGGCGCGCGCGCTTCTCGCCTATATCCCCGAGCAGGTAATGCTCTACGGCGCGCTCACCGGCCTCGAAAACCTGCAATATTTTACCGAAATCTCGGGCGCCGAAGCGCCGCGCGACACGCTGCTTTCGCTGCTTGCCGCCGCCGGCTTGCCGAGCGACGCCTTTCAACGTCCCGTGCGCGGCTATTCCAAAGGCATGCGCCAGAAGGTCGGCGTCGCCATCGCGCTCGCAAGGCGCGTGCAGGCGCTGGTGCTCGACGAGCCGACCTCCGGGCTCGATCCGCTCGCGGCGAATGAGTTCGCCGCACTGATCGAGCGGCTGCGCAAGGACGGCATGGCGGTGCTGATGGTCACGCATGATCTTTTTCTCGCCAAGCAGTGCGGCACGAAGATCGGCATCATGGCGCGGGGACGTCTGGCGTCGGTGTTCGGCGCCGACGACGTCGATCATCTGGGCTTGGAGCGCGCCTATCTCGATCTTTTCGCGAGGGCTGCATGAGCGATCTCGCGCTCGCGCCACTCGCCGTGGCGGCGCCGGCGAAGAGCCGCTGGCGCGTCATGCGCGCGGTCGCAGCCAAGGAATGGCTGGAGCTTTTTCGCGACCGTCGCCTCGTCTGGCTTTGCGCCTTCGTCGTCGCGCTGATGCTGGCCGCGCTCGCCTTCGGCTATGTCGAAAGCGCCCGCATCTTAAGCGAGCGAGAGGCGGCGGCGAGGGCCGATCGCGAACTCTGGGTCGGACAGAGCGCCAAGAATCCACACGCCGCCGCGCATTTTGGCCAATACGCCTTCAAGCCGCTGAGTCCGCTGGCGCTCGCCGATCCCGGCGTCGACGCCTATGTCGGCTCGGCGGTGTGGCTTGAGGCGCATAAGCAAAATGAGACGCAGTTCAAACAGGCCCGCGACGGCGGCGTCGGCGCGCGCCTCGGTGCGCTGTCGCTTGCGTTTATTTTGCAGACGATCGCGCCGCTGATCGTCATTCTGATGGGATTTGCGAGCTTCTCGGGCGAGCGGGAGAGCGGCACGCTGAAACAGTTGCTCAGCGTCGGCGCGCGGCCGCGCGACATTCTCGCCGGCAAAGCGCTGGCGCTCATCGGCGCGATTTTCGCTCTCCTTGCGCCGGCCTTCATCGGCGCGGCGCTCGCCTTGTTCTTCTTCGTCGATCGCGAGCGCCTGTCACTTGTCGATCAATTCATTCGTCTGGGCGTGCTCGGTGCCGCCTATGCGGCCTATCTTGCCGGCTTCGCGTTTTTGTCGCTTGGCGTTTCGGCGCTCGCCAGAAATTCGCGCGCGGCGCTCGTCACGCTGCTCGCGTTCTGGCTCGCCAATTCATTTCTCGCGCCAAGGCTTGCGACAGACGCGGCGCGCGCCTTTGCGCCAACCCCGACGTGGCAGGAATTTCGCGCGGGCATCGCGCAAGATAAGGCGAAAACTTTCGGTCATGACGAGAGTCATCCCGGTTTCGTCGCGTTCCGCGACGAGACCTTGAAGAAATACGGCGTCACGCGGATCGAGGATTTGCCGGTCAATTTCCGCGGCCTCGCGCTGCGCAAGGACGATGAGAGCGGCTACGCGATTTTCGACCGCCATTTCGGCGCGTTGCAGACCGCCTTCGACCGCCAGGACGCGCTCCGCGCCGCGCCGGGCTTCCTTTTTCCGCTCCTGGCGCTGCGGCCGATCTCAATGGCCTTTGCCGGCGTCGACAGTCGCAGCCAATTCGATTTCGCTTCCGGCGCCGAAGCGCATCGGCGCGACATTCAGAACGAAGTAAGCGACAACATCATCCATTTTGCCCACGACAATACTTACCTCGCCGGCCCGGAGCTGTGGCGAAAGATCGCCGCCTTCGCCTATCGGGCGCCTGGAGCTGGCTTCGCCCTGGGATACAGCTTGCTGCCCACCGCCGCGCTTGTCGGGTGGCTCGCGATCGCGGCAGTCTTTGCGCTCTTCGCAGCGCGCCGTTTGCGGCCGGTGTGAGGCGCGCCGATGTCTTCCGCTTTTCTCGCCGGCGCGCGTTTTGAAGCGCGCATGATGCGCCGCGACGGCGCGGTCTGGTTTGCGCTGCTGATTTTGGCGGGCGTCGCGCTGTTCGCCCTCGCCATGGGGTCGGCGCGGATCGCTGCGCAGCAGGCGACGATCGCCGCAGCGCGCGCCGACGAAAGCCAGCGGCTTTCCAGACTTCAAAAAACGCTGGCGCAATTGCAGCAGGGCGACGCGCAGGGAAAGCCTGCGCCCGAGCCGCCGCCGTTCCGCGATCCGCGTAACCCGGCTTTCATGGGCGGCGGACCTGCGGCGACAGTCGCGGCGCTCGCGCCCGCGCCCTTGGGGCTCGTCGCGACCGGCCAGAGCGACCTGCTGCCGCCCGCGGTCCGGGTGACGACGGGTTCGAAGGACAGTTTTCTCTTCGCCGACGAGATCGACAATCCCGCCAATCTGATGTCGGGCGCGACCGATCTCGCCTTCGTCGTCGTCTTTGTCTATCCGCTCGTCGTTCTGGCGATGGCCTTCAATCTGCTCGCCGGCGAGCGCGAGCAGGGAACGCTGGGCATGACGCTCGCCTCGGCGCGCCGGCCCGCCGCCGCGCTCGGTGGAAAGCTGGCCGCGCGCGTCGCCGCGCCGATCGCCGTGATGCTGTTTGCGGTGGCGGCGGGCGTCTGGATTTTCGCGGGCAGGGAGCGGCTCGCCTCTTCGGGCTTCGCCGCGCTGCTCGCGGTCGTGGCGCTCTATGGCCTGTTCTGGGCGGCGCTGGCGGCCGCGGTCGACGGGCTCGGCCGAGGCTCGGCGTTCAACGCGCTGACGCTGATTGGCGCATGGGTGGCGATCACGATGATCTTGCCGGCCGCGATCAACAGCCTCGCCGCCTTTGCGCATCCGGCGCCGTCGCGGATCGATATGGTGCTGGCGGCCCGCGCCGCCTCGACCGACGCCGATCGCGCCCGCGACGCGGCGCTCGCCCGCTACGCCGACGAGCATGGCGGCGGCGGCAAGCCGGCGAGCGGCGGCGCCGCGCAGGAGGCGACGCTACGCCGCCTCGCGACGCAGGAGGCGGCCTTTCAACGCGTCGAAGCGATCGTCGCCGACCATGACGCGCAGCTTGCGCGACAGCGCGACTTGTCCGACCGGCTTGGCTATCTCTCGCCCGCCTATCTGACCTATCGGGCGCTGGCCGACATCGCCGGCTCGGGGGAAGCGCGCTATCGTGCCTTTCTCGACCGCATCCGCGCCTTCCATGTCGATTGGCGCGAGTTCTTCCTTTCGCGGGCCAAGGCCGGCGCATCGCTGACGGCGCAGGATTACGCGGCAATGCCGAAATTTACGCAGGCGGACGAAGAGTTGGTGGCGTGCGCGCCGGCCGGACTTGCCGGCCCGCTCATCGGCGTCGCGCTGCCGATGCTGATTCTCGCCATTTTCGCTTGGCGCGGATTCCGCCGGGCCGCGCCACGATAGAGCGCGGCCGGCAACGTCCTCAGCTTGAATTTCGGCCTACCTTAGAAGTCGTCCGCCGTGCGGATGATGAATGGCTTGATTTGACCCAAGGCGGACTTTATTGGGAAAAAGGCCGACCATGCCTGTTTAAGCAGACTTGGCCGGCACGTGCGTTAAATTTTGGTATGGATTCGTTACTATCGCAAAGCTCTTCGTGACGTCACGCAGCTCGCTGCAGCGCTCACCGTTTGGTGACGATCACCTCGAGATATTCACTGGGAACGACCATCGTCTTGTCGCCGGACGTATTGTAGCGTCCGATCAGATCGATGATGTCACACGAGAGGCCCTTCCGGTCGGCGTCGTCGAGCGCCTCGAAAGCTTTGAGCACGGGCCCGTAGTAGGAGCGGAAGATATCGAGGAAGTGCTGCGGCGAGTGGTAGCGGAAATTGAAGTGGCGCGGCTCGGTGGCGAGTGTAAATGCCGCTGGAGCAAACGTCATCTCCACCCAGCTGCGCGTGCCCCAGACCGCCGGCGACTTCACGCCGGCGGGCGGCGGCAAGTATTTACCGATCGTCTTGAACAATTGGCCGACGAAGCTTTCCGGCGTCCAGTTGGCGAGGCCTATGTGACCGCCGGACCTGCACACCCTTATCATTTCGGCTGAGGTACGATCCTGATCGGGGCTGAACATCGCGCCGAACGTCGAGACCACCGCGTCGAAACACGCGTCCGCGAACGGCAGATTCTCGGCGTCGGCGACTTGGAATTTGACCTGCAGCCCTTCCGCTTCGGCTCGCATGCGGCCACGCACCAGTACGGGCTCGACATAATCCGTGGACGTAACCTCGCACCAACGCCGAGCGGCGGCTAGCGTGACATTGCCGTTACCGGCGGCGACGTCGAGCACGGTCTGGCCAGCACGCAGGTCCATGGCTTCCGCCAATCGTTCGCCGACAATTTGCAAGGTTGTGCCGACGACGGCGTAGTCGCCGGACGACCAGGCTGTCTGCTGCTTGGCCTTGAGGGCGTTCAATTCCACAGCCGGCTTTGCTGTCACAGGCGGGCGGCATTCAATTGCTGTAGTCATGATCGGTCTCCTCAACAATTCCGAGTCGCAACACGTCGCCAAAGGCGACGTATCGAGGCGCACGGCGCGTGCGACCTTGGCATGAGCCTTAGGTCAATCGCCTCCCGCGTTGAATGATTGCGCTGCCCGCCTTCTTGCTCGCGCATCCAGAATTGCTATCGTCCCTGCCGATTGTCCGGGCAGCTTGCTTTAGCGTCCAGCATGTAGTGGCAGACACAGCAATTGTACTTCGAGAGGTCATGCCATGAGCACAGACGCGTTGTCGGATGTCCTCTCCGCCGTGCGTTTATCCGGCTCGGTCTTTTTCGACGTTACCGCCAAATCGCCGTGGGTTGCGGAAGCGCCGCCTGCAGCGCAGATTGCCAACGAGGTGACGCCTGGCGCCCAGCATGCGATCGAGTATCATGTCGTCACTCGCGGCTCGTGCTGGATATCGCTCATCAGTGAAGCTGTATTCGGGCCGGTCAGACTCGAGGAAGGGGACATAGCTGTCATCCCGCATGGCGACCCGCATGTCGTGTCAAGTGCGCCGGGTATGCGCGCCGAACCGAACTTGGACATGCACCGGCGGCCCGAGGATGCCAACGCATTGCCTTTCGCATTGCGGACCGGCGGCGAAGGTGCAAGCGACACCCATGTGATTTGCGGCTTCTTCAGTTGCGACGCGCGTCCTTTCAATCCGTTGCTCGACTCACTGCCGCGCTTCATGCGGCTGCGGCGTGACGACTCACAAGGCCTGCTTGACCAATTCATTCGCTTCGCAGCCGCCGAAACGGAGAACAAACGCGCCGGCAGCCAAAGCGTGCTCAACCGCCTATCGGAACTGATGTTTGTCGAAGTGATTCGGTTGCATATGGATCAGCTTGCGAACAACAGCACCGGCTGGCTGGCAGGATTACGTGATCCCCTGGTCGGTCGCGCGCTAACGTTGTTGCACGCGCGACCTACGCACGCCTGGACTCTGGAGGAACTCGCAGCGCAAGCCGCCGCCTCACGTTCAGTCCTGGCCGATCGATTTTCTCAGCTAGTGGGTTGTCCGCCGATTCAGTATCTGACCCAATGGCGCATGCAGATCGCTGCCAAGCGGCTGGCGGATCCCGGCGTCAAGGTTGCCGCCGTAGCGCATGAAATCGGCTACGAGTCAGAAGCTGCATTCAGCCGGGCGTTCAAGAAGATCGTCGGCCGATCGCCGAGCCAATGGCGAACCGGTTTAAGTTAAAGCCCGAATAGGATCACGGCGGCCCCGTTTGACATTACCCCGTAGTCGGGACCGGTTGCGTCTCAGGCCAAATGTCGGCATGTAGGGCGCAAACACCTCCCCCTCGACGGGGGAGGCCGATCGCCGCAGGCGATCGGGTGGGGGTGGTAGCCAGGATTGCCTGGCGGTATCACCCCACCCCGAGCCGCTGACGCGGCTCGACCCTCCCCAGCCAAAGTCGGCTGTTGCCAACTTTGGCCAATTTAAATGCGCAAACCGGGAACAGCCGGTTTGCGAGGGGAGGGTAGGCATCCGCCCCATGTGGGCTCTCATTTCGGAAAGAAAGAATGACCGCAGCCGTCGCGACGAAACTTGAAGCCGCCGATTGGACCAGCGACGCGAAAGAGGCGCTCGCCGCCGTCGAGGCGCTTTACAAGGATGCGCTGGCGAGCCTGCGCGCCAGAGACTCACGCGACGGCAAGATCGCCAATGATCTGTTCGAGGCCGATCAGCACGCCGCGCACGGGCTCGCCTGGCTTGCGACCTATGTGCAGGGCCTGCGCGAACTGATCGATTACGCTGAGCGCCTCTCCGGCGAGGGCGCCTATGGCGAGACCGAGGAGCTGTTGAACCAGATCGGCTTCGCCGAATTCCTCGCGCAAGTTTATGGCGGCATACCGATGAGCCAGGGCGAGATCGTCCGGCTCAGTGATTTCGGGCTCACCAGCCAGCAGATCGCGGAACGGCGTCCCGCCTCGGTCGACCGGCTGATCCTTACCGGCAATACGCCGGCGAACCGCGCCCGCCTCGCCGAACTCATCGACCATCACGCGGCGGCGGAGACCATCGGCGCGTCGGGCCTCGACGAGACGCTCGAGGCGATCCGCAGCGAGATGCGCAAATTCGCCACCGCGAATGTCACGCCCTATGCGCAGGATTGGCATTCGAAGAACGACTACATCCCGCTCGAGGTGATCTCCGGCCTCGCCGAACTCGGCGTCTTCGGCCTGACGATTCCAGACGAATATGGCGGCTCCGGCATGGGCAAGATCGCCATGTGCGTCGTCTCCGAGGAATTGTCGCGCGCCTATATCGGCGTCGGCTCGCTCGGCACGCGCTCGGAAATCGCCGGCGAACTCATCCTGGTCGGCGGCACGCCGGCGCAGAAGGAGAAATATCTCCCCAAGATCGCCTCGGGCGAAATCCTGCCGACCGCGGTTTTCACCGAGCCCAACAACGGCTCCGACCTCGCCGGGCTGCGCACCCGCGCGACGCTCGAAGGCGGCGCCTATAAGGTTTTTGGCAACAAGACCTGGATCACCCATCCGGTGCGCGCCGATCTGATGACGCTGCTCGTGCGCACCAACCCGAACGAGAAGGGCTACAAGGGCCTTTCCATGCTGCTCGCCGAGAAGCCGCGCGGCACCGATAGCGATCCTTTCCCCGCCAAGGGCATGACCGGCGGCGAGATCGAAGTGCTCGGCTATCGCGGCATGAAGGAGTTCGAGATCGGCTTCGACAATTTCGAAGTTCCGGCCGAAAACCTTCTCGGCGGCGAGGAGGGCAGGGGCTTCAAGCAGCTCATGGAGACCTTCGAGTCGGCCCGCATCCAGACGGCGGCGCGCGCGCTCGGCGTCGCCCAATGCGCCCTCGATCTCGGACTGAAATACGCCAAGGAGCGCATCCAGTTCGGCAAGCCGCTGTTCTCCTTCCCGCGCGTCTTCAACAAGATCGTCTCCATGGCGGTCGAGATCCATATCGCCCGCCAGATCACCTATTTCGCCGCGCGCGAGAAGGACGAGGGCAAGCGCTGCGACCTTGAGGCCGGCATGGCGAAGCTGCTCGGCGCCCGCGTCGCATGGGCTGCGGCGGACAACGCCTTGCAGATCCACGGCGGCAATGGCTTTGCGCTCGAATATCCGGTCTCGCGCGTGCTTTGCGACGCCCGCATCCTCAATATTTTCGAAGGCGCCGCGGAAATTCAGGCGCAGGTGATCGCGCGGCGGCTGCTGGAGGGGTAAGGGCGGCGGACGAGAATGGGGAACGGGCGAAATGCCGGTCATCTTTCGACAGGACGGCTTTCGCTTCTTTTTCTATTCAAACGAGGCAGCCCGCTCGAGCCGATCCATGTGCATGTGCGAAAAGGCGAGGGCGACGCGAAGTTTTGGCTTTCGCCCGTCAGCCTCGCCGCCAGCGATGGTTTTGACGCGCGGACCTTGCGCCAATTGGAGAAAATCGTCCAGGATCGCGCAACTTTCATAGAAAGGGCCTGGCATGAGCATTTCGGCTAAGTCCCTACGCTTTGACGACGATAGCATGTGGGTCGAACTGTCCGACGGACGCACGCTCGGCGTGCCGCTCGTTTGGTTCCCGCGTCTTCTGCATGCGACGCTGGCGCAGCGCCTCGCTTATGAGATCAGCCGCAAAGGGCTGCATTGGGACGAGCTCGACGAGGACATCTCCATCGAAGGACTGCTCGCCGGCCGGGGCGACGAGACGCGACACACGCCGGTGGCGGCGCAGTAGGGCGCGAGGAGCGCCGACGGCGAGGGCGGAGCCGATGAGTGAGGGGGAGATCGCACTCACGTCCGCCAACGAAAACCCGGGGCCATCCACGGTCTGCTCTTTTCACCCTTGCCCCCAAATCGCAATCAGCGCGCCACCGCGCGCATTGAGTCGCCTGCGCGAAGCAAAAAAGGCGGAGCAGACGGCGGTCATTTTGATAATGACCTGCTTGCGCGCATAATATGGCCATGCGCGAAACTGATCAATTTACGTCGAGAATTGAGCCGGACCCGCTCTGCGCTGGGCGGTTTCGTTGGACTGTTTGCGAAGGGACCCAGATTCATCTGCGGTCCCCACATGCCTACGACACGAAGCGCGAAGCTGAGCAGGAAGCAGATAAGGCTCTGCAAAAGCTCGCGTCCACATGGACGGGCAAGCGCTGACCAAACCACAGCCTTCCTCGTTCGCGCCGGGCGCCTTACCTTTCCTGCCATGACCAAGCGTGTTTATCGCCTCGTTGACGGCTCGCGTGGGCCGCGGCGGGATTTCCGTATCACCGTCGGGCTGCGCGAAGGCTGGGAGGCGGAGGGGCGCGTCTATGACGTCTCGGAAGCGGTGCGCTGCGCGCACGCCTGGATGCGCCGCCGCGTCGAAGCGGGGCAGCCCGCGCTCTCCGGCATGTTCACCCGCGGCGAGGTGACCTACGCCTGGCGCAGAGACGACGGCGCCGTCGGCTCGGACCGCGAGCCGGTCGCGATATTCACCGGCGAAGCGGTGCACGCCTATCTGGGCTCCCTGCCCGATGCGCAGATCGAGGCGATGCTCAATGAGCTTGCTGGCGAACTCGGCGCCGCGCTAGGTCAGGAGCGCCTATATGTGGCCTTCTGCGACAAGACCTGGATTCTCGACTGCGGCGAGGGATAGGCGCGACCCTCCCGCGGGCCGCCACCCTATTCTAAGAGCGACTCCCACAATCGGAGGCCCTCATGGTCACGCTCTATTACCATACCGGCGCATGCTCCCTTGCCCCTCACATTGCCCTCGAATGGATCGGCGAGCCTTATGAGACCAAGGAGGTCGAGTTTGGCGACAAAGAATATTTGAAGGTCAATCCGGCGGGCGCGGTGCCGGCGCTCGACACCGGCGAAGGCTGGATACTCACTCAGGCGGCGGCGGTGTTACGCTACCTCTCCCGCCGCTACCCAAAAGCAGGAATCGCCGCAGACAGCTCGCCGCGCGACGAGGCCGAGGCGGACCGCTGGTCCTCCTTTATCACCGGCGATCTTCACCCCGCCTTTTTTTCGCTGTTCTCGCCCAACCGCTATACGCGCGCCCGCGAGAAGGAGGCCTTCGACGATGTGCGCGAGGCCGCCAAGGCGCTCGTGCGCAAGAAGTTCGACATTCTCGAAGCGCATCTTTCCGGGCGGCGCTACATGGTGGGCGACAAGCGCAGCTATCTCGACGCCTATGTTTTTCCGATGGAGCGTTGGGCCGCATCGATGCTCGAGGACGGGCTGTCGAAATACCCAAGCGTCCGGAAACATCATGACATGATGGCGGCGGACGAGGGGGTCAAGCGCGCGCTCGCCGCCGAAGGCGCATGACGTCTTGGATGAATGCTTCCGAGCTTGACCGCAACGGCTCGCGTGTGAAACCTGCACCGACGCGAAGGCTTGGAGTCGTTCATGGGTCGGTTCAGCGGCAAAGTCGCGCTCGTCACGGGCGCTGCGAGAGGTCTCGGGCGGGTAACGGCGCTGGCCTTCGCGCGCGAGGGGGCGAGGGTCGCGCTCGCCGACATCGACGAGGCTGGCGGGCGCGAGACTCTCGACATGATCATCGCGGAAGGCGGCGAGGGGCTGTTCACGCTTGCCGACATGCGCGTCGAGCGGGACGTCGAAGCCATGGTCGCGAAGACAGTCGAAGCCTATGGTCGCCTCGACTGCGCGGTGAACAATGCCGGCGTCGTGCGCTTCAAGCCGATCGTCGAGGAGACGGAGGAAGGCTTCAATTTCCACATCGACGTCAATCTGCGCGGCGTGTTCTTTTGCATGAAACACCAGATCCGGCAGATGCGCCAGAACGGCGGCGGCGCCATCGTCAACCAATCTTCGATCACCGGCAGTCTCACCGGCAATCCGGCGGAAGGCGCCTATGCCGCCTCCAAAGGCGGCGTGGACGGCCTGACCAAGACGGTCGCGCTCGAGGTCGCCAAGGACAATATCAGCGTCAACGCCATCTGCGCCTGCGGAATCGATGCGCCGGGCGACGTGTTCCATCAATGGATGGAGAAGGAGGGCATCACCCCTGAGGAAGCGGGAAAGCTGTTTCCCATCGGGCGCATGGGCAAGGCCGAAGAGCTTACCGAGGCCGTGTTATTCCTGTGTTCGGAACAGGCGCGCTTCATCATCGGCCACCTGCTTGTCGTCGACGGCGGATGGATCGCTCGCTGAAGACTTATTGCACCCTTGATTATCAGCCCGGCCTCCCGTAACGTCCCTCGGTTAGCAGGGAAACGCAGACATGCGCGCAATTCTCGTATCTCGAGCGCCAGGAACGGAGCGGGGCTAGGCCCGGCCTCCGCCAGCGGCGCTTGACCCAAGGCCCCAAGAGGGCCTTTTTTGTTGCCCGAAACCCAGTCCACGCAGCGAGTAGCAAGACGGAAAGAGACGATGTCGAAGGAAATGACCGGCGCCGAAATGGTGGTCGAAGCCCTGAAGGACCAGGGCGTGGAGATTATTTTCGGCTATCCCGGCGGCGCCGTCCTTCCGATCTATGACGCGCTGTTCCATCAGGACAAGGTGCAGCACATTCTCGTGCGCCATGAGCAGGGCGCGGCTCACGCCGCCGAGGGCTATGCGCGTTCCTCGGGCAAGGTCGGCGTGCTGCTCGTTACCTCGGGTCCGGGGGCCACCAATACGGTAACGGGCCTGACCGACGCGCTGATGGACTCGATTCCGGTCGTCTGCATCACCGGCCAGGTGCCGACGCATCTCATCGGCTCGGACGCCTTTCAGGAATGCGACACGGTCGGCATCACCCGCCACTGCACGAAGCACAATTATCTCGTCAAGAACGTCGCCGATCTGCCGCGCGTGCTGCATGAGGCTTTCTATGTGGCCTCGTCCGGCCGGCCCGGCCCCGTGGTCATCGACATCCCCAAGGACGTGCAGTTTGCGCGCGGCGTCTACGCGCCGCCGCGCAGCGCAGCGCACAAGACCTATCATCCCAAGCTCGACGCCGACTTGGAGACGGTCCAGCAGGCGGTGCGGATGATGGCGGCGGCCGAGCGTCCGATTTTTTATACGGGCGGCGGCGTCATCAACTCAGGACCTGCGGCCTCAACCCTGTTGCGAGAACTCGTCGGCCTCACGGGGTTTCCGATCACCTCGACGTTGATGGGGCTTGGCGCCTATCCCGGATCGGGCGAGAACTGGCTCGGCATGCTCGGCATGCACGGCACCTGGGAAGCCAATCACGCCATGCATGACTGCGATCTGATGATCGCGGTCGGCGCGCGCTTCGACGACCGCATCACCGGGCGTCTCGACGCCTTTTCGCCGGGCTCGAAAAAAATCCACATCGACATCGATCGTTCGTCGATCAACAAGAACGTCAAAGTCGATCTCGCCATCGTCGGCGATTGCGCCCATGTGCTCGAAGCCATGGTGCGGCTATGGCGCGCCGAGGCGATGAGCGCCGATAAGCAGCCGCTCGATCATTGGTGGGCGAAGATCGATGAGTGGCGCGCCAAAAAATCGCTCGCATTCCGCAATTCGGAAACGGCGATCAAGCCGCAACATGCGGTGCAGCGGCTCTATGCGCTGACCAAGGATCGCGACGTCTACGTCACGACCGAGGTCGGGCAGCATCAGATGTGGGCGGCCCAGCATTATCATTTTGAAGAGCCCAACCGCTGGATGACGTCAGGCGGTCTCGGCACGATGGGTTACGGTCTGCCGGCGGCGATCGGCGCGCAGCTCGCGCACCCCGGGTCACTCGTGATCGACATCGCCGGCGAAGCCTCGATCCTGATGTGCATCCAGGAGATGTCGACGGCGATCCAATACCGCCTGCCGGTGAAGATCTTCATCCTCAACAACGAATATATGGGCATGGTGCGCCAGTGGCAGGAGCTGCTGCATGGCGGCCGCTATTCCCACAGCTACTCCGAAGCGCTCCCCGATTTCGTCAAGCTTGCTGAAGCGTTCGGCGCCAAGGGCATCCGCTGCGCCGATCCCGCATCGCTCGACGCGGCGATAAAGGAGATGATCGACTACGACGGACCGGTGATTTTCGACTGTGTCGTCGACAAGGTCGAGAACTGCTTCCCGATGATCCCGTCGGGCAAGGCGCACAACGACATGCTGCTCGCCGATCTTTGCGACGACGCCGGAATTGAGATCGGCGCGGTGATCGATGAAAAGGGAAAGATGCTTGTCTAGGCAGTCGCGCTTCGGCAATCGGCAGCGTATGAACTGCAACTGACTGCCGACCGCCGATTTGCCGACTGCCAGGAAAAAAGATGAACGCCCCTGCTTCTCCGCCTTCCCCATACGCCGCCGCGGCGACGAACTCCAAGGTCGAGTCGCATACGCTCTCCGTGCTCGTCGACAATGAGCCGGGCGTGTTGGCGCGGGTCGTCGGCCTGTTTTCGGGCCGGGGCTACAATATCGAAAGCCTCACGGTCGCCGAAGTCGCCCATGCCGAACATCTCTCGCGCATCACCATTCTGACCTCCGGCGCGCCGGAGACCATTGACCAGATCCATCATCAGCTCGAGCGCCTCGTTCCCGTGCATCAGGTGACCGACCTCACCGTGTCGCAGCGGTCGCTCGAACGCGAGCTCGCCATGGTCAAGGTCAAGGGCAGGGGCGAGCATCGCACCTTCGCGCTGCAACTCGCGAAAGCGTTTCGCGCCCGCATTGTCGACGCGACCACCGAGAGCTTCATCTTCGAACTGACCGGCAAGCCGCATAAGATCGACGAGTTTGTCGACCTGATGCGCCCGATCGGACTCGTCGAGGTGTCCCGCACCGGAGTGGCGGCGATCTCGCGCGGGCCGGAGCCGATCTAAGGCGCGAGAATTTTGACCTTCCGGGGCGGCCCGCGTAGAAGGAGCCGCCAGCGAATTCGACGGCGCGGGGGCGCGCCGTTCCCCCAAAAGAGCGCACGCATATCAAGGGAAGCAGAGCACATGCGCGTTTATTACGATCGAGACGCCGACATCAATTTGATCAAGGGTAAGAAAGTCGCCATCGTCGGCTATGGCAGTCAGGGACATGCGCATGCGCTCAATCTGAAGGAGAGCGGCGTTCCAGACGTCGCCGTCGCGCTGCGCGCCGGCTCGGCGTCGGCCAAAAAGGCCGAGGGCGCCGGGCTGAAGGTGATGAGCGTCGCCGACGCGGCTAAATGGGCCGACGTCGTCATGATGCTTACGCCGGATGAGCTTCAGAGCGAAATCTACGCCAATGAGCTTGCCCCTAATCTCAAGCAAGGGGCGGCGCTTTTCTTCGCGCATGGGCTCAACATCCATTTCAATCTGATCGAGCCGCGCGCCGATCTCGACGTCGCAATGGTCGCGCCAAAAGGGCCGGGCCATACCGTCCGCGGCGAATATCTCAAGGGCGGCGGCGTGCCCTGCCTAATGGCTGTGCATCAGGACGCTTCCGGTAACGCCAAGCAGATCGCGCTCTCCTACGCCTCTGCGATCGGCGGCGGCCGCGCCGGCATTATCGAAACGACCTTCCGAGAAGAATGCGAGACCGATCTCTTCGGCGAGCAGGTCGTCCTTTGCGGCGGCCTGGTGGAATTGATCCGCGCTGGATTCGAGACCCTGGTCGAGGCGGGCTATGCGCCGGAAATGGCCTATTTTGAATGTCTTCACGAAGTGAAGCTGATCGTCGATCTCATCTATGAAGGCGGCATCGCCAACATGAATTACTCGGTGTCCAACACGGCCGAGTATGGCGAATATGTCACCGGCCCGCGCATCATCACCAAGGAAACCAAGGCCGAGATGAAGCGTGTCCTTGACGATATCCAGACCGGCAAGTTCACCCGCGACTGGATGCTGGAGAATAAAGTCGGCCAGACATCCTTTAAGGCCACGCGCACCCGAAATAACGCTCATCCAATCGAAGACGTCGGCCTTCGCCTCCGCGGCATGATGCCCTGGATCGGCAAGAACAAGTTGGTCGACAAAGACCGCAATTAGCGCATAATGATCCCAAAAAGGCGAGGGCGCACTGGGGTTTGGCAGATTTCTGACCGGGCCGTTAGCGCAACGACGAATGCGTCGCCGTAGCGGGGGATGAATGCAGGGGGCGGGCGGACGGTCGAGTCAGCTGATCGAGAGTGAAACGCGTCGCCGCGTTCATGAGATCGTGCGGAGCCGCATGACCTATGACGTCCAGACCTTGGTCGAACACTTCGTCGAAGACGTCGAACTGAACTACAACTGTTCACGGCTTGGCGTGCTGCCGCCGGGACAGTGGCGCGGGCGAGATGCGCTGCGCGCTCATTTGCGTCGCGTCGATGTCGACTATGAACCAATTGACGCGGAAATTCTCTCGGTTCTGGTCGAAGGCGACAACACGGCGTTGCGTTGGCTGAGCAGTTGGCGTCACCGCGCGACGGGCCGGATCCACCGCATGGACATGGCGCATTTTCTGCGTTGGCGGAACGGGCTGGTTTCGGAAATGTATGAGTTCCGGGACCATCGTTGCGTTTCGCGCGGAGCGGATTACTTGCCGCAAAGTCTCGACGAAATTCTCAATCCTCGCGGCCCGGGACTGCCGCGTGATGAAATGGCGCGCCGGCTCGTCGCTATGAGCAACTTCTCGTGCGGGCCCGACATCGCGCTGTTTCGCGAAATATGTTCACCCGACGTGGTGTGCGAATTCGTTGGCGACAGGGCGACGATCTCACATGCGGGGCGACATCGCGGCGTCGAGGCGCTGGTCAACATCGTGCGCAGCATCGGAATGGAATTCGAGCAATTGGGACATGCGACCCCCGACGAGGTCATCGTCGACGGCGGAACCGCAGCGACGCGTCGAACCGTCGAATGGCGCCACCGCGGCACCGGCCGTCGCGGTCAGGTTCAGCTCGCAGATTTCGTGCGCTACGAGGACGGCCGCATCGTCGAACTCGTCGAATTTCGTGACAGCGTGGCGCTTCTGCAGATGCAGGCTTGACGAGGCGCCGCGACATGCATTCCTCGGCGCGACGCCAGTGCGGTCAAGGAGCGGTCCGCCTGTGACTCTCGAAATCGTGGACGTCGACCGGCTTGAGTGTCGCATTGTCGATCATCGCTGGGGCTTCGCGGAAGAGCGGTCCGCCATGATCGACGATCACTGGGAGGAGCGCCGGCGCGCCAATCCGGCGCTCTACGATGGTTCCGTGTTGCTCGCCTGTCGCGTCGCGCGGGTGATCGGCGAGGATGGCGCGCGCATCCTGCGCATGTCGCTCTTCAAAACCCGCTTCTCGCGCTTTCTCGTCTGGCGCGATCTCGGCTGGCCGGACAAATCCATCTATAACTGCTTCTCGATGCCGGCGGTCCGCGCTCGCGACGGCGCCTACCTCCTTGGCGAAATGGGGCCAAGCCACTCATTCGCCGGCCAACTCTATTTTCCCTGCGGCACGCCCGATCCTTCCGACATCGTCGCGGGCGGCTGCGTCGACCTTGAAGGCAGTCTCGTGCGTGAACTCGCGGAAGAGACGGGCCTCGAAGCGACGGCGGCGCGCGCGGCCGCGAACTGGACGGTCGTTTTCGATCGGCAGAATATCGCCTGCATCAAGAGACTGGATTTTGATGCGCCTTCGCAGGCCCTCGCCGCGAAAGTGAAGGCCTTTCTAGCGGTTGAGCGCGCGCCTGAACTGGCGGACGCTCACATGATTTCCAGTCCGGAGGCGCTGTCAGACGCTCGGCTGCCCGTGTTCATGGTGGCTTATCTTATGCGCGCGCTTGGAGGAGCGGATGAAATTCCGCGCCGCGCGGGTTAAATGTGGCGCAAATGACTCGACCGCCATGCTCCGGCGTCGTCCTGCCGGCTCCTCAAGCGCCAAATGACGCGCGCGTTTTTTCCGTTCGCGCGGCGCTTGACGGTCGAGCGATTGTGCTCGTCGGCATGATGGGCTCGGGAAAAAGCGCCATCGGTCAGAGGCTCGCGGCGCGGCTGGGCCTGCCCTTCGTCGACGCCGACGCGGAGATCGTCGCCGCGGCCGGCATGTCCATCCCAGAGATTTTCGCCAAATATGGCGAGCGCTACTTCCGCGACGGCGAACGTCGCGTGATCATGCGCCTCTTAAACGGCGGCCCGATCGTGCTGGCGACCGGCGGCGGGGCGTTTCTCGACCCGCGCACCCGCGACCGCATCGCCGAGCGGGGCGTATCGATATGGCTCGACGCCGATCTCAAAATCCTGTTGAAGCGCGTGCGCCGCAAGAGCGATCGGCCCTTGCTGCAGACGGACGATCCCGAGGAAACGCTGCGCAAGCTGATCGAGGCGCGCCGCCCCGTATACGAATTGGCCGATCTTCGTGTCGAGTCGCGGGAAATTCCTCAGGACGCGATGGCGGATGATACGCTCGCCGTTCTTGCCGCTGAGCTGCCGCGGATCGAGGAGCTCAGACGGCGCGCGCAAAGCAAAGGTTTCGCCAAAGCCATGATTCACCTTCATCCCGCGCGCGCGGAAGGCGAAGAAGCCACTCGTCAGGAGACCGTGCGGGTCACCCTTGGCGGGCGCTCCTATGACATTCTTATCGGCGACGGGCTGCTGCAGCGAGCCGGCGAGCTTGTCGCGGGGATCGCTCCCGGCGCAGCTTGCGCGATCATCACCGACGAGAACGTCGCGAGACTGCACCTTCCAACAGTCGAACAGAGCCTGAAGGGCGCCGGGCTGGCGACGACGACGATCATCGTTCCGCCGGGCGAAGCGTCGAAATCGCTTTCGGTCTTTGGCCGCGTCTGCGACGACGTGCTGGCCGCCAGGATCGAGAGACGCGACCTGATTGTCGCGCTTGGTGGCGGCGTCGTCGGCGATCTGGCGGGTTTCGTCGCGGCGAGCGTGCGCCGCGGCTCGCGCTTCGTGCAAATTCCGACGACGCTGCTGTCCCAGGTCGATTCTTCGGTCGGCGGCAAAACCGGGATCAATTCCCGGCACGGCAAAAATCTCATCGGCGCTTTCCATCAGCCGTCCCTGGTTCTGGCCGACGTCGATACGCTGCGGACATTGCCGCTGCGCGAGTTTCGCGCCGGCTATGCCGAGATCGTGAAATATGGACTTATCGGCGACGCCCGTTTTTTCGACTGGCTCGAAGCGGACGCGGACGCCGTTTTCCACAGTCAGGCGGAGCAGATTTGCGCGGTCGCGGTGAGCTGCGAGACCAAAGCCACGATCGTCGCGCGCGACGAAACCGAGCAGGGCGAACGGGCGCTTCTCAATCTCGGCCACACATTCGGCCACGCGTTCGAGAGCCTGACTGATTATGACAGCGCACGCCTCGTCCATGGCGAGGGCGTCGCGATTGGGATGGTTTGCGCAGCGCGCTTCTCGGCGCGCCGTGGCCTCTGCGCCGCGGCCGTGGCGGAGCGTGTCGAGCGCCATCTGAAGGCCGTGGGCTTGCCGACCAAAATCCGCGACATTCCGGATTGGCGCGATGACCCGCAGACGATTCTCGACGCGATGTATCAGGACAAAAAGGTGGAGCGCGGCGCTCTTACCTTCGTTCTCCTGCGCGGCATTGGCGAGGCGTTCATCGCGAAATCCGTCGACGCCGCTGAGGTGCTTGCTTTTCTCAAAGACGAGTTGAATCGGACATAGTCCCATGCATGGCCTCGAGACCGGCGCACCGCAGGTCGACATATGGACTGCGGTTGTCATCGTCGCGATCTGCGTCTTCCTTTCGGCGTTCTTTGCAGGGTCGGAGACGGCGCTCACCGCCGCATCGCATGCCCGTATGCATTCTCTCGAAAAGGAGGGCGACAAGCGCGCCGCGGCGGTGAACCGCCTGCTGCGCCAGCGCAACCGGATGATCGCCGCGCTGCTGCTTGGCGGCACGCTGGTCAATATCGGTGGTTCCGCTTTCACCACGAGCGTTCTCGTTGTCGTCGCCGGCGACAATGGCGCGATCTATGCGACCATCATCATGACCGTGCTGCTGCTGGTGTTCGCCGAGGTTTTGCCGAAGACGCTGGCAATCAATCATCCGGACGAGACGTCCTTGCGCGTCGCGAAATTTATCGCGCCCTTCGTGCGCATCGTGGGCCCGCTGCTCGCCGGCGTCGAATATGTCGTGCTCATGGTGTTGAAGATGGTGGGAGTGGAAGTCGGCCACGGTCGAACCGTGCTTTCGCCATATGACGAATTGAAAAGCGCCGTCGATATTCTGCATGAAGAAGGCAACGTCGAACGCTCCGCGCGCGATATGTTCGGCGGCGTCCTCGATTTGCAGGTGCTGCATGTTTCGGACGTGATGATCCACCGCACCAAGATGCGCACGATCGACGCCGATCTGCCGCCGGCGCAAATCGTGCGCGAAGTGCTGTCCTCGCCATTCACCCGCATGCCGCTCTGGCGCGAGCGACCGGATAATTTTGTCGGCGTCCTTCATTCGAAGGACATGTTGCGGGCGTTGAACGCCGCTGGCGGCGACGCCGCGAAAATCAGCGTCGACGACGTAATGCTCGCGCCTTGGTTTGTGCCCGAGGCGACGACGCTCGAGGATCAGCTCGAAGCCTTTCTCAAGCGCAAGACCCATTTCGCTTTGGTCGTCGACGAATATGGCGAGGTGATGGGACTGGTCACGCTGGAAGACATACTCGAGGAAATCGTCGGCGACATTCGTGACGAACATGATCTCGCCGTTCAGGGCGTGCGCCCGCAGCCCGATGGATCGGTGTTGGTCGACGGCGCCGTGCCGGTGCGCGACCTGAACCGCGTCATGGACTGGGAATTGCCCGATGAGGAAGCGACGACGATCGCCGGCCTCGTGATCCATGAGGCCGGAGCGATTCCTGAAGCCGGACAGGTCTTCACCTATCACGGCTTCCGTTTCGTGGTGATGCGCAAGATCAGGAACCGCGTCACCGCGCTCAAGGTGACGCCGCAGGAAGCCGTCTGAGGACGTTTCAAATATCTGCTGAAATTTCGGCTTGCAGACCCTCGGCGCGATAGGTGAGCCTCACTTCGCCGCCCATCTGGCGCGCCAGCACATTCGTGATCAAGAAATGCCCGACGCCCGTCTGCTGCGGGTTTTCGACGGTTGGCCCGCCCGCCTCCGTCCAATTCAAGATGAGACGCGGCCGATCCCCTTCGCGATCCGCGCGCCAATCGATCGAGACCCGGCCATCGTCGTTCGACAGCGCTCCATGCTGTTCGGCGTTGACGAGCAATTCGTTGAGCGCCAAACCCAAGGCCGAAGCCACCGCGGAACGCAATTGCACGTCTTCGCCCGATATTGAGATGCGGTCGCCATAGTCATGGCTGCCGCAGGACATCGCGACCAGGACCAGGTCTCTGAGCGGCGTCCGCTCCCATGACGTCTGCACGAGCAGCGTCGAGATGCGGCTCAAGCACTGCACGCGGTGGGAGAAACCCTGCTGAAAGCTTGAAAAGTCCGGCGCGGTTCGCGCCGTGATGTTGGCGATTCCCTGCATCATCGCGAGCGAATTGTTCACGCGATGATGCAACTCGCGGTTCATCATTTGGTTATGAATTTCTGCGTTCTTGATGTCGTCGACATCAGTGACGGCGACGATCGCGCCGATGATCTCGCCCTGGTCGTTGCGGATCGGCGCGCCGACGATATTGATCCAGACATAGGCGCCATCGCCGCGCTCGATCTTGCACTCGAGCTGCGGATGATCTTCGCCAGCAAGCGCTCGCGCCAGCGGATATTCCCCGCTCACGACGGGCCGGCCGTCCGGATGGATGGCGTTCCATTGGCCATAGCTTTCCGTGCTTTCCGAATAGCGAACGGGCCGGCGCAGGATGGTTTCCATGAGGGAGTTGCCCTCGACGATGCGTCCACTTGGCGCTTCGGCAATAAGGATTCCAACGGGCACGGCGTCGAGCAGCGCGCGCAGTTGCAGATTGGCGCCGGCTCGGCTGACGACCGTCGTGGTTTTCATCAACAGGTCGTTCAACTCAGACAATCTTTTGCGTTTCGCTCGCAGACGCTCGTCGATGTCCTGAAGGCTGTGGGCGATGGCGTCGACCTCGGCGATGCCAGTGTCGCGCCAATGCGGGTCGCCGCGCACTTCCACCGCGAGAGTCAGTTCGGCGAGTTCATGTTGCGCCTTTTGCGCTTCGCGGCGCTGCCTCGCGAGCTGGAAGATCACTGCAAGGGCGGCGGCCAGCGCGATGCTTAGAGCTACGACGACGGAGAGCCAGACCTCAGCCATTGTCGCAGCGTCGTCTGCGGCGAACGCCCCCGACGTTAGGAACAGTGTGAGCAGAGCGGTGGCCATGGCGCGGCCGGCCGCGGCTTGGCCAGCCGCGTGCTTGGTCGCTATTGGACGGGGTCGGGAACATTGACCTTCGCAGCCATTCGTCATCGACGCTGCCGATTGCTGGGGGACCTTCCAAGCGTAAGTTTCAGATAGAGCAAATGCTTCCCGGCGCACACCCACGCAAAGCTCCGGCCAGCTAAATCGCGCGGGACGGCCGCCGCGCCGCAAGGTCCGAGACGGTGGGATCTGTATCGATTTCGCTCGTGGCAAGCAGGCCCAAATGCTCGGCAAGTTTGGCGCGCGCCCGATTCAAGCGGCTCTTGACCGTGCCGATGGCGACGCCGCAAATCTCGGCGGCTTCCTCGTACGAAAGCTCGGTGATCCCGATCATCAGCAAGATTTCCTTGTGCTCGGGCGCGAGCTTGTCCAGCGCCGCCTGAACGTCGGTGAGGGTCAGCGCCGACTCCTGGCCGCCCTTCACAGGAATCTGCTGGGCGAGGAGATTGTCGCTGTCCTGCACTTCCCGCGAGCGCTTGCGATAAGCTGAAAAATAGGTGTTGCGCAGGATGGTCACCAGCCAAGCGCGCAGGTTGGTATTCGGCTGGAAGGAATCGGCGTGTGACCAAGCCTTGACCAGAGCGTCCTGAACCAAATCGTCGGCAAGGCTATGTGAGCCGCAAAGCGAAATGGCGAAGGCGCGCAGATAGGGCATCTGCGCCACAATCTGATCTCCAAAGGATTCTTCGGTCATTTCTTTTCGCGCTGTTTGGCTTCCAGCTTGGCCAGCAGCACAGTAAATTTGTCTGGAATTGGTTGATGAATCAGATCATCGCAATAGGCTCGAAACACTCGCCCGAGCTGATCTTGAATTTTTGGATCCAGCGCGACTCCGTCAACGACGGAGCCGTCAATATCGTTCTCAGGAGCCCTATTAGGATCAGATTCCGCGTCGCGGCATGGGCCATCGTTATCGTGCTGATTTTCGCGTTGGCTCATTCTCGACCCCGAGGTCACCTCGAGACTGCCCCGAACCCGGGGTGCCGCGCGCACGACTTCCCTTGTTCAAACGCGTAGGAACACTAATTGTTCCGTAATTGCAACCGACGACCAAAGACCGTGATATATCAGACGGCGCGCTGATTGACTTCGCCGTTTGGCCGGCAATAGGATGAAACTATGAATCTTTCCCGTGAAATCGCGGTGCACTTGCCGTATTTGCGCCGCTTCGCTCGGGCGCTTTGCGGCTCGCAAAGAAGCGGCGACGCCTATGTCGTCGCCACGCTCGAAGCGTTGGTCGCGGACCCCGATGCTTTCCCCGAAAATATGTCGCCAAAAGTCGGGCTTTACCATCTGTTCATGGCGTCCTGGTCATCGATCCGGCTGAACACCGAGCCGTCGCCCAATACCGACGAAATTTCAGCGGCGCAGCGCAATATAAGCATGCTGACGCCGCGTTCGCGGCAGGCCTTTTTGCTGCGCACTGTGGAAGGCTTTTCGGTCGAAGACGTCGCCGCGATTCTGGGCGTGACCCAAGAAGAAGTTGAAGCGCTCGTGACGGACGCTGGCCGCGAAATCGCCGAGCGCGTCGCGACGGACGTGCTGATTATCGAGGATGAGTCGCTTATTGCGCAGGACATCGAATTCATTGCGCGCGATCTCGGCCATCGCGTCATCGGCGTCGCGCGCACGCATCAAGAGGCGCTGGAGCTCGCCAAGCGTCAGCGGCCCGGACTGATCCTCGCCGACATTCAGCTCGCCGACGGCAGTTCGGGTCTGAACGCCGTCAACGAAATGCTCGAAAGTTTTGACGCGCCGGTCATTTTCATCACCGCATTTCCGGAGCGGCTGCTGACCGGAGAACGGCCGGAGCCCGCCTTTCTCATCAGCAAGCCCTACAAGGTCGATACGGTCAAGGCCACGATCAGCCAGGCGCTGTTCTTTGAGCGCAAGGCGTCTCGCGCGGCCTAGATCACGCTGGTTTTGCGCAGAATCTCCGCGACCCAACCATTCTTGCATCTCGTTCCACGAAAGCGGCGCCTGAAAGCTGTAGTCTCGCGTTGTTTGGCGCGCCATATAGGGGCGTGAGCACGCGAAGCGCGGCAAGCCGCTTGAAATGAGCCCCTTCGCTCGCATCGAGCGCTCAAGCGGAGGGGCGCATTAACATTGAATGATCAAGCTGTAGAGCGCGCTTTCTCGTCCGAGGTCAAGCAGTCGGATCGAACGCGGTGGCGGGAATTCTGCGCGCTCGCGCTGGAATACTGGATCGGCGAAACCAGTCGGCGAGCATGGATCCTGACCGGCTGGGTCGCCTTCTGCATTGCCCTGCAGCTTGGGGCGCAACTCAGCATCAATGAATGGAACCGAAGATTCTTCGACGCGCTCGAAAGCAAGAACGTCGAATCATTCCTCTGGGCGACGGCCCTGTTGCCAGCGCTTGTGATTTTCAGCGCCACCGCGCTCAGCGGCGCGCTCGTCACGCGCATGACATTGCAGATGCGTTGGCGGCAATGGCTCACCCAGAGACTCGCCGGCTGGTGGCTCGAGGACCAGCGCTACTATCGGCTTGAGATCGCGGCTCGAGAGCAGACCTCGCCGGAATACCGGATCGCTAAGGACGTTCAATTAGCAATCGATCCGCTCGTCGAATTCGCGGTCGGCTTCTTAACCGCGTTGGCGACGGCTTTGGCTTTCGTCGGGATCTTGTGGACGGTCGGCGGGCCGCTGGAGTTCGATCTCTTTGGCGCTCGGATTGTGTTGCCAGGCTATCTCGGCTTTGCCGCCGTGGCCTACGCGACGATCGCTGGCATCGTCGCCTATCTCGCGGGACGTCCGCTCGTTCCAGCTGTTGCGCAAAAGAACGAAGCCGAAGCGCAGTTCCTCGCCGAACTTTCGCGAATGAAGGAGAATGCGGAAAGCATCGCGCTCATTCGCGGCGACGCTGACGAGTTAAATTCTGTTTTGCAGAACTATCGACGCGTCGTCGCCGCCTGGGTTCGCCAGATCCGTCGCAATGGCGTGCTCGCGACCGTTCAAAACGCCAATGGCGCGCTGACCCCGCTCATTCCATTCGTGCTCGTTGCGCCAAAATACTTGTCAGGCGCTTTGACGCTCGGCGCTGTCATGCAGTTGGCCGCCGCTTTCCTGTCGGTGCAGGTCGCCTTTAACTGGTTCATCGACAATTCCGTGCGTGTCGCGGAATGGATGGCTTCCGCTAACCGGGTTGACGAACTCGTCGAAGCTCTTGAGAGCCTTGATGTCGGCGTCATCATGGAGGAAAAGAAGGTTATCGAGTTCGGCGTCAGCGATGACGACGCGATTCACATTCAAAATCTCGCCGTCGCGCATCGCAACGGACGAATTGTGATCGCCGACGCGAACGTCGTCATTCCGATCGGCGAGAAGTTGCTTGTCGCGGGGCCGAGCGGCACGGGAAAAAGCACGCTTATTCGCGCGCTCGCAGGATTATGGCCGTGGGGCTCCGGCCGGATTTTATTGCCGAAAGACGCGCACATCGCCTTTGTGCCGCAGAAGCCATACATTCCGCTGGGCACGCTTCGGCAAGTGATACTTTATTCGATCTCCGACAAGGAAATCACCGACGAAATGATTGAAGGCGCGATGCGGCGCTGCGGCATCGGCTATCTCGTCAAACATCTCGATGAAGAGCAACGCTGGGATCAAATTCTTTCCGGCGGCGAGCGGCAGCGAACCGCCTTTGTTCGGCTTTTGCTGCAAAGGCCGCAGATCATCATCATGGACGAGGCGACGTCCGCGCTCGACGAAGAAAGTCAGGTTTCGATGCTGCGGCTGTTTAACGAAGATTTGGCCGATGCGACGGCGATCAGCGTCGGCCATCGCGTCGGCATGGAAGATTTTCACGACAAGAAACTCGTTCTCGAGCGCCGGACAGCCGGCGCGCATATCACCAGCCGCAACCTGCAAAAGTCGCTGTGGCATTTGTTCGACGACGCCGCGCTTTACTGACGCCTTGGCGCGCGTCGCAGCGGTGTCGCGCTTGATCGTCCGCCGCGTATCCTGGCGATCGAGACCACATCCTATTTTTTCTCGAGATAGAGGATGACATTCTCCTGTTCGTTCCCATCCGTGCGGGCGACAATCGCGATTGCTGGCTCGCTGTCGCTCAAGTTCACGGGCTGATGCGGAACGTCGGGCGGAATAAAAATAAAATCTCCAGCGACGTTTACGACGCTCTTTTCGAGATGATCGCCATAGCGCGTCTCGACGCGGCCTTGCAAAAGATAGATCGCGGACTCGTGGCCTTTGTGGATGTGAGCCTCCGCCTTGCCGCCTGGAGGAATCACCACTTTGAGCAACGACAGCCCCTTTGAGCCGACGGTCTTTGTGGAGATTCCAGGAAGGAAAGGCAGAGCCTGCTTGGACCGCACAGCTTGGTCGACGCGCACGGTGACGATGTCCTTTCCATCCTTTTGGCCTATGATCGACGTTTCCGACGCCGCAGGCGCCGCAAGCGCTGCGAAGGTCAAGGAAACAAGCAATGTGTTGCGCATGGCGTTCATCCGAATATCGTGGCGTGCAAGAATATAGCGCAAAGGCCAGATGAATTGGCAAGCGACCGGGCAAGTCATGATGGACTTCTCGCTGATGATCCATGGCGGCGCGGGCGCAATCCGCGATCCGCAACGCTATGACGCCTCGCTGCGCGCGGTTCTCGAATCAGGCGTGAGGGTTCTCGCGGCAGGGTCTTCGGCGCTCGACGCCGTGGTCCATTGCGTCGCTCTGCTTGAGGACGATCCACTGTTCAACGCCGGTCGGGGGTCAGTGCTGAATGCAGAGGGCGAAGTCCTGTGCGATGCATCGATTATGGAAGGCCGAACGCTCAGGGCTGGGGCGGTCGCGGCGGTGCGTGGCGTCAGAAATCCGGTGCGCCTTGCCTGTGAGGTGATGGAAAAGAGCGGTCACGTGCTGCTCGTCGGCGAAGGTGCGGAGCGCTTCGCGCGCGCGCGGCATTTGGCGTTCGAGGGCGAAGATTACTTCAAAACCCAGGAGCGCATCGCGCAATTGGCCAAGGCGAAGCGAAAGCGCGAGATCGCGCTCGATCATTCGGGAACAGGCGATGACAAATACGGCACGGTTGGCGCCGTCGCGCGTGACCGAAATGGCGATCTCGCGGCGGCGACGTCGACCGGCGGCGTCGTCAATCAGCTCAACGGACGGGTCGGCGATTCACCGATTATCGGCGCGGGGACATTCGCCGACAACGCCAGTTGCGCCGTCTCGTGCACGGGCGTCGGCGAGGATTTCATCCGCGCTTCGCTGGCGCGCGCCGCCAGTTTCTTCGTGGAATTTCTCGCCATGCAAGCTGAAGAGGCCGCGCGCGAGGCGATGCGCTATCTCGTCGCCAAAGTGAACGGCCAGGGCGGCCTCATTCTTGTCGATCAGCAGGGAAGATGCGCCCGCGCCCATTCAACTCCGGGCATGCTGACGGCGCAGTTCGCCGGAGGCGTCGCACGGGCGGACGCCGGTTAGGCGTCATCTTGCGCAGCCCCCATGGCGCGCAGCATTTCGCCGACGCAGGGCAAGCCTCTGGACCAGGGGATGTCTGCGGTCCAACGCAATTTGCGCCAGCGGCGCGACGAAGTTGGACGCGTCGTCGTCCGCGATCATGAAACGGCACATCACATCTTTTGCGCCTGCGTCGAGGATGTCGACGATGAGGAGTTTCGGCGCGTTGCGCCCGATCGCGCCGCGCGCGCGAAGAAAGGCGAGAAGCGCCGGTCGGGGTCGGCCAGAAAGGGGCAGAGCGTCGCGTAAACTGTGGACAAGACTTTCCCGCTTGACGTGATCGAAATCCATTTGCCGCTCCATGCAAGAATAAAATTCGACGCGTTGCAGCCGCTGTGCGTCGCACGAAAAAAACGTATCCGCCGCCATCGCGAGATTGATGCGCCGAAAAAGCCATCGCGGCTTCAGCGACGCCCGGAAGGGGCAGAGCGCAACTATCGCTTGCGTTTCATCGCCTCCGTGCGCGTCACGGAAGCTGGTCGCCGAAAGAAATTCTTGAGAACTGAAAGAAAGCGCGTCGTTGTCACAAGGGCTTCGAGGCGACGACAAACTGCGCCCATGCAAACTTGTACCAGACGGCATAGGTCAGATCGATTGCATTGTTGGCGGCCTTGCCGTGCGCCATGAGCTCATCGGCAATGAAATCGAACCAGACGCGGCCACAGGCGCTGATGCGCAGGCCTTTCGATTCCAATCCGGATGCGATGTGATCCATTGTCCAAGCCTCCTTGTGTGTAAGATCGTCATAAAAATTGGTCGTCATGACATTGACGCCAATATCGTGAAGCTTCGTCAACGACGGCATGTTTTTCGACATAGGATGCGGCCATTCCAAGTAGACGGATCCTCCTGGCTTGAGCCGGGTTGAAATGAATTGCAGCGCCCGGATGGGGTCGGATATATGCTCGATAAAGTGGGAGCACATGATCGCGTCAAAGAGCATGGCGTTGAAATTAGGCAACGCTTCTTCGAAATTGCCTAACTCGAAATCCTCATAAAGCGAAAACTGGGCGCCCTTTTCGAGCGAGACAGCGTACATTTTGATGTCGCGGCGCGTGACCAAGGGCCACGATTTCAGCGTCGCCAAGCCTCCATCGCCTGCGCCGAGATCTAGCACATGCGCGTTCGCCGCGGTGTTTCGGAAGAAAATCGACCGTGGAATAATGCAGTTTACATATTGATCGAGAATTGTCTTGTCCCAAGTCTTCGGATTCTCCGACGACGCGAAATCCATCACCTGCCTTTGCAAGTCCGCTGGAGACAGATTGTCGAAGGGCGAGGCTACGTTGAACACCATAATCCATCTTCCTGACGGCGCGCTTTCGGCGCTTTACTTTGCGGCGGTCGTCCGCAATTTGCAAGCGGCGGCGCCCTCTATGATATTGACAGACATAGACTTTTTTGGAAACGGGCGGCGGCTGGATGGTGTCGCCGAATGCTTGAATTGAGCGAACCAGGTCACGCTGCAAATGGGCGATTCCGCCCAAATGCGGATAAATTGATTGATCTCAAAAGTTTCGAGCGAACGCACTGCGCAAAAAACGTGGCGCCGCTTCTGCGCATTACGCTCTAGCGGTTGAGATTGGATTTTCCAAATGGGCGACCGCCGTCTCACCGCGCAGCAGATAGACGACCGCCTGTATCGAGCGCGGCGATATCCATGTGCTTGCGGTGCGTCGAGATACCGCTTGACGCCGGTTTCGCGGCCGGACGACTAGCGGTATTTCGCGATGAGATCCTGAGCCAGGAGATCATTGCCACGTTCGTTGTAATGCACGTCCGTCCATATGAACAAGTCTTCGAGAAAGTTTGGGTGAGAGTTCTTATAGGCAAAGAACACCGGAAAATGGTCGAAGAACTTCCGGCACTTGTCCGCGCACCAGTCGCGCCAGATCTGCGCCTGCCGTGAATTCTCCTGATCGTATAGCAGCTGCTGCGGCCAAGGGTAGACTCCGACGGACAGCGGAATTCCGCGCGCGCTCAGAAGCGCGTGAAGACGATCCATGTTGTCCATCGCCTTGGCGACGCCGCCGTCAATCCCCATCGCGCCGTAGCACTTGGCTTTCGGGTCATATGTCCAGCTGCTGCGATCGCTATCGGGTCCGTACCCCATGCCAGGCTTGACCAGCTCTGCGCCGCTCAGGCTTCGAATATCCTTGATCGCGCGCCGCATCAAGCGGTCCTTCTCGAGATAGTCCAGTATGTAGGAAGGCCGCGCCCACCAAGACGGCTCAATGACGAGAGTCGCCTCCGGCGAAGCACACTCCTTTTCGAAATTAGTCCATTCGAGTTTTCCGTCCGGTCCATAGCGGTAGTAGATCGCTTCATCCTGCACGTCGGATATATCGACGTAGACGATGACTTCGTCGAACTGCAGTCCTGCGTCGAGCAAGGACTTGATCTTCATGAAATAGACGGAAGGGGCGTAGGAGCTTACGCCTGCGTTGAGAACATCGATATCAGGAAACGCCGCAGCGAAGCGGCCGACGAACGTCTGCTCATAGGGCAGCCCCATGCCTTCGGTGAAGGAATCGCCGATAAACAGAACCCGCCGACGGTCCGACTTCGAAGGCGCCTCTCGATTGACGGCATCCTTGAACCCGAGCGCATTCGTCCGAATGCGGTAACGACGCCCGCCCCACTGATCGTCGCCGTCGAAATTGGCCGCCAATGAATGGCTGTAGACGGGAACATGCACTCTGAAGGCGCTCTTGACGAAGGGCGGTCCAAGCAGCGGGTTCTGATTAGGAGATTTGAGGTGTAAGCCCAGTTCGACGAGAACAAACAGACCCAAAAATATCGCGGCGTTGATCGCCCCGATCTTCGCGGCGCGCTTCAGCCATTGCATGAGTTCCGATTTGCTCACGAAAAGAGGCCCGCATTAATCGAGTTCGAACTTCTCTTTATAGTCGTGCTTGAGCGACGCGTCCTGATGCTCTTTGCGGAGATAACAGTCGCCGATCACCAGAGCGTCCATCTCCGTGCCCATGAAACAACCGAAGGCGTCCTCCGGCGTGCAGACGATCGGTTCGCCGCGCACATTAAAGCTCGTATTGACCAGCACGGGGCAGGCGGTCAAGCGTTTGAACGCCGTAAGCAGCGCGTAATAGCGCGGGTTTGTCTCCTTGTGTACAGTCTGGATTCGCGCCGAATAGTCGACGTGGGTCACGGCGGGAATTGCGCTGCGCGGAACATTCAGCCTGTCGATTCCAAACAGCGCCTGCTGCTCGGCGGTCATCGCAAGACGATGCTTCTCAGCGACGTCGGCGACGAGCAGCATGTATGGCGAATCGCCGTCGAGATCGAACCAGTCGGCGACATCCTCGCGCAAAACCGAGGGTGCGAAGGGGCGAAAAGATTCGCGATATTTGATTTTCAGATTGAGGGTCTTCTGCATCGTATCTGAACGCGGGTCGCCGAGGATCGATCGCCCGCCGAGCGCGCGCGGCCCGAACTCCATTCGGCCTTGAAACCAGCCAACGGCTCGCTCGGACGCAAGATCCCGCGCTGTCGCCTCGATCAGATCGCCTTCCGCCATTGTTTCGAATTTGGCGCCGACGGCTAGCAACCGGCGCTCGATCTCGGCTTGCGAGAACGAAGGGCCGAGATAGGAGCCGCGCATGGCGTCGCCGCCGCCGTTGACGCTCCGCGGATTTTTCTTGTGGTCGTAGTAAGCGGCAAGCGCCGCGCCGAGCGCGCCGCCGGCGTCTCCGGCCGCAGGCTGAATCCAGATTTGGTCGAAACTGCCGTCACGCAGCAGTTTTCCGTTGGCGACGCAATTCAGCGCGACGCCGCCGGCCAGACAAAGATTCCGGGCGCCGGTTTCCTGGGCGAGCCCGCGGGTCAATCTGAGGACAATCTCCTCGGTGACCGCCTGTATCGAGGCGGCGATATCCATATGGCGTTGCGTCAGCAATTCTTCCGGCTTGCGCGCCGGACCGCCGAAAAGTTCGTCGAACTTGGCGTTGGTCATTCGCAATCCGGTGCAATAGTCGAAATACGACTGATCGAGCCGGAAGGTGCCGTCCTGCTTGAGGTCGATGAGGCGGTTCAGGATCAAGTCCGCATATTTGGGTTCGCCATAGGGGGCGAGGCCCATCAGCTTGTATTCGCCGGAGTTCACCTTGAATCCGGTATAATATGTGAAGGCCGAATAAAGCAGGCCGAGCGAATGCGGAAAGCGCAGCTCGCGCTGCATGGTCAGTTGATTGTTATTGCCGAATGCGACCGATGTCGTCGCCCATTCGCCGACTCCGTCCATGGTCAAAACGATCGCGTCGTTGAAGGGAGAGGGATAGAAGGCGCTGGCGGCGTGACTGAAGTGATGCTCGGCGAACAGCAGCCTCTTCGCCCAGTCGACATCCCCCGAATAGGCTTTCATCTCCTTCAGCAGCAGCGACTTTTGAAAGAGCTTCTCGCGCAGCCAGAGCGGCAGCGCCATCTTGAAGGACTGGAATCCGCGTGGCGCAAAGGCGACGTATGTCTCCAGCAGCCGCTCGAATTTCACGAACGGCTTGTCGTAGAAGGCGACGAAATCGATGTCCTGAGGCGTTGCGCGGGCTGCCTCAAGACAATAGTCGATCGCGTGACGCGGAAAGCGCGCGTCGTGCTTAACGCGCGAGAATCGCTCTTCCTGCGCAGCGGCGATAATTTCGCCATCCTCCACCACGGCGGCAGCGCTGTCGTGGTAGAAGGCGGAGATGCCAAGTATCCGCATCGCGCTTTAAAAGAGCGTGTAGATGAACGGAGCGACCGCGGTGCCTTGCAGAACGATCAGGGCGCCGATCAGCAGCATGATGACCAGCACCGGCGCCATCCAGTATTTCTTTCGGGTCTTCAGATAATCCCAGAGTTCGGCCAGAAAACTCATTTTGCCTGTCTCCTTAGAACTGCTTGCTCATGTCGCTCGCCTCGTCGGGCGTATTGCGCATGGTCCAGTAGGAAGTCGCGTTCTTGTCGAACGAAAGTTTGAGCGGGTCGGCGCGACGCAATCGGAAAATCACCGCAATCGGGACGATCACGCCAAAGAACAGGACGCCCATGATGAGCGGGTTGGTGATTTTGTGCAGCGCCAATCCAAGCTTGTACCAAAGCCGGTTAAGCGGCCGCAGTTTGGCTGGCGCGACGAACGCGGCTGCGGCGAAGGCGAGCGCCAGCGCAAGTCCCCAGAAACTGGGCGCCTCGCCGTGCCGAATTGGCAACATGCTGATGATCGCAATCGCTGCGGCGATCACGAATCCGAACGATCGATCGGATCCCATCGCGGCCGAACGGTCTCTCGAAAAGTCCTCATGCGACATTCAGACGAGACCCCCCAGGTCGCCTCGACGGCAAATTAACTCCAAGGCCCGCGAACAGCAAACTTTCGCGGCCTTGCAAACATTTCCGCATCGCTTCATTTGAGGGTGCAAACTAATGGATATCTCCGCCGGTATCAAGCTGCCGGTTCTGCTGCGGCCGGGTCTCATCGACGAGAATTCTATCGCCTTTTCTGAAGGTTGCGCCGCCCCGGGAAACCTGCCGTCGCCACTGCGCGAATAGCGCATCTGGCCGAGGCACTCGCCGATATTGGAGGCCTTCTCCCACCAGCGCTTCTCCGGACGCTGCAGCGGCGGGCGCGGCGCCGGCGAACACTCCTCGGGCCGGTCTGAAACAAGCCCATCTGCAATACGCCGTTCACGTCATAGGAATAGAGGATGGCTTCGTCCTGTATGTCGGAGATATCGACATAGACGACCGCTTCGTCGAACCTGAGCCCGGAGTCGAGAAGATATTTGAGCTTCTCGCAATAGACGGATGGCGCGTAACTCGAGACGCCCCCATTCAATACGTCAATCGCGGGAAACGCTTGCGCGAAAAAGCCGACGAAGACTGTTCGTAGAGAACGCCGAGGCTTTCAGTGAAGGAGTCGCCAGATTATGAGCGTCAGTCCTGTCATAGGTCGACTGAATTGAGCAAGCTTCCTTTGCAAAAATTCGATTTGCGTAGTCGAATGCCAAGCGGAGTTTCGGTTCGGTTGAGACGCTGCATTTCCGGAGCCTTTCATGACCTCGCCTCTGCGTCGCCCTTTCACTGAAATTTGGCCAACCTCTGCGCCGCTGCGCATTCTCTGGACGATACTCGCGATCGCCTGGGGCGGCTGCGCCGTAAGCGCGCGAGACAAGTCAAGCGCCGACGTGAATGATGCTTCGGCGGCCCTGGATCGTCTCCGCGGCAATGGCGCGGCTCTGCGCAGCTTCCTTGCCGAAATGCCGAAAGGCGCCGATTTGCACAATCACCTTGCCGGCGCCGTGTATGCGGAAAGCGCTTTGGCCTGGGCTCGCGCCGAGGGCTGGTGTTTCGACGTCGCAAGCAAGGCGGCGTTGCCGCCGCCTTGCGACGCCGCATCCAAGCCGCCTCTCGCCGAGGCGTTGCGCTCCACCCAAGCCTACCGAGACGCGATCAATGCTTGGTCGATGCGCGACGTTATCACCGCGCGGGTGAGCAGCCATGATCAGTTCTTCAACAGCTTCTTCCGCTTTTCAGATGTAACAGGAAACAATATCGGCGCCGCCCTCGCGGAGGTTGTCGATCGCGCCGCGTCCCAGAATGTCCTCTATCTCGAGTTGATGATAAGTCCGCTGATGGGCGAGGCGCGCGATCTGGGCGAGAAGATCGGCTGGAAAGACGATCCTGACGCAATGCTTGCTGCGCTCGACAGCGAAGGGCTCGGCGATGTTGTCAAACGGGCGGCGGCGAGCGTCGCAGCGGTCGTCGCCGACAAGGACCGGCGACTCGCCTGTAGCGACGCGGTTCATCGTCGGCCCGGATGCGACGTTGGCGTCCGGTTTCTCGCTCAAGTCTATCGTAATGTCGACCGCGCGAAGTTGTTTGCGCAGACGGCGCTTGCCGCGCGCCTCGCCTCGCTCGACGGTCTGGTCGTCGGATTGAACCTCGTTGCTGCGGAAGATGATGAAAGCACGCTGCGAAACTACAGCGATCAGATGCGTATCGTCGGCGATGTCGGACGCCGGCATCCAAAAGCGCGGATCAGTCTCCACGCTGGCGAGCTGACAATGGGTCTCGTTCCTCCCAAAGACCTGACCTTCCATATTCGCGAGGCGGTCGAGGTCGCCGGCGCAAAGCGCATCGGTCACGGCGTCGACATAGGTTTCGAACGCGACGCCAAAGAACTGATGCGGCGAATGGCGCGCGATGGAATAATGGTCGAGATCAATCTCACTTCCAATGCGCAAATTCTTGGCGTCGAAGGCGCGGACCATCCATTTCCGCTCTATCGTAACGCGGGCGTGCCCACGGCGCTGTCGACAGACGACGAAGGCGTATCGCGAATCGATCTCACGCATGAGTACCAGCGCGCCGCGCACGCCTATCAACTTTCCTATCGCGACTTGAAACAGCTCTCTCGCAATAGTCTGACCTACGCCTTTCTTCCCGGCGAAAGCTTGTGGCGGGATCCCGCAGCCGCGCGCCCTGTTTCCGCTTGCGTGGATGGACAACTTGGGGGGAGTGCGCCTTCGCGCGACTGCAGCCGCTTCTTGGCGGGTTCAGAAAAAGCCAGACTGCAGTGGGAGCTCGAAGCGCGCTTCGCCCGCTTCGAGTCGGAATGGAGCAGGCCGATCGGAAAGCCGGCGAACGGCGTTGCGCTGGCGTCCCCGCCCTGGTCGTCGGCCAGACGTGAGCGCTCGCGCGGCGTTCGCTAAAGAATGCTGCGGCCCTGGATGACGCGCAAAATGATCACGACAATTGCGATCACTAGCAGGATGTGAATGAAGCCGCCCATCGTATACGAGGAGACCAGCCCGAGCAGCCACATGATGACGAGGATGACCGCGATCGTTTCAAGCATTGTTCAGCCTTCCATTTGGCCAGACGGCAAGGGGGTCACAATTTTTTGCCGAGAGACTTCGCATCGTCTTCGACCTTTTTCCAAGCGCTCTTGAGCTTGTTCCAGAAAGTCTCTTTCGGCGCCTTCTTGCAGTCGTCGATGACCATCGGAATGACCTTCTCGGCGCCTTCGATGTCGACGGCCGATCCGAGCGGCCTGCCCGTCTTGCTCTGAGCGGAGGCCCAATAGATCACTTTTGGCTGAAATTGGTCATCGATCGCCAGGAATTCCTCGCACGTCCATTTGGACGTCGGCTTTTTTGTATCCGCTACGAGATCAGTCGCATAAAAGGATAAACCTGCCGCGGCGATGAAATAGATTCGCTTCATAGGACGCTCCTTCGGCCTCGCGCTTCCGTCAAGGCGCGGAAAGGCGAGACTATTGCGGAATTGCGCTCTTATCCAGTTTCGCTGCAGTCGTCCACGCCTCGGGAGGCCGCTATTCCACAGCCAAAATGACGTGTGAAGCGTCGAAGGTCGCCAGGGCGGCGTCCCCTTCCTTCAATCCCATATCTTCGACGTGGCGACGCGGCGTCACCACGGTCATCGTCTTTCCGAAACCGATGTCGAGCAGGATTTCGCTATTGCGCTCGGCGTCGACCCGCTGCGTGACCACGCCTCGAAAGCAGTTGCGCTGCAGCGGCGTCGCGTCCCCGGCGGGCGCCAGATTGACGAAGGACGCCTTGATCAGCGCCAGCGCCTTGCGCCCGCGAGAAAGGCCCAGTCGCTCCGCTGATTCGTTGGTGACGATCGCCAGGATCGTATCCTTTTCCGACACGCGTAACGTCACTTCAACGTCGACCGGCCACTTCTTGACCTGAGTCACTTCGGCGCGAAAAACATTGCGCGCCGAAATTGTCATGCCCGTGGTCCACAGCAGAAAATCCTCGGCGCCCGCGAGACCCTCTTCGGCGATCGTCTCGGATATGCGCGCGAGCTTTTCTTCGAGGCGGTGGAAGGTGGCGATCAGCCGGCGTCCTTCGTCGGTCACTTCGGCACCGCCGCCGCTGCGGCCGCCCGCCTTGGTGAGAAAGGCCGGCGTCGGCAGCAGATTGTTGATGGCGTTCACCGCATCCCATGCCGCCTTATAGCTGAAGCCGGCGGCCTTGGCGGCCTTGGTGATGCTGCCATGAAGCGCGACCGCCTCTAACAGCTTGACGCGATCGCGGCCGACAAGGAGTCGGCCCTCGCTGCGCAGCGCCAGTGAAGCATCGATCTTGCTGTCCGCCATGTCAGCGCCCTGCCTTGTCGCCCCGATACAGGGTCGAACGGCCGGTGACAACCGCCCATGTCTGGCTCCTCAAGCATGTTCGCGGCCGATTTTGCCGAGGAGATTCCGTGAAAAGCTGAATCGAAGAGAACTCGCTCGATTGTTCGTTTGGTATGAATCCTACTATTGCCTGTATTGAATTCGACAAAATGCAGTAAAGCCGCCTGAACGACCCGCCAGCGTCGGGACGCCTCGCGCATCATGTTGATTCAATGTTGTAATTTTATCACATGCGCAATATTTAATTGTAACACAGCGTGATAGGTGGCGCCTGTGGATCGCAGCCTACATACTGATCAACATCTGCAAAAAATTCGCGTATTGACTCTTATACAGCACGTTGTAGTAGTTGGTTATGTACTGCAAATATACAACGAGATCGAAATCGATGTTTCGCGCGTTTGCCGCCGCTGTATTGTCTTGTTTTATAAACGTTTCTGGCGCCGATCGCCCGCAGGCGGCGGAGCGGGAAACGGTCGTCGTCGTCACAAGCTTTCCAGAAGAATTGACGACCCGCTATGAGCGCGAGTTCGAGCGCCGGCACCCGCAAATTCACGTCCAATTCGTCTGGAGGCAGTCGCGCGACGCGCTGGCCGAACTGACCAAGCCGGAGCAAGGCGGCGCCGATCTGTACTGGGCGCCGTCGCCGTCGAATTTTGCGCTCCTCCGCGACCGCGGAGCCTTTCGCGACATCTCGGTCGACCGCGCGGCGCTTCCCGGACGGCTGGTCGCGCAGGAGTTGTCGGATCCGACTGGCCTGTACGAGGCATATGACATCGCAGGCTACGGGATCGTCGCGAATCCGGGGGCGCTAGCGGCCGCCGGACTTTCGGCGCCGCGTCGCTGGCGAGACCTCGCCTCGCCCGAATATGCGCGCCGAATGGCCATGCCGATCGCCGGCAAGGTCGGCTTTTCGCCGGCGCTCTACGACATCCTTCTGCAAAGCGAAGGGTGGACGGAAGGATGGCGCCTCATCGGCGAGATGGCCGGCGAGGCGACGCTGCTCGATTCCGGATTCGCGCCGACGGCCTCGGTACGTGAAGGCAAAGCGGCCCTTGCGCTGACGATCGATTTCATCGCCGAGACCGCTAGGGCCAATGGCGCCCCGGTGGAGATGATCTATCCGGAGCGCACCGCGTTTCTACCCGCTCATGTCGCGATGACCGCCGGCTCCAAGCATGTCGCCGGCGCGCATGCCTTCATCGACTTCCTGTTGTCGAAAGACGGCCAGCAATTGATGATGGAGCGCGACAGCCGCCGGCATCCGGCGCGACCCGACGCCTATCAGAACGCCTCCGAGGGATTCGTTAATCCCTTTGCCCTGCCGTCGCCGACGCTCCTCGATTATGACGCCGAGATCGGCCGCCGGCGGCCGCCGCTGATAACGCTCCTTTTCGATCTCGCGATTGTCGAAGGCCATGCCGACAACGCCGAACTGTGGCGCAAGATTCACGACGCCGAGCGAAAATTCGCCCCCGACGCCAAGGCTATGGCGGTCATTCGCGAGGCGAAGAAATTCGTCGTCTTCGTTCCCGTTTCGGAAACCGAATCGCGCGCGCCGGCGTTCCTCGAGCGCTTCGCGCGTCGCGACGCGATCGATCCGCAACTGATCGCGCAATGGCGCGATCAGATCGCGTCTGCGCGGCGACAGGCGCGCGACCTCGTCAAAAGCCTGGAGCCCGCGCCATGAAGCGCATCGGCGTCCTTCTCTGCGCGGCGATGCTTGCCGGCGCCGGACGCTACGAGGCGAACGGCCCGGAGAGCGAAGCGTTCACCCAGCCGATCGAGGGACTGGACGCCAATCATGCCGCGAGCTTTCGCCAGGGGAGCGGCATATTCCGGCAGGCCTGGATCATCGGGCCTTCACAGGATCATCCCGACTTTGTCGGTCTCGGTCCGCTCTACAATCGGCTTTCCTGTATCGCCTGCCACGTCAAGAACGGACGCGGCGCCGCTCCAGACAGCGAAAATGGCGTGGCGCGCACAATGGCGGCGAGGCTGAGCGTCGAAGGACGGGATTCGCATGGCGGACCGCGCGCCCATCCACATTACGGCGCTCAGCTCAATCCCGAGGGCGTTCCGGGCGTCGCTTGCGAAGGCCAAGCCGTCGTCGAATACGCCGAATTCGATGTGACGCTATCCGACGGCGAAACAACAACGCTTCGACGACCAAAACTCTCCTTCCGCAATCTCGCTTATGGCGCGCTCGGGCCGGAGACGAAGACCTCGCTGCGCAATGCGCCGCCCGTCTTCGGCTTGGGCTTGATCGAGTCCGTCAGCGACGCCGAAATTCTCGCCGGCAAGGGCAGACCAAATTTTGTCTTCAGCGTTGAGAACGGCCGGAAGTCTCTCGGCCGCTTCGGACTGAAAGCCAATCAACCGAATCTCAGGCAGCAGATCGCCAACGCTTTTGCCGACGAGATTGGCGTAACCTCATCGCTCTTTCCGTTTGAAAACTGCGCGCCGACTCAGAGCGCATGTCTTGGCGCGCCGAAGCCGGAGTTAGACGACGCTCAACTTGATGCGGTCGTAACCTACATCCGGGCGCTCGCGCCGCCGGCTCGGCGCAATCCTCAAGATCCGCGCGTCGCGGACGGCGAAAGCCTGTTTCGCGCTATCGGTTGTTCGGACTGTCATCGCGACGCGTTGCATGTTGCGGACTTTGCGCTGCAACCGGCGCTCGATGGCGCCGAGATCCATCCCTACACCGACCTTCTGCTGCACGACATGGGCGAGGGGCTCGCCGACGGCCGCGACGACTTCGATGCCGGCTCGCGCGATTGGCGAACGCCGCCGCTCTGGGGGCTAGGTCTCGCCGGGAAAGGCGGAGACGGCGCCAATTTTCTGCATGACGGCAGGGCGCGCACGCCCACTGAGGCGATCCTCTGGCACGGCGGCGAAGCGCAAGCCTCCGCCGACGCATTCTGCAGTCTTCCCAAACCCCAGCGCCACGCGCTGCTCGCTTTCCTCAACTCTCTCTGACGTCCATGGGGGCAACGATGACCAGACTGCTGACGACAACGGCGATCTCAGGCGGCGCGCTTCTTGTGCTTTCGGCGCCCGTGAGCGCGCAGACGCCGTTACCGCCGATCGAAGTGCATGCGCCGAAAGCGTTCGAACTCGGTCAGATCAAAGTCGGTGCGCGTCGGCTTGGCGTGCCGGCAGGAGTCGCGGAGCCCGGCGACGGCGAGTCGCGGAGGACGCAGGCGCCGCCGTCCGAAAACGTCGACAATGGCCCGACGCCAAGGCAGCACACCGACGCCTTCGGTGGCTATACCATCACCAACAGACAGATGGAGACTTTTGCGCGCCCGACGCTCGACAGCGCAGTCAATATTGCGCCGGGCGTCAATAGTCAGATTTCGGGCAATTCCCGCAACGAGCAAAATATCTATGTGCGCGGTTTCGATCGCTGGCAGGTGCCGCTCACCGTCGACGGCGTTCGGGTTTATCTGCCGGTCGACAACCGACTCGATTTTGCGCGCTTTCTGACCGCCGACATCGCCGAAGTGCAAATCGCCAAGGGCTATGTCTCGGTGCTCGACGGTCCGGGCGGCATGGGCGGCCAGATCAATCTGGTGACGCGGCGGCCGACCCGAGAGATCGAAGCCGAATGGCGCACGCGTTTCGATTTTGGCCGCGACGGCACGTTCCTGGGACCGATGACCTACGGCTTCGCGGGCACGAAAAACAATCTCTGGTACGCGCAGCTCAGCGGCACGTTTCAGAACTACGACGGATGGATGCTGCCCGCGAGCTATCGCTCGACCCTTGCGCAGGGACCGGGCATGCGTGGGCAATCCTACACCCAAGACTACAACATGAATGCGCGTGTCGCCGTGACGCCCAACGCCACCGACGAATATTCCTTAAGCTTCAGCCGACAGGAAGGCCAAAAGGGCGCGCCCCTACACATAACTGATCCGATCGCCACGCAGCGCTTCTGGCGGTGGCCCTACTGGCGCGTCCAGAACCTCTATTTCCTGTCTAGGACTCAGCTCAATGAAGCGGCCTATGTGAAGATGCGCGGCTATTGGAGCAAATTCGACAATTCATTGGTCTCCTATGATGCCCCCTCCTTCATCAATCAGTCGCTGCCTCGGTCTTTCAACAGCCAATACGCTGACTATGCGCTCGGCGCCGAAGTCGAGGCGGGGACGCAGATCGGCGACGTCGACACGCTGAAAGCGCTGTTCTTCTACCGGCTCGATAATCATTCCGAGTGGCAGGAGAACTTCGGGCAGAATTTCCGCGGCACGCGCGTGGGCTGCGTGATCAGCGCGCCCTGTTTCACCCAGCCGGTGATTGCAAGCATTGAAGACACTTATTCGGCGGCGGTCGAGAACACGTTTCACCCGAGGCAGGATATCGATATCGTTGCGGGCTTCAGCTACGACTGGCGGCATCTGCGCCAGGCGCAAGGCTTTGCGGTTCCGCAGGGCGTCATCGACTATCGGCCGCTCGACGTGCAGGCGCCGAACTATCAGGGCGCAGCCATCTGGCGCTATAACGACACGGACCGAATCTACTTCAATGGCTCGAGCCGGACGCGCTATCCGACTTTATTCGAACGTTTCAGCACCCGCTTTGGCGGCGCGACGTCGAATCCTGCGCTAAGGCCGGAACGGGCCACCAATTTCGACCTCGGCTGGTCAAGCCTGTTCGCGCCTGGAAGCCGAGTCTCGGTCGACGTCTTTTACAGCATCGTCGACAATCTGATTCAAAGCGTGCCGGCGCCCCAGTTCGGCGTCAACGTCACGCAGTCCCAGAATGTCGGCAGCGGCAGATTCTATGGCGCGGAAATCTCCGCCGACTATTTCGCGCGCGAGGATTTCTCACTCGGCGGCAATCTCACGCTGATGCGGCGTCGCGTCTATTCGCCGTCGATCGTCAATTTTCAGCCGATCGGCGTGCCTGACGTGAAGCTGCTTCTTTACGCCGGCTACCGCCCGATTCCCGAACTCACCTTCACGCCGAATATTGAAATAGACGGTGCTCGCTGGACGTCCACGACGAATGGCCAATGGTACTATCGGATCGGCGCATTCTGCATGACGAACTTTAACGTCGACTATCAGCCGGGCGACAACATCAAATTCTCCGGCGGCGTGCGCAACGCTTTCGACGACTATTATGTGCTCGCCGACGGATACCCGTCTCCCGGCCGCAGCTTCTATCTTGCGTCGAAGGTGAATTTTTAGAGAGCCCGGCCCCCTGATACGAATAGCGGTCGATCCCGTCGCCGGGTCTGTCGTATGTGGACCGTCCGCTTGGCAAGTGGTTCTATGTGCAGTTTTTGGCGGGCAGCGTATGGAGAATCGAGGGACGCCAGCACGCCTGACCTTGAGCTGGATTCCCGGTCGGGGCCTACGGCCCGCCGGGAATGACATTGCGCCAAGACAGGGAAAAACGGAGAAGCGGTTGCAGAACGCGGAACTAAGAAAGCAGGCGATCTTGAATTTTCTTAAGCCGCTGGCGGCCGCAACGCTGGCGTTCTTTGCGCCGGCCGCGATCGCAGGCGAAAACCCCTGTGCTGAGGTCGAGGACGGTGGCGCGCGTTACGCAGTGTGCGACTTCGATGCGCGTACAAGCGACATTCGGCTTTTTCTGCGCAGCGAAACAGGCGAACCCTATGGCGACTTTTCTCGCCTGGCGAGCGAACGCGCGGGCAAGGGCGAAACGCTCGTCTTCGCCACCAACGCCGGCATGTATGCGGAAGATCGCGCGCCGGTGGGCCTCTATGTCGAGAACGGGCGCATGCTCAACGGCGCCGATATGCGCAGCGGCGCCGGCAATTTCCATTTGAAGCCCAATGGCGTGTTCTGGGTCGACGGCGCGCGCGCCGGCGTCACCGAGACGGCCCGCTTCGTGAAAAGCCGGCAGCGCGTCGAATTCGCCACGCAGTCAGGTCCGATGCTCGTCATCGGCGGGCGCGTTCATCCGCGCATTCACGAAGACGGCATGTCGCAAAAATTTCGCAACGGCGTCTGTGTTCAAGACGGTCATGTCGCGCGTTTTGCGATCTCCAACCAGCCGGTGACTTTTCACGAATTCGCGCGGCTGTTTCGCGAGCGCCTGCATTGCCGGGACGCACTCTTTCTCGACGGCGGTTCGGCGTCGGGACTCTATGCGCCATCGCTCTCGCGTCACGATCGCTTCATACCGGCGATGGGGCCGATCGTCGGCGTCGTTGAAAAGGCGAAGCGCTAGCTCAGGCGGGCGAGCGCCGCGTTAAGCTTTTCGATGCGGGCGGCGATCTCTTCGCGCCGTTCGCGGTGCTCTTCGATCACCTCTTCGTCTGCCTTGGCGAGAAAGCCCTGATTGGCGAGCTTGGCGTCGAGTTTCTTCAACTCGCCTTCGAGCTTGGCCGTCTCTTTCGCAAGCCGCGCCCGTTCGGCGTCAAGGTCGATCACGCCTGCGAGCGGCATAGCGGCGACGCCGCCGCGCACGAGAATCTGCGCGGAAGATTTCGGCGCGACCTCAGCGAAGCCGAGGCGTGAGAGCCGCGCAAGCTTGCGAATCGTCTCCTCCCAGCGCGTCGCGCGCGCCTTCAGCGCCTCATCGGCGCCAATCAGCAGCAGCTCGGTCTCGCTGGTGAGATTCATTTCCGCGCGCAGCGAGCGCGCTTCCGAAATGACGTCGACGACCCAGCCGATTTCGCTCTCGGCTTCGGCGTCTTCTAAGCCTTCGAGCGAGGGCCACGCGGCGAGCGCCAGCATCGTTTCGCGCTTGGGGCCCTCGGCGCCCTTGATCGCCCAAAGCTCCTCGGTGAGGAAGGGCATGAACGGATGCAGCAGCGCGTAAATCTTGTCGAGCGCGAAGGCGACCGTCGCGCGCGTCTCGTCCTTCTGCGCGCCGTCGGCGCCCTGCAGCAGCGGCTTCGCCAGCTCCACATACCAGTCGCAGAAGACGCTCCACACGAAGCGATAGACGGCGTTCGCCGCATCATTGAAGCGATAGGCGTCGATCGCCGCGCTCACTTCCGCGACCGTGCGCGCCGCCTCGCCGACGATCCAGCGGTTGAGTGTGATTTTATTGGCGCGCGGATCGTAATTTTCGGCGCGCGCGCAGCCGTTGATCTCGGCGAAGCGCGAAGCGTTCCAGAGCTTCGTCGCGAAATTGCGATAGCCTTCGACGCGACTCGTCGCGAGCTTGATGTCGCGGCCCTGCGCCGCCATCGCCGCAAGCGTGAAGCGCAGCGCGTCGGCGCCATAGTCGTCGATGAGATGAAGCGGGTCGATGACGTTTCCCTTCGACTTGCTCATCTTCGCGCCCTTCTCGTCGCGGACGAGGGCGTGGATATAGACGTCACGGAAGGGAACTTCGCCCATGAAATGGAGGCCCATCATCATCATCCGGGCGACCCAGAAGAAGATGATGTCGAATCCGGTGACGAGCGCGCTCGTCGGATAGTAGCGCGCGAGCTCCGGTGTCTCTTCCGGCCAGCCGAGAGTCGAAAAGGGCCAGAGCGCCGAGGAAAACCAGGTGTCGAGCACGTCTTCGTCGCGCGTGAGCGTCACGCCGTCGCCGAGCTTGGCGCGCGCGGCGGCCAGCGCCGCTTCTTCCGTCTCTTCGACATAGACATTGCCATCTTCGTCATACCACGCCGGAATGCGATGGCCCCACCAGAGCTGACGCGACACGCACCATGGCTGGATGTTTTCCAGCCACTCGAAATAAGTCTTTTCCCAATTCTTCGGCACGAAAACGGTACGGCCGTCGCGCACCGCCTTGAGCGCCGG
Organism: Methylocystis sp.; assembly: GCF_021731785.1. Lineage (GTDB taxonomy): Bacteria > Pseudomonadota > Alphaproteobacteria > Rhizobiales > Beijerinckiaceae > Methylocystis. Next base: position 56,853 of record NZ_JAKFWS010000016.1, read on the forward strand.
CTGCGCAAGAGTCTTGGCGTCGACATACCATTGGTCGGTAAGGCGCGGCTCGAGCACCGCGCCGGAGCGGTCGCCATGCGGCACCACATGTCTATTATCGTCGACGCCGTCGAGCAGCTCGCGCTCCTCCATCATTTCGACGACGCGCTTGCGCGCCGCGAAGCGGTCAAGGCCATCGAGCGTGGAGACGGTCGCGACGAGTTCTTCCGAAGGCTCCAAGCCTTCGTGAAATTCGGCGTTGGCTTTGAGCGTCATTTGCGCTTGCGCGTCGAGCACATTGACGAGCCGCAGCCCATGCCGCTTGCCGACCTCGAAATCATTGAAGTCATGGGCGGGCGTGATTTTCACCGCGCCCGTGCCCTTCTCGGGATCGGAATAGTCGTCGGCGACGATGGGGATCAATCTGCCGACCAAGGGCAGACGGACGCGCTTGCCGACGAGCGGGCTGTAGCGTTCATCGTCAGGATGCACGGCGACAGCCGTATCGCCGAGCATCGTCTCGGGCCGCGTCGTCGCGACGACGATATATTCGCCGGTCTCTTCACCCTCGTCGTCGACGATCGGATATTTGAAGCGCCATAAATGGCCCTTCACTTCCACCTGCTGCACTTCAAGATCGGAGATCGCCGTGTGCAGCGCGGGATCCCAATTGACCAGACGCTTGTCCTTGTAAAGCAGCCCCTCGCGATAAAGCTGCACGAAAACCTTGACGACCGCGCGAGACAATCCCTCGTCGAGCGTGAAACGTTCGCGCGACCAGTCGCAACTGGCGCCGAGCCGCTTCAGCTGCTCGACGATTTTGCCGCCTGACTCCGCCTTCCATTCCCAGACGCGTTCGACGAATTTCTCGCGGCCGAGCGCACGGCGATGCTCCTGGCGCTCCATCAGCTGGCGCTCGACGACCATTTGCGTGGCGATGCCGGCGTGATCGGTGCCGGGCTGCCAGAGCACGTCGTCGCCCTTCATGCGCCGGTAACGCACGAGAATGTCCTGCAGCGTATTGTTGAGCGCATGGCCCATATGCAGGCTGCCGGTGACGTTGGGCGGCGGAATGACGATGGAATAGGGGCTCGCCCCGGCGCGTTCGGGCCGCCCGGCCCGGAAGGCCTGCGCCTCCTCCCAGGCGTCACGGATGCGCGATTCAATCGAAGCGGGATCGAAGGTTTTTTCCATCGTCATCGGGGGCCAGTTGGAGGCAGGAAGGGCGCTGATCCCGCCCCATTGCGGGGAGGGCGGACCCGCGAAGCCGGGTCCGGTGAGGTTCTATAGCGCAAAGAAATCCCGTGCGTCGAAGTCGCCGCTTTTTAAATGCCACCCGCCCGGCGAGCTGCGCGCAGCCTGCCCGCCGGACGCGCCGGTCGCCCCTGCAGGACTTAGAACTCACATTTTCATAATGTCGCCGCGTGGATGGCCGCGACAAGCGCGGCCATGACGCGCCTCGACCAGGATTGCGAGGTCACCCCCGCGCGGCGAGCGGCACCACATTGTGGAGCTGCGCATCCGCCGTCTCGAAGAAGCGGCGCAGATTGCGCGCCGCCTGCCGGATGCGCTGCTCGTTCTCGACCAGCGCGAGGCGCACGAAGCCCTCGCCGTGCTCGCCGAAGCCTTCGCCCGGCGCGACGGCGAGGTCGGCCTTCTCGATCAGCAGCTTCGAAAATTCGAGCGTCGAAATATTGCGGAAGCGCTCGGGCGCCGGCGCCCAGGCGAACATCGAGGCGCGCGGCGCCGGGATCGGCCAGCCGGCCTGCGCGAAGCTCTCGACCATCACGTCGCGGCGCCGCTTGTAGATCGCGCGCATCTCGCGCACGCACTCGTCGGGGCCGTTGAGCGCCGCCACCGCCGCCACCTGCACCGGCGTGAAGGCGCCATAGTCGAGATAGGACTTCACCCGCGCCAGCGCCGACAGCAGTCGCTCATTGCCGACGGCGAAGCCAATGCGCCAGCCGGCCATCGAGAAGGTCTTCGACATCGAGGTGAATTCGACCGTGACGTCCAATGCGCCCGCAACCTGCAGCATCGAGGGCGGCGGGTTGTCGTCGAAATAGACCTCGGCGTAAGCGAGGTCGGAGAGCACGAAAATCTCGTGCTTCTTCGCGAAGGCGACGAGGTCCTTGTAGAAGTCGAGCGACGCCACTTCCGCCGTCGGATTGGACGGATAGCAGACGACGACCGCGATCGGTTTGGGGATCGAGTGGATGATCGCGCGCTCCAGCGCCACGAAATAGTCCGGCGTCGGCGCCGAGGGCACGGAGCGGATGACGCCGCCGGCCATCAGAAACCCAAAGGCGTGGATCGGGTAGGAGGGGTTGGGCACCAGCACCACGTCGCCCGGCGCGGTGATCGCCTGGGCCATATTGGCGAAGCCCTCCTTGGAGCCGAGCGTGGCGACGACCTGCGAATCGGGATCGAGCGCCACGCCGAAGCGGCGCCGGTAATAGCCCGCCTGCGCCCGGCGCAGCCCGGCGATGCCCTTGCTCGCCGAATAGCGGTCGGTGCGCGGCTTGCCTGCGGTCTCGACGAGCTTGTCGATGACATGCTTGGGGGCGGGCAGGTCGGGATTGCCCATGCCGAGATCGATGATGTCGGCGCCGCCGGCCCGCGCCTTGGCCTTGAGGCGGTTCACCTGCTCGAAGACATAAGGGGGCAGACGCTTGATGCGATAAAAATCCGACATTTTCAGTGTTTGTTCCGGAGGGCGCGAAGCGGGAGTTTAACACTTCTGCCGGCGCGCGGGGAGAGGTCGAGCGCAGCGAGGGTGGGGGCCCCATCCACGGCGGAAAGGCGCATCTCACGCAGGGCCGACGCGCGTCGAGGTCGCGCCCGCCAATGTCCAACGACATCGTGGACACCCGCCGCGGTGCGAAGCGCTGCATCACCCGTATCGTCAACGACATGCGCCGCAGCGCCTATGGGGTCGCCATGCCCGTGCTGCGCTTCGCCGAACGCGTCGGTCGTCGGGAGCTAGCCCAAAGGAAAGATCAGGCCCCCCGGATCGCCGCCACGATTTTCTGCGCCGCATCGTCGAGATCGTCGGCGGGTATGACGTTCAGTCCCGACTCATTGATGATCTTCTTGCCGAGGTCGACATTGGTGCCCTCCAGCCGCACCACGAGCGGCACTTTGAGGCCCACTTCCTTCACCGCCGCGATCACGCCTTCGGCGATGGTGTCGCAGCGCATGATGCCGCCGAAGATGTTGACGAGAATGCCCTTAACGTTCGGATCAGCGGTGATGATCTTGAACGCGGCCGTCACCTTCTCGGTCGTGGCGCCGCCGCCCACATCAAGGAAGTTCGCCGGAAACTCGCCGTAGAGCTTGATGATGTCCATCGTCGCCATGGCGAGGCCTGCGCCATTGACCATGCAGCCGATATTGCCGGGGAGCGAAATATAGGCGAGGTCGTATTTCGACGCCTCGATTTCCTTCTCGTCCTCTTCGCTCTTGTCGCGCAGCTCGACCATGTCGGGATGGCGGTAGAGCGCGTTGTTCTCGAAACTGACCTTGGCGTCGAGGCAGCGCAGCTTGCCGTCCTTGGTGACGATCAGCGGATTGATCTCGAGCAGCTCCATGTCCTTGGCGACAAAAGCGGCATAGAGCTTTTCGGTGAGGTCCCCCGCCTGCTTGGCGAGATCGCCGGTCAGGCCGAGCGCGGCGGCGACCTGGCGGCCATGATGCGGCATCAGCCCGGTCGCAGGATCGACCGAGAAGGTCACAATCTTCTCGGGCGTGTCATGCGCCACCTTTTCGATGTCCATGCCGCCTTCGGTCGAGACCACATAGGCGATGCGCGACGTCGAACGGTCGATCAGCATCGAGAGGTAGAATTCCTTGTCGATCGCGGCGCCGTCTTCGATGTAGAGGCGGTTGACCTGCTTCCCAGCGTCGCCGGTCTGCAGCGTCACCAGCGTCGCGCCCAGCATCTCTTTGGCGAAGGCTTCCGCCTCGTCGATGGATTTGGCGATGCGCACGCCGCCCTTCTCGCCCGCAGACGCCTCCTTGAACTTGCCCTTGCCGCGCCCGCCGGCGTGGATCTGCGCCTTCACCACATAGACCGGGCCGGGGAGCTTTTCGGCCGCCGAGCGCGAATCTTCGGCGCGCAGCACGGCGACGCCGTCAGCGACGGGCGCGCCGAATGCGCGCAGAACAGCTTTGGCCTGATATTCGTGGATGTTCATGGGCCTATGTCTCCCTGGCGCAATGGCGCGCCGGCGCGGTCCTAATCGCGGCCAAAAGGCATGAGCGGCGCGGTTTCGTCAAGGCGGCGGGGCGACGCGGTCGCGGAAGGTTCAGGCGCCTTGGCCGCGTCGGCCGGCTGCGAAGTGTCTTCAGAGCATCCGCCTGGATCTCCCCCAGGCGCGCCTTGTCGGCGTCAGTCAGCGCGGACGAGACGGGGCAGTCCTTTCCGTAAAGCCCGACCATGACGCGGTGAGATGACGCTTCGTTAACCTGGATGCGGAGCCCTGGAGGCGAGGCAGGGGCGGGCAACGGGCGGCGACAAGACCCCATGGCCCATGAAATGGAAGTTATTGCAAAGGCTGCGTTACCAAGCAGAGTTTGAGTGGCGGAACAATTTCTATGCCCGCGGGTTCCATCGGCACGGAGCTCCCCCTCCCCCTCGGACTGCGCCCGACCAACCTGGCTGGGCGTTTTTTTTTGGGCCGAACGTCAGTATTTCGCGACGATCGGCGCGACGCCCCAGTTCAAGTGATAGTTCAGGCCGACGCGGACGACATGGCCGTCGAAGCGGGCGCGCGCCTGCGTGGCGTTGGCGGCCAGGAGATTTGTGACCTGCCAGTCGCCAGTGACCGCGACCGGATAGGAGGCGGCGCCAAGATCAAAATAGAGATATTCGACCTTTGCGCTCCACTGCGGCCAGAACATCCATTCCAATCCGCCGCCCGCCGTCCAACCGACGCGCATTTGCGAATATCGGCCCTGGCTGGCGCCGAGCAGCAAAAAGCCCGGCGTGCTGGAAGAAATTCGTGGTCGAGGTCGCCTGGCCATAGGCGAGGCCGCCGGTCGCATAGGCGAGCAATGTCGGCGTGACGAGATAGCCGAGGCGCGCCCGCGCCGTGCCGAGAAAATCGAGCGACTTGCCGCCCGAAACGCTCGTCAGGAAATTGAGCCCCTGCGCCGCCAGCGGCGTGGGCGCAAGCGTCACCGAGCCAGCGTTGGCGCTGGAACCAGCGAGGCCCTGCACGTCGGTCTCGAATCCGGCAAGGAAGCCGCCGGCGAACTGCCAATCATAGCCGATTTGTCCGCCGCCGATGAAGCCGGCGCCATTGGTCGAGAGGCTGCCAGTGCCTGCGATCGCCGCGCCCACAGCCCACACGACATTGTCGGCGCCATTGATGACGAACGGCGTCGAGGCGTAGTTGGTCGCGTTGCTCGCGGCCCATGCGCCGCCAGCGTTCAATCCGAGATGGACTCCGGTCCACAGCGGCGGCGGCGGCGGAATATAGGCCGGCGGCGCCTTGTGGGACGGCAAATCCGCGGCGAGCGCCGATCCGGATGCGAGCGCCAATGTCATGATCGCGCCCGCGAAGAATTTATTCATCACCGCTTTGTCCTCGCCGCTGCGCACGACTACAAAAAGCCTGAGCGCAACTGAGCAAGGCAAAAGACATTTCGCAATCCGAACTTATGCTGAAACGGCGCTTTTATTCCGTTTCGGGACGGATGTGGCATATCTGCAACAGATCGGCTTGGCGACAGGTTCGCGGACTAGGCTTTCTCGCCCGCCATTTCGAGCACGACCCGCCATTCTTCGTCGGTCACCGGCTGCACGGAGAGGCGGGAATTGTTGACGAGAACCATATCCTTAAGCCGCGGCTCGGATTTGATCTCGGCGAGCGTCACCGGCTTTTTCAGGGCCTTTACCGCCTTCACGTCGACCATGCCGAACTTGCCGGTCTCGTCGGTGTGGTCGGGATAATAGATCTTGATGATCTCGACGATCCCGACGACCGCCTTGTCCTCGTTCGAATGATAGAAGAAGCCGCGCTCGCCCTTCTTCATCGCCATCAGATTGAGTTTGGCCGAGTGGTTGCGCACGCCGTTCCAGAAGGTGCCCTTGGCGCCGGCCTTGACCTGCTGATCCCATGACCAGCTCGACGGCTCGCTTTTTAGCAGCCAATGCGCCATCAGAGCTGCGCTCCCACCACGCGCTTCCAGGGTTTTACGTCCACCGAGGCGAAGAGGCCGGCGAGGGCGTAGGGGTCCTCGCCGAGCAGCGCGCGCGCGGACGCCTCATCTTCGCAGTCGAGAATGAGCAGGGAGCCGACAGGCGTTTCGCCGTCGAGAAAGGGGCCGCCGAGCTTTACGCGCGAGGCGTGCTTGTCGAGGAAAGCGAGATGCGCGGCGCGCGTCGACAGGCGCAAGTCGACATGGTCGGGCTTATCCAGGCAAAGGGCGACGAACAGCAAGGGCGGCCTCGCGTGAGACGGACGAAGGCGCAACTTGTTCCAAAGCGCGCGCCGCCGGTCAACAGCGCGCGAGACGGGTTTCGCTTTCTAGCGAAAGTTTTGGGGACGGCGCGTCAGGCGCGCTTGGCCGGCGCCTGAAAATCCTGCGCGACCACCCGGTCGCCGAATTCGACGATCGCTTCCCGCAGCGAAGCGATTTCGGCGTCGCTCGCCGCGACGGGAACGACGGAAAGTCCCTTGGCCCCATTGACGGCGCGACGCAGATTGGCCCGCTCCGCGCGTAACGCCTCGACTGCGCCTTGCAGCATGGCGTTGTCGGCGCGCGCCGATTCGAGTTCGCCGGCGGCGTCGTTCGCCTCGGCGCGGGCGACGCGCAGCGCTCCTTCCAATTGGTCGGCTTCGCTATTTTGGCGTTCCTCGGCGGCTTTGAGCTTGGTCCGCGCGTCGTCGAGTTCGCAGGAAAGCGTCTCGCCCAGCGCGCGGGTCGCTGCGAGCTCTCCTGAAAGATGCGTGAGCTGATGTTCGAGCTCCGTCGCCCGCGCGCCCGACAGCCCGGCCCGCGCATGTTCCTCGCGCAAAGCCTCCAGCACGTTCTGCAAGTCGGCATTGTGCTGATGCAGCGCCGCGACGCGCGCCTCATAAGCGGCGACGAGGCCTTCCAATTGCGCCCCGGCGTCTTCATTTAGTTGCGCCGTCTCCGATCGAATCAGGCGCAACTGCGCGACACGGGTTTCGGCGCGGTCGGTCATTTCCTGCAGCGCCTTTTCGGTCGCGTCCAGAAGTCCGGTGCGCTCCGCCAAAACCTTTTGCGCTTCGCCGACCCGAACGTTCATGTCGCGATTGTCGGCTTCGGCGCGCTTGAGCTGGGTTTCGAGATCGGCGATTCGAGCGACATGACGGCCGATCGTCGCGAGATCGTTGGCGCGCGAGGCCTGAACCGCCTCCATCGACTGTTCGAATCGCCGTTCGCGGACGGCGAACTCGGCCCGCAGCAGATCGCGCTCGGCAAAGACCTCCTCCATCGACATCGGCGCAAGCATCTGCAGCCGCCGCATCGAAAGCCGAAGCGCGCGCCGCCAGAAAGCCGGCAGGAACATCAAGGCGAAAAGCCCGGCGACGAGAAAGCCGAGCGCAAAATACATCGCTTGTTCGATCAAGACGCAGTAATCCTTGATCCGTCTCAAGGCGGACGGCGCGCGATTTTGCCACGTAACGCCGCCAAACGCAAAGCGTGCAGGGCGATTCGCGTCATTGGCCGCCGTCAGGCGCGGCCGCCGCGCGGCCAGCGGCTTCCTCTATTTGGATGACGACTTCTCCGCCGGAGCGCCGCAGAACGCGGACAAATCGCGGGCGCAGGCCGCTTGCGGACAAATAGGAGACGAGCCGTATGACTTTATCTGCCGGCCTTTTTTGCGGCGACGGCAAGCGCGTCGCGCCGCGATTCGTGCGTCCCCGCTCAATGAGCGCCTTGCGCTGCCCCAGCGTTCCGGCGCTTGCAGCCGGCGGCGTCCGCTCGAGCGCGGCAGCCTTTGCGACGACGCTTGTCGCCGATGAAGGCCTTCTGGCTGCGGTGCAAAAGCAGGGCGCGCCGGCTGCGCGCATCCAGTTCGCGCCAGCTTGCGTCCAAAGCGACTGCGCGCATTGGCGCGGCGAGCGATGCGATCTCGTGGCCCGAATCGCGCAATTGCTCGCGCAGGCGCGCGCGCCGGTCAGGCCGAGCCCCGCATATGACTGCAGCATTCGTCAGGACTGCCGCTGGCGCCGGCAGCACAATGATGAAGCCTGCGGCATTTGCGGCTTCGTCGCGAGAGAGCCGCTGGAGCCTTCCGCCGATCAACTCAGAACGGGTTCCAGGTCGATTCCGGCGTGAATTTCAGATAGCCGAGATTGAGGCCTAGCCGCGCGCCGAGTCCGGCGCGCACTGGCATGACCACGACCTCGTCACTGTTGAGCGCGGTGAAGCCGAATCCGCCGACGAGATAGGCCGAGCCATTGGCGCCGGAGAAGCGCCGATAGATGGCGTCGACGGATGGAAGATTATAAACGAGCATCATCGTCCGATCGCCGTCGCCGCCGGCGTCGAGGCCGATCGAAGGTCCTTGCCAAAAGATCCGCTGCTGGCCGGCGTTGCGCGTATACATCGTGCCTTCGCCGTATCGGAGCCCGCCGACGAAAGCGCCGCTAGCCTCCTGGCCGAGGATATAAGCGTTCGGGCTGCCCCATTGGCGCGAGGCGCGCTCGACGCCTTCAGCGAGCCCGCGGGAGATCGAGCCGAAAAAGCGGTGTCCATTGTCGACGATCTCGCCGCTCGCATAGGTTTCGGGGCGCTGAGCGGCGCGCGCGAAAGACCCAGGCGCGGCCCATGCGCAGGCCGAGGCGGCGGCGAGGCGAATGAGGTCGCGACGCGAGGCGGCGTTGAACGAAGATTTGCTCATGGCGACGAAACTCCCGATCCCAGATGTCAGGGCATGCCTCGGCGCGAACCAAGGCCGACGCGGGGCGCAGCTGCGTCGCAAAGATGACGCCCGGCGTTGCTCCAGTCACAATTGCGCGTCGCGGTTAAGGAAGCGTTGCTGCGGTGTCGCGCCTGGCTGGGTCCGCCCAGGCGATGAACGGACCGTTGCGATAATCGGCGTCCGTCTTGCCGTAGCGCAGCGGCGCGCCGTGCGGATCGAGCGTGGCTCCGCCGGCCGCGCGCAGCACCGCGTCCCCTGCCGCCGTGTCCCATTCCATTGTCGGACCGAAGCGCGGATAAACATCCGCCTCGCCCCTGGCCAGCAGACAGAATTTAAGCGAGGAGCCGGCGGGCACGCTGCGCTTAATTCGCTGGCTGGACAGAAACGCCTTCGTCTCCTCGTCGAGGTGAGATTTTGAAATCAGCGCAACCAGTCCGTCTCGGGGCCGCGGCCGCGCTCGAAGGAAGCGCCAATCCTGCGCAGGCGGCAAGGATCGGCCCGGGACCGCTTCAGCCTCATAGCCGCGCGCGCCGGCAAACCAAACGCGCCCTTGCGCCGGCGCGTAGACGGCGCCGACGCACGTCACTCCCCTTTCTGCCAGCGCCACATTGATTGTGAAATCAGGGCTGCGGGCGAGAAACTCGCGCGTGCCGTCAATCGGATCGATCAATAGAAAGGCCTCGCCGGCGCCGAGCGCCTTGATGCGCGCAGCGCTCTCTTCGGCCAAAAAGGGCACGCCAGGCAAAGATCGTTCGAGTTCGCGGAGCAAATAAGCCTCGATGCGCTCGTCAGCCTCCGTCACCGGCGACGCATCGCTCTTGAGGCGCGACTCTATGCTTGAATTGTCCAGAATCTCCATCGCCAACGCGCCGGCGGCGATCGCGAGATTCGCGAACAGGCGGGCGAGATTGTCGATCTCGTCGGACGCGGCGGCTGAACGCGAAGTTCTATCTTCCATTATCGCTCGATTTCTCTGCGCTGGTTTTACGATTGAGGCGCGCGTCATTTGCATTCCGCGCCGCGCCCGCTAGTTTCGATGAGCCTGAATGCAGTGATTCGCGCGTAAAGTCATTCCGTCGCGCATTCTACAGGAAGTTTAGCTCGAACTTCCTTGGATATCGCAGTCTTCGCCCATATTGGATGGCGCCATGACCAAATTCTCGCTCGACCCACTCGATCTCGCCGCGCTGTTGTCGTCGAGGGTTTGCCACGACGTCATTTCGCCTGTCGGCGCGATCGTCAACGGCCTTGAAGTCCTCGAAGAGGAAAAAGACGCCGAAATGCGCGGCCACGCCTTGGCGTTGATCAAGTCGAGCGCCAACGAGGCCTCGGCGCGGCTGCAGTTCTGCCGGCTCGCCTTCGGCGCCGCGGGCTCCAAGGGCGCGTCGATCGATACCGGCGACGCGGAACTCGTGACCCGTCAGCTGATCGCCGACGAACGCACGCAGCTCTTGTGGAGCGTGCCGCGCGCGCTGATGTCGAAGAACAAAGTGAAGCTGCTGCTGAACCTCTGCCTTCTCGCCGACGCGGCGATTCCGCGCGGTGGCGTCATCTCGGTGAGCTGCTCGGGCGACGACGAGGGGCTGGCGTTCAAGATCGAGGCGAAGGGCGTCAATGCGCGCGTCGCGTCAAACGTGCCCGCTCTGCTCGAAGGCGAGTCGGAAGAAGGCGCAATCGACGCGCGCGCGGTCCAGGCTTATTACGCCGGGCTTGTCTCAAAGGCGTGCGGGATGCGGGTCGTCGTGTCGGGCGAGCCTGAGCTTGTGACGATCGAGGCGGTTCCGATGCAAGCCCAGACGACGGAGTCGGACGGCTCGGCGGAGAGCGCCGCCGCCTGAGAAGGCGCTAGCGCTGATCAGGGCGCGAAGCGCCCGGATAGCGATTTCATTTTGAGCCTGTCAAATAAGGACCCGCGCCAGGCTTGAGCGCGGGTCAGAAATGTTCTGCCGAAACCGACTATTCGAGGCTTATCATTCGGCGTGCGTGCTGCGCAGTACGGGACGCGGAAGCGCCTTGGCGTCGCGCAGATGATTCTCCAGCGTCGGCAGCGTATTCTGCGCCCAAGTTTTCAGCGCTTCGTTCCGGCCGTTTCTGGCATAGTTCTGGAAAAGCCGGATCGCCTTCTCGTGGCCATTGATTTGTTGCGTCCGGAATTGCTCTTCGAATCGCGCGCCGGTGATCGAGGACAATTGTTGCAGGAGATTCTTGTGCTCGGCGTCGAGCGCGTCCGGCGCGTTGAAACCGTTTTGCCCCAAAATAGCGTTTAGCTCGCTTCCCGCTTTCACATGGTCTCTCACGATCATCCGGGCATAATCGAGAAATTCTTGGATGTTGGCCTTGTTCTGAGCCTCCTGTCCCGCCTCGATCTCGAAATTATTGATGTTCCAGACTTTGTCCACGAAGTTCTGAGTCGTGGCGTCGGCTCGGGTCGATTGCGTGGCGCCGGCGCTTGACGGGGACTTTGCAAGCAAGGGATTTGGCGCCAGAAGCGCGAGCGCAACGGCTCCCGCCAAAAGGGGTTTGTTCATCTTCGCCTCCTTAACGTTCGCCCCCCGGGCCTAAACCGATTGCGCACACGCCTGTTCCGCGACGAGCTTCAGCTCGCAAAGAAAAAGCCGCGTCCTCCGACGCAGCCTTTTCCATGAGACTTCTGATCGTTATTTGCGCCGGGATCCGGCGCTCGCTCGCTTACGCCGTGATGCGCTCGGCGGCTTCGCTTGGCTCGCGCAGCACATAGCCGCGGCCCCAGACGGTTTCGATGTAATTGCGGCCTTCGCTGGCGTTGGCGAGCTTCTTGCGCAATTTGCAGATGAAGACGTCGATGATCTTCAGTTCCGGCTCGTCCATGCCGCCGTAGAGATGATTGAGGAACATTTCCTTGGTCAGCGTCGTGCCCTTGCGCAGCGAGAGCAGCTCCAGCATCTGATATTCCTTGCCGGTGAGATGCACGCGGGCGCCGCTGACCTCCACCGTCTTCTGGTCGAGATTGACGACCAGCTCGCCGGTGATGATGACCGATTGAGCGTGGCCCTTTGAACGGCGGACGATCGCGTGAATGCGCGCGACGAGTTCGTCCTTGTGAAAGGGCTTCGTCAGATAGTCGTCGGCGCCAAAGCCCAAGCCCTTGACCTTGTCTTCGATGCCGGCCAGTCCGGAGAGAATGAGGATCGGAGTCTTCACCTTGGCGACGCGGAGCGTGCGCAAAACCTCATAGCCGGACATGTCGGGCAGATTGAGGTCGAGAAGAATAATGTCGTAGTCGTAGAGCTTGCCGAGATCGATGCCCTCTTCGCCGAGATCGGTCGTATAGACGTTGAAATTTTCGGATTTGAGCATCAGCTCGATGCTTTGAGCCGTCGCGCTGTCATCCTCGATCAATAAAACGCGCATGTTGCTTCCCCACCGAGCTCCATCGTCCGCGACCGGCTCGCGCGAAGGACGCGCGCCGGCGGGCCGGCGAATCCTCGCCCCAGCGACCTGACCGACCTTCCAGCGAAGGTAAGCGGAATTGGTTAATAAACCTTCACTTACGCCTCAAACGCGGCCCAAAGTCTTAATCATGGGCGCCAAGCGAGGCGGACGCATCACGCAACGTCTGGAAGGACACGGACAGCGACGCGAATCACGTCGTTTCCAATCTATACGCCGTCGTGAGTCACGTGGGCAAAGACAAAATACGCGACGCGTATATGGAGCCGGCGCCAACGTTCACAGGGGCGATTCACGTCCAGCCAAAGTCGATTCGGATCGCGCGCCGGCGGCCGATTTGCGCCGCTCTTGCCAAAATCAGACGACTGGTCGTATTATGACCCCGTGAGCCGACGCGACGTAAAAGAGCTGAGAGCGAAGCTCCTCGACCGTGGAGTCGCCCTCCTGATGGAGCAGGGCTACCACGGCACCGGGTTGCAGGAGTTGGTGCAAAGCGTCGGCGTGCCGAAGGGCTCCTTCTACAACTATTTCGAGAGCAAAGAAGCCTTCAGCGCTGAGGTGGTCAAACATTACGTCGAGCCGTTCATCCAGCGGCTCGAAGCGCACCTGCGTCGGCCGGACGTCAAAGCCGAAGTCGCCCTCAAGGGGTATTTCGACGAGTTGATCGAGGAGACTCAACGTCACGATTTCAAGGGCGGGTGCCTCCTTGGCAATCTCATCGGCGAGATCGGCGATACGAGCGAACTCTGCCAGACGTCGCTGCGTCAAGCAGTGCATCGCTATCGCGACAAGCTGGGCGAAGGAATCGCCCGGGCCCAGCGCGAGGGCAGTTTCCGCATGGATATGGAGGCGAAAGAGATGGCCGATTTTCTCGTCAGCGTCTGGCAGGGCGCGTTGCTGCGCATGAAGATCGAACGCTCGGTGCGTCCGCTGACGCAGTTCTGCGACATGCTGCTCAACGGCTACTTCAAGGCCTGACTCATTTGCCGCAAAATGAGATGACCGGTCATATTAATTTTGGCGTAGGAAGGACAGAGCGCCGATGCCGAAATTCATCATCGAACGGGACATTCCCAGCGCCGGCCGGATGACGCCGGCCGAACTTCAGGCGATCGCGCAGCGTTCCTGCGCCGTGCTGCGCGCGATCGGCCCGCGGGCGCAGTGGCTCGAAAGCTATGTCGCCGATAACAAGGTCTACTGCGTCTACATCGCCGACGACGCGGAAGCGATCAAAGAACATGCGGAGCAAGGAGGCTTTCCAGCGAACCGGATTAGCGAAATCAGGGCGATCATAGATCCTGCGACCGCCTGAATGGACGCTGACCAACAAGGGAGAGAGGTTCGAATGAAAAGCTTGCCGTTGCGCACAGCCGCCTGTGCGCTTGCCTTGACTTGGGCGCTAGCGCCCGCAGTCGCGGACGAAACCTGCAACTCGCCCTTCATGACCGGGCTGATCAAAGGTCAAGAGCAGTATCTCCATGTCTGGACGCTCGGCGAGAGAGGCGTCGGCGATGGATCCGACAAGCTTGTCACCATCGACGTCATTCCCGGCTCTGCGGCTTATGGCAAGGTGATTCACGCGATTTCCGTCGGCGGGCGCGGAGAAGCGCATCACATGGGGTTCACCGACGATCGCAAATTTCTCTGGGCGGGCCGTCTCGACGACAGCAAGATTTTCATCTTCGACGTGGGCTCCGACCCGTCGACGCCGAAGCTCGTCAAAACCATCGACAATCTCGCCGAGAGCACGGGCTATGTCGGCCCGCATACGTTCTACGCGCTGCCCGGCCGCATGTTGGTGCAGGCGCTCTCGAACAAGAAGGATCATGGCGGCGTCACTGGGTTGATCACCTACAACAACGCCGGCGAACTCATTACGACAACGCCGATGCCGCTCAATGACGGCGGCGATGGCTATGGCTACGACATCGCCATCAATCCCGCCCAGAACCGCATGCTGACGTCGAGCTTCACCGGCTGGACCAACTACATGATGGATCTTTCCCAGCTCATCCAGGACGATTCCGCGATGAAGAACTTCGGGAACACGATGGCGATGTGGGACCTGAAGGCGATGAAGCCTCTAAAGGTGTTCTCCGTTCCCGGCGCGCCGCTCGAAATTCGCTGGGCGCTCAAGCCCGGCGCCAATTGGGCGATCACCGCCGGCGCGCTCACCTCGAAACTCTACTTGATCAAGCAGGACGACAAGAACGAATGGCAGTCGAAAGCCGTCGCCGATGTCGGCGATCCATCGAAAATTCCGCTGCCCGTCGACATTTCGATTTCGTCCGATGCGACGTCGCTCTGGGTCAACACATTCATGGACGGAACGACGCGCCTTTTCGACCTTTCCGATCCGGAAGCGCCCAAACAGGTCTATGCGAAAAAAATCGGCGCGCAGGTGAACATGGTCTCGCAAAGCTGGGATGGGAAGCGCGTCTATTTCACGACCTCGCTGCTCGCCAACTGGGACAAGAAGGGCGCCGAGAACGAGCAGTTCCTCAAGGGCTACTCCTGGGACGGCAAGGAGCTGAAGCAGGACTTCGTCGTTGACTTCCACAAGGAAGGGCTCGGCCGCGCGCATCACATGAAATTCACCGCGCGCGCCCAAAAGGCTGAGCTGCCGTGAGCGCAAGCCGCAACCTTGCGCGCGTCAGGGGCGCCTTGGCGCTCGCGTTTGCCGCGACATCGGCTTTCGCGATGGAGCCGGCGGCTTTGAGACTGCCGGCGCCGGGAAGCTATGCGTTGCATCCGATCCAGCGCATGCCGGTCGCGTCGCTGCTCGATGCGCAGGGCAAGCGGACGCCGCTCTCCGCCTATACGCGGAGCGCGGTGACGGCGCTCGGCTTCTTCTATTCGCGCTGCGCCGATCCTCTCGGCTGCCCGGTCGCCTGGTCTACATTTGAAGAGACGCGAAAGCAGGCGGAGACCGATCCGCTCCTGAAGGGCAGGCTGCGCCTTGTCTTCGTGAGCGTCGATCCCGTCCGCGACACGCCTTCCGTCTTGCGCATGCTGGAGACGCAAGAGCGGGGCGGCGACGTGCCCTGGGTCTTTCTCACCGGCGCGAGCGAAGCAGAGATGACGCCGCTGCTCGCCGCTATGGGACAGGATATCGCCCATGAGACCGATCGCGCCGGGAAGCGCACCGGCGCGATCAATCATATGCTGAAAGTATTTCTGATCGATCCCGAAGGCTGGGTCCGCGAGATCTACAGCACGGCGTTCTTGACGCCGGACGGCCTGCTGAACGACCTGCGGACGCTCGCGATGGAGTTTCCGGACGCGAGCAACACGGTAGCGGTGAAATGAGCGTCGCGCCATCCTTCATTGCAAGGGGCGCCGCGAGGAAGCAGTGCAAGGGCGGCAGAGGTCGAACCGCGAAGCGCTCGGGGTTGGCGTCGCGTTTCCTCCCACGCGTGGCGCTATTGGTCGCGACCGCCCCGCAAGAAGGAAGTATCGCGCGCGTTTTGCAGACGTTCGCAGTGATGGTGATCGGCTGCGTCAACAGCGCCGCAGCGGAGGCCATCACACCGCCGTTGGGGCTTCCTCCAATTCCCGCCACGGTCGCCGGAACGCCGGCGATGCGCAAGCTCGGCGAGAAACTGTTCTTCGACCGCAGCCTTTCCGCGAATGGCACGCTCTCCTGCGCCATGTGCCACATTCCCGCGCAGGGCTTCGCATCAAACCAGAGCGCGCTTTCGATCGGCATGGAGGGGCAATCGCTGCGGCGTAACGCGCCCTCGCTCTACAATGTCGTCTTCAAGAAATTCCTCTTCCATGACGGTCGCGAGACCGATCTTGCCGCGCAGGTGTGGGGGCCGCTGCTCGCTGCTGACGAGATGGGCAACGGCGGCATCGGTCCGCTGATCGCCCGCCTTCGCACCCACGCGGATTATGGACCGCTGTTCGAGGCGGCCTTTCCGGGCGAAGGCGCGACAATGAGCACGCTGGGCCGCGCCATCGCCGCCTATGAAGCCTCGCTGTTGCGCGGCGGCGGGCGCTTCGATCGCGCGCTCTACGGGGGCGAGAAGGCGGCGCTGACGCCTCAGGAATGGCTAGGCTACGAGATTTTCATCGGAAAAGGCGGCTGCGCCGCCTGCCATACGATCGGACCCGAGACGGCGCTTTTCACCGACCAGTCCTGGCACAATACCGGGGTCGCCTTTCGGTCCGAGGCGACAGGCGGCGGCAAACGGCTGGTGCAACTCGCGCCCGGCGTCTTCCAACATGTCGACCTGGCGGCGGTCGGCCTCGCACTGACCGGCGCGCCAAAGGATATTGGCCGGTTTGAGATCACCAATGCGCCCGCCGACCGCTGGGCCTATACGACTCCAATGCTGCGCGGCGTAAGCGAGAGTCCGCCCTACATGCACGACGGAAGCTTGAGCACGATTGCCGAGGTTGTGGAATTCTACGACCGCGGCGGGGGAGGCAATCCGTCGCTCGACCCCAAGATCCACCCGCTGGATCTGACCGCGGAAGAAAAGGCGGCGATCGTCGCCTTTCTCGGAGCGCTTTGAATCGAGACAGCCGGGCTTCAACTCGCTGATCGTCGGCCGCGCCGCGCTAGGCCTTTTTTTGCGAGGCTCGGTCGCAAACCGGCCCGCGACAAACATTGACTTGAACGCGCCCTTTCTCCTATATGCGTGCGATCGGCGCCGCTCCAAAAGGGGCGGCGAATGTTTTGTGACGGCTGTGCGTCGTTACGGGCGCCGAACCATATTTGAGCGGTCTGCGGCGGAGCCGTGGGCGGCGATCGGCAAAACGAGCGCGGGAGCGGGCCAAGACGTCCCTTTCGCCAGCGGAGACGAACGGTGAAACGGACATTTCAGCCCAGCAAGATCGTGCGCAAGCGGCGTCACGGCTTTCGCGCCCGCATGGCCACCGTCGGCGGCCGCAACGTTATCGCCGCGCGGCGCGCACGCGGACGCAAGCGCCTCTCGGCCTGATCCGGAGCGATGCGGGCGAGGCGGATGGCTGCATGACGGCGCAAGTCCCCGCAGACGATGAGAAGTCCCCGCGCCCAGAGGTTCTGCGCCGGCGCGGAGATTTTATGCGGGCGTCGCGCGGCGCGCGCGTCGCCTTGCCGGCGTTTACGGTGCAGATGGCGCCGCAGGAGCAAAAGGACGCGCATGCGCCGGCCCGGTTCGGCTTCACGGTCACGCGGAAGGTCGCCGGGGCGGTGGACCGCAACCGCATCCGCCGCAGACTTCGCGAGGCCCTGCGGCTCGGCGGCGCCCTTGGCGGGACGCCTGGTCGCGACTACGTCTTCGTCGCGCGGCGCGCCGCCCTCTTAGCGCCGTTTCCCGAACTGCTCGCGCAGATGACCGAAGGACTCGCCAGATTGAATGATCGCGGCGCGGCGGGACTAAGACGCAAACAGGAAGACAGGCTGACGCGGCCATGAACGAGAACACAAAAAACATGCTCCTCGCCGCGGCCGTGTCGCTGATTTTCATCGGCCTGTGGGATTATTTCTACGCCTTCCCGGAGATGGACAAGCAGCGCCGTTCGCAGTCGGAGCAAGCGCGGCTCGCGCAGGTTCCCAAGCTTGGGGCGCCCGAGCAAAAGGCGACGGCGGCGCCTCCCGCCACGGCAGCGGCCAAGACCCGCGCTGAAGCGTTGGCGCTCAGCCCCCGCATCGCCATCGACACAAGGTCGATTTCCGGCTCGATCGCGCTGAAGGGCGGGCGCATCGACGATGTCTCCTTGAAGAATTATCGCGAGACCGTCGACCCCTCGAGCCCGATCATCACGCTGCTTTCGCCCGAGGACGCTCCCGGCGCCTACTACGCCGAGCTCGGCTATTTGACCGCCGAAACGCAGAACGCGCCCGTTCTGCCTACTACCGAGACGCTGTGGACGACCGATTCCGACAGGCTGACCGCGACAAGCCCGGTGACGCTCACCTGGGACAACGGCCGGGGCCTCGTCTTCAAGCGCATTATCGCCGTCGACGACGAATATCTCTTCACCGTCAAGGACAGCGTCGAAAACAAAGCCGACAAGCCGGTCACGCTTTACAATTATGCGCGCGTGAGCCGCGTCGGCCATCCGCCGTCCGCAGGCTACGCCGCTTTGCATGAAGGCTTCGTCGGCGTCGTTGGGGACGCCGGACAGGAAGTCACCTACGACAAGATCGAGAAGGAGACCGATGCGGCCAAAACCTTCAAAGGGGTCGGCGGCTGGGTCGGATTGACGGACAAATATTGGGCCGCGGTCGTCGCTCCAAATCAGAATGCGCCGATGGAGGCGCGCTACGCTTCAATGGGCGGCGCGGTGAAAACCTATCAGGCGGATACGGTCAGCGACCCGACCACGGTCGAGCCCGGAAAACCCGCGGAGGCGACAACATATGTCTTCGCCGGCGCCAAAGTCGTCGACGTGCTCGACGCCTATAAGCAGAATCCCGGCCTCAAACGCTTTGATCTGCTGATCGACTGGGGATGGTTCTACTTCATCACAAGGCCGATGTTCCGGCTGATCGACTTCCTTTACAAGCTCCTGGGCAATTTCGGCCTCGCCATTCTGGCGGTGACGGTGATCGTCAAGCTCGCCTTCCTGCCGCTCGCCAACAAAAGCTATCAGTCGATCGCCAAAATGAAGGCGATTCAGCCAAGAATTAAAGAGCTGAAGGAAAAATACGGCGACGACAAGCACAAGTTCAACATGGAGCAGATGGAGCTGTTCAAGCGGGAAAAGGTCAATCCCGCGAGCGGCTGTCTGCCGGTGATTGTGCAGATTCCCGTCTTCTTCTCGCTATATAAGGTGCTGGTCGTGACGATCGAAATGCGTCACGCGCCCTTCTTCGGCTGGATCAGGGATCTGTCGGCGCCCGACCCGACCAATGTCTTCAACCTCTTTGGTCTGCTGCCTTTCGATCCCACCCATGTCGCGATCTTCGGCCCCTATCTGGCGCTCGGCGTCTGGCCGCTGCTGATGGGCGTCTCGATGTGGCTGCAGATGAAGATGAACCCGGAACCCGCCGACGAGATTCAGAAGACGATGTTCGCCTGGATGCCGGTGATCTTCACATTCACCATGGGCGGCTTCGCGTCGGGACTGTTGATCTACTGGACATGGAACAATCTCCTGTCCATCGTTCAACAGGGCGTGATCATGAAGCGCGCCGGCGTGAAGTTCGAGTTCTGGGACAATCTGCGCAAGACGTTTCAGCGCGCGTAAGGGCGGCAGTCGGTCTTAGGCAGTCGGCAGCAGATAAGCCGATTGCCGACAGCCGATCTGCCGCTGCCGATCTCATGCAAGACACAACAGAGACCGATTTTTCCGAGCAGGGCCGCGTTCTCTTCGCTGGCCCCTGCGACTTTATCTTCGCGAGCGCCAAGGCGAGCGATCTGCCGCCGATCGGCCCGCCGGAGGTCGCCTTCGCCGGGCGCTCGAACGTCGGCAAATCCTCGCTCCTCAACGCCTTGACGAATCGCAAGACGCTGGCGCGCGTCTCCAACACGCCGGGCCGCACGCAACAGCTCAACTTCTTTGCGCTCGGCGGCGCGCCGGACGCAGCGCGCCTGCGCCTCGTCGACATGCCGGGCTATGGCTACGCGGCGGTCGGCAAGGAAAAGGTTGCGAGCTGGTCGCAGCTGATGCGCGACTATCTGAAGGGCAGGGCGAGTCTCGCCCGCGTTTTCGTGCTCGTCGACGGGCGGCGCGGCGTGAAGCCCCTGGACGAAGAGATGTTCGATCTCCTCGATCAGTCGGCTGTCTCTTACCAGGCGATTCTGACCAAGCATGACGAATTGAAGCGGGCCGAGCGCGACGAGGTCCTCGCCGCGACGGTCAAGGCGCTGGAGAAACGGCCGGCGGCGTTTCCCGAGGTGATATTCACGTCGGCGCAAAGCGGCGAGGGGATCGGCGCGCTACGCGGCGCCGTGGCGCGGCTTCTTTTCGAACGAAACGCTTGAATACGACGGGCGGGGCGGGGTAGTTGGGCGCGGAGCTCTAAAGCGCAGCGAGAAAGTGGAACCCGGTTTTTTCGCTTGAACCGCGCTCCGAGCTTTCGAAATCGATCACGCTAAACCGCATTTGGACGATTTCGCCCATATGCGGCGCGATCTGAGCTTTCCTCATCTCGAGAACCGAGCGAAGCTTGCGTCTCGAAGGACGAGGAATGCTGCGAGGCGCCTGCAAGGAACTGTCATGACCGACGCCGCCGACACCGCGCTCCAGCAGGCCCGCATTCTCATGCAGGCGCTGCCGCACATGCTGCGCTATGACGACGCCATCGTCGTGGTGAAATACGGCGGCCACGCCATGGGCGACGATCAGGTGGCGCGCGATTTCTCGCGCGACATGGTCCTGCTCGAACAGTCCGGGGTCAATCCGGTCGTGGTGCATGGCGGCGGGCCGCAGATCGGCGCGATGCTGAAGCGGCTCGGCGTCGAGTCGCGCTTTGCCGACGGCCTGCGCATCACCGACGAAGAGACGATGGACGTCGTCGAAATGGTGCTCGCCGGAGCCATCAACAAGCAGATCGTCGGCTTTATCAATTCCGAGGGCGGGCGCGCCATCGGCTTGACCGGCAAGGATGGGCGCATGGTCACCGCCAAAAAGCTGGAGCGCCCCGACGGCGTCGATCTCGGCTTTGTCGGCGAACCTGACAAGGTCGACACGACCGTGCTCGATCAGGTGCTGGGCCGCGAACTCATTCCGGTGCTGGCCCCGGTGGCGCAAGGTCCCGACGGCGCGAGCTATAACGTCAACGCCGACACCTTCGCCGGGGCCATCGCCGGCGCGCTTCACGCCAAGCGCCTCATCTTCCTCACCGACGTCCCGGGCGTGCTCGACAAGGACAAGAACATCATAGAGGAGCTGAAGGTCCAGGACATTCCCGGCCTCATCGCCGAAGGCGTGATCACCGGCGGCATGATCCCGAAAGTCGAAACCTGCATGTACGCCATCGAGCGCGGGGTCGAGGGCGTCGTTATCCTGGACGGGAAACTACCGCACGCCGTGCTGATCGAACTGCTCACCGATCATGGCGCCGGCACGCTGATCACGCGGTGAAAGGACGTTACATAGGGTCCTCTTCAGCGCGTCATGGCCGGCCTTGCGCCCGCCATCCACGCCGAGAAGCCGCGCCCTCACTAGGGAGATGCACAAGCGAGTTTGAATCTCCGGCCGATCGCGATGTCACGGCATGGATGCCCGCGACAAGCGCGGGCATGACGGGTGGAGGACAGCGAGTCCTCAGATGAACATTTTCATTCTCACCGGGGCGGGCGTTTCCGCCGAGAGCGGGCTCGGCGTCTTTCGCGGGCCGGGCGCGGCGCTGTGGAAGCGCCATGATCCGATACAGCTCGCGACGCCCGAAGCCTTCGCCCGCGATCCGGCGCTGGTGCATGAGTTTTACAATGCGCGGCGGCGCAATCTCATCGCCGCTTCGCCCAACGCCGCTCATGTAGCGCTGGCGCGGCTGGAAGCTAGCCTTGCGCAGCGTGGCGGCGCGTTGACTCTGGTGACGCAGAACATCGACGATCTGCATGAGCGCGGTGGATCGATCCGCGTGATTCACATGCACGGCGAATTGCTGAAAGCGCGTTGCGCGTCATGCGGTGCCGTGAGCGATTACCGCGACGATCTTGCCGTCGACTCGCGCTGCGACTGCGACGGCGCGCTGCGCCCGCATGTCGTCTGGTTCGGCGAAACGCCGCTTTATATGGACGAGATATATGCGGCGCTCGATGTGGCCGATCTCTTCGTCGCCATCGGCACGTCTGGCGCGGTTTATCCGGCGGCGAGCTTTGTGCGCGAGGCGCGGGCGAAAGGCTTGCGTTGCTGCGAACTCAATCTTGAGGCTTCCGAAAACGCCGAGGAATTCGACGACAGACGCTACGGCCCTGCGAGCGAGACCGTCCCGTCATGGGTCGAGGAGATACTAGCGCGATGAATCAGTGTCATTCCCGACGCGCGAAGCGCGATCGGGAATCCAGAGCAACCACAACGATCGCTCGCATTGCTCTGGATTCCCGCTTTCGCGGGAATGACATGCGGCGGCGTCTCTCGCGATGACCAAACTCTCGCCCGACAAATCCCGCTTCGCCGGGATCGACACATGGGTGTTTGATCTCGACAATACGCTCTATCCGCAGACCGCCGATCTCTGGCCAAAGATCGATGCGCGCATCACGCTGTTCATGATGCGGCTCTTCGGCCTCGACGCGATTTCGCTGCGCGCGCTGCAAAAACATTATTACCGCCAATACGGCACAACGCTGCGCGGGCTGATGACCGAACACGGGATCGACGCCGAAGCCTATCTGACTTATGTGCATGACATCGACCGCTCATCGCTTGCGCATAATCACTCGCTTGCGGAAGCGATCGCCGCGCTGCCCGGTCGCAAGCTGATCCTCACCAATGGCTCGCGCCATCACGCGATCGAAACCGCGAAGCAGCTTGGAATCGATCATGTCTTCGAAGATATTTTCGACATCATCGCCGCGGAGTTCATCGCCAAGCCTGATGAGGGCGCCTACATGCGCTTCTTCGAGAAGCTGAAGATCGCGCCCAAGCGCGCGGCGATTTTCGAAGATATCGACCGCAATCTCGTCGTGCCGCATGCGCGCGGCATGACGACGGTATTGGTGCTGCCGTCCCACGACAAAGGCCCGGAGCGGGAGACATGGGAAATCGCCACCGGCGACGAGCCGCATGTGGATTTCGTGACCGATGATTTGGTGGGGTTTTTGGAGGGATTGATTGGGGATTAAGTCGTAAGCTGTTCCATCAAGATCAGATCGGTGTCTTGCGGCTTGGCGCCGGCGGCCGTCAACATCGCATGAATCTGGCCCCGATGATGGGTCTGGTGATTGAAGATGTGGCTGACGACGAGCCACTTCGGCTTGGCGACATCCGATTGCATTAGGCTTGAACGCCAGATGAGCTCGCCGGCGAGCCAGTCGTCGGTAACGGCGTCCGCCCAGGCGATCAGCCTGTCGTCGCAGGCGAGGCGGTCCTGTTTCAAGCTGTCCCAATCGTCGCGATAGGAAGCCGATTTGCTCAGCGGCGTGGAAGGCCTCGGGGCGTCGGCAATGCGGCTCAGCCACATATGGTCCGCCCAGAGAAGATGGTTGAGAGTCGCATGAATTGATTTGAAGAAAGCAGCGCGGTCCTTGCGCCGCTCTTTGTCCGACAGGCTGTCGGCGGCGGCGTAAAGGCTGCCGTTTTGCCAGCGATTGTAGCGCGCCATGGTCTGTACAAATGTTGAGCGTATCATGAGACTATCGTGCCTCTTTGCGCTGCGGCGCTTGCTTATGGTTTCCCGCGTGGATGCCCGGCACAAGCCGGGCATGACGCCGAAAGTTTGCGCCAGGTCTCTCTTCGTTGCGCCCGATCATCGTCAAATCCGGTGGTCCGGCCATCAATGCATTGCAGTCCTTGCCCTTCGAGACGCCGCTTTCGGCGGCTCCTTGGTCCTCAGCGTGAGGGGTTAGAACCGCGCCGCCTTTCCTGCTCGCCACCGCCCCCTTGTTGACTCCCTTCGCCAGACTCCTACAACCGCGCCAGCAATCACCGCATCATCTCGGGAATTTCATGTCGCACACCGGACTTGAGACGCTCATCACCGCCGCTTTCGAAGATCGCGCCAATATCACCGCCGAGACCCAGGGCGATGTCCGCCGCGCTGTCGACAGCGCGCTGCGTTTGCTCGACGCCGGCAAGCTGCGCGTCGCCGAAAAAATCGACCGCCAGGATGGTCCAGAAAGCTGGAAGGTCAATCAGTGGCTGAAAAAAGCCGTGCTGCTGTCCTTCCGCCTGAACGACATGGCGGTAATCGCCGGCGGACCCGGCGGCGCGACCTGGTGGGACAAGGTCCCTTCTAAATTCGTCGGCTGGGGCGCGGGCGAGCATTCGGCGGCGGGCTTTCGCTCCGTTCCGGGCGCGATCGTGCGCCATTCGGCCTATGTCGCGCCAGGTGCGATATTGATGCCGTCCTTCGTCAATCTCGGCGCTTATGTCGACAGCGGCACCATGGTCGACACCTGGGTCACCGTCGGCTCCTGCGCGCAGATCGGCAAGAATGTGCATCTTTCGGGCGGCGTCGGCATCGGCGGCGTGTTGGAGCCGCTGCAGGCCAATCCCACCATCATCGAGGACGATTGCTTCATCGGCGCGCGCTCCGAGGTCGTCGAAGGCGTCGTCGTCGGCAAGGGCTCAGTGCTCTCCATGGGCGTTTTCATCGGCGCTTCGACCAAAATCGTCGACCGCGCCACCGGCAAGATTCACATGGGCTATGTGCCGCCCTATTCGGTGGTCGTCTCCGGCAGCCTGCCGGGCAAGCCTTTGCCGGGCGGCGCGCCGGGCCCCTCGCTCTATTGCGCGGTGATCGTCAAGACGGTCGATGCGCAGACGCGCAGCAAAACCGGCATCAACGAGCTTCTGAGGGATTGATGGACGCCGCGCGCCTGCGCTTTCTCTATCAAACCGAGCAGGGCCGCATCGATCGCGCGACCTGGCGGCGCGGCGCGGCCGCGCTCGTCGCAGTTCTTCTGTCGCTGACGCTGATCTGGTTCGCGCTTCAGCCCTATTCGGCCCATGATCTGACGACGACGCCCTTCTTTGCGCCGATGACGATCCTCGCCTATGCCTATGTCATTTTTTACGCTTTCGCCGTCATGCTCTGCGTTGTCAGCTTCATCAATCTTTCGGCCAAGCGCTTTCGCGATCGGGAGCTCTCGCCGCCGCTTGGCCTCGCGAGTCTTGCGCCACTCCTGGCGCTCATCGCCGGCGCAGCCCATTTTCTCCAGCCTTACGTCGCCGAAGTCATGTCCCGCTGGTATGTCTGGGGCGTCGACGCGCTCTTTGTCGCCGCCGCTCTATGGACCATCTATGAACTGGGTTGGCGCGAGAATGAATCCGGCGCGCCCCGAGCATGAGGAAGTGGCGCTGATGAGCGGATTGGCGCATCACTCTCCGGTTTGCGGGAGAGGGTGGCCCGGCCAATGGGCGTCTGTAAAGACGCCCATCGAGAACGACGGGCTTTCGCCGGGTCGGCTGAGGGCGCCACTGCCGATTGCGCCGTCATCACCCTCATCCGTCGCGCGTTCCGCGGGACACCTTCTCCCGCAAGCGGGAGAAGGGCGCCTCTGATATTATCGGCCAAATGACCCAATCCCGCGCTGTCGCGCTCACTCGCGAACTCATCCGCTGTCCGTCCGTAACGCCGGTCGACGCCGGCACGCTGGACGTGGTCGAAAAGGCGCTGAAGGCCGCCGGATTTGAGACGCATCGAATTGTCTTCACCGCGCCAGGGACGGCGGATGTCGACAATCTCTTCGCCAGGATCGGCGAAGGCGCGCCACATCTCGCCTTCGCCGGGCATACCGACGTCGTGCCGCCGGGCGATATTGCACGCTGGCGTTACGCCCCCTTCGCCGCGGAAATATCCGACGGCCGCGTCTATGGCCGCGGCGCCTCGGACATGAAGGGCGCCATCGCCGCATTCGTCGCGGCGGCGCTTCGCTACGTCGAGCGGCATGGCGCGCCGAAGGGAACGCTCTCGCTGCTCATCACCGGCGATGAGGAAGGCGTTTCGATCAACGGCACCGTGAAGCTCCTCGAATGGGCGCAATCGCGCGGCGAGCGTTTCGATCACTGCATCGTCGGCGAGCCGAGCAATGTCTCGACGCTCGGCGACATGATCAAGATCGGCCGGCGCGGTTCGCTCAACGGGCGCATTCGCGTCATCGGCAAGCAGGGCCATGTCGCCTATCCGCATCGCGCGGAAAATCCGGCGCCGATCATCGCGCGCATCGTCGACGCGCTTTCGGGGCATGAACTCGACAAGGGCACGACCCATTTCGAGCGCTCCAATCTTGAATTTTCCACGATCGACATCGGCAACAAAGCTGTCAACGTCATCCCTGGCGAGGCGCGCGCCGAATTCAACGTGCGCTTCAATGACGTCTGGACGCATGACTCGCTGAAGGAACGCATTCTGCAGGTGATCAAGGCGGCGGCGCCGAACGCCAATGTCGAAGTCGAATTCCCGCCGTCGAACGCCGTCTCCTTCATCACCAAGCCCGGTCCCTTCACCGAACTTGTGATCGAGGCGGTGCGGCAGGTGACGGGCCTGACGCCCGAACTCTCGACGACGGGCGGCACGTCCGACGCGCGCTTTATCGTCAATTATTGTCCGGTGCTTGAGTTCGGCCTGACCAATGAGACCATCCACGCCGTCAATGAGAATGCGCGCGTCGCCGACATCGACCAGCTTTGCGCCGTGTATCTGAATGTGCTGGAGCGCTACTTCCGTTCATGAGGCTCTAGATCACGTTGCATTTGGGCGAATTCGCCCAAATGCAGATAACGTGATCGAGTCAAAACCCGTTCCCACTTTTTCGCGAGCCGCGCTCTAAGGTGAAGCCGACAGCCCAAAAGCTCGAATCTCATACGCTTGATGGGTGAAGAGCATTTCGGGCGACAATAGCGACAAGGATGATGCAATCGGCGGCGGGGCCCGGCCAATCCGGGAGTTTTTTGGGTAGACGACCTTCGTCAGCGCCGTTCTGCCAGAAGGCGGGCCGATGGTAATCAGCAGGGTGCTTGTGTCCTTTCTGCTGGCGTCGAACAGCGACGGGCTTGCTGGCGTGGAGACGCGCACAAGGCTCCACGAGGGCGTGGCGTTGACGTTGAACCGCAGCGCGAATTGCACTTGATGGGTGAGCGTGGAAATCGGATTTCCCATAAGGATTTTTCTGAAGTCCGTCTTATAGCAGGCTTCGCTCTGTTCGGCTTCGCCAGCGAACATCGTCATTTTTTCCGCTTGTTCAACATCGAGCGGGAACCCCAAAAAGGCGCATTTCTTAACCGGCTCCAGCACATCGTCGAGCCAATCGTGCAGTTTAAGATCTGCTTCGATAGTAATGCCGGCGATCGAATAGCATGGTCTCGTATCGGAAAGTTCGACAAATTCTCTTCTTTCATTCAGGAACAGTTCGAACGGGTAAACGAATTGGACCATGTCCTCTCGACTGGGATTATATTGGACGCCTGCGCCGACGCCGAATCGATAGGATTGCTGCACAGTGTGCCGCGTGGTGTTCGCCAGCCACACGACCGCATCGGGCAAATTGGGGGTCAGAAAGGAAATCCCCGGATTGAAAGCAACCGAATCGTCGACTTTGACATTCAAATCGATCAAAGCGTTCCAGGTCTCGAGCCATTCGAGCTTACGCGCCCCCCATTGGCCGGCCTGATCGCGCTTGATCTGATACCTGACCGCGTTGCTGATTTCGCATTGCACTCCTCTGATCACGTCGTAGAGAATGCGCTTCTTTCTTTCATGCCCGAGCAAGGGCGCGGCTTCCGGAAGGATGCAGCTCGAAAGGCCAGGGGCGATCAAGCAGATGGCCGCAATGAAAGATATGGATCGACGAATTAATGCGCGCTCAGCCATGTTGAGCACTCCTCAGCCAGACTCGGTCAAATAACTGAATAACAATCAACTACACTGCCGATGAGGCGTACGCGCAGCGCCGACTCGCTCAAGCTGCAACGATCATAGGCAAGCGTGAGCAGCGGCGCAACAATTGGAGAATAAACAGGTATTTTGCACCGCGCCGACAGGTTGACGCCTGGCCTGTTCCGTCGAACGCCGAATGTGTGATGTGAAACTTTTCACCCCTGCTGGCGTTTTGTCGCTGACGCCTCACGCTCGCCGTAAAATCAGCAATGCTCCGACATTTTTCCATGTACATCGCTTCTGGGTCGTCATGCTATTCGTCCGACCGTCGGCTCAATGCGCCAAGCACCTAAAGCGCGGAAGAGGGAAGCTAAATGAGCGAGACACCTCTCAGCGATTGGACACCGATCGCCTATTTGCAAAGGGAAGAAGAGCGCCGCCGAAACGAGCAAAAGCCGGCGGGAGCGGCGCCGCCTGGGCAGGAGTTTCCTAACAACGATGAAAAGCCTTTGAGCGGCGTGACTGTCGTAAATCTGCAGCGAAGATTTCTTCTCCTCGAACAACGTCTCTCTATTCTTGAGCAGCGGGAGCATGAGCGTCAAATTAGAGAAAAGTTTGAAGCCACTTCGCCGCAGTCCCAAACAGGGATGCCGACCGGCGGGACGGCATATTTCGGAGACGATATTTCCGTCCGTCAAGGAGAAGATTATTCGAAGGTGAAATCACGGCCAGAATTCACTTACAGCAAAGTCGAACAGGATGAGTCGGCCGACGATCGTAAAATCTGTGATCCGCATGCTCAATCACATGCAAGCGACTCATGGCGCGACAACAGGAGCAGGACTCCAAGCGATTTTGTCGAGATACATCCACTGCGGAACGGCGAGCCAATTCAGGCGGGGCCGGCGCGCAAGGTAGCAGAAGCGCTTAATTCCTTCGTGGTCACCGCATTCTTGGCTGGTTCGATTGGCTTTATGAGCGCAATCCTCCTTGTGCCCGCTGAAAAAGCGGTCCAATTTCACGCTCTCGTTAGCATCGCCGTTAAAGCGATTTCTGAAGGTTCTCATACGAAATAGCATCCGCTTTCCGGCAGGGACGGCCTCGCCTGCAGCATTGCCGACGAAGAATTCCTCGTTGTCGTCGAAGCTAACCAGCTAAATTCCAGCCGCGCGGCGTCAATCGCCAAAGGACGGCGAGGAATCAGCAGGGGCAGTCGCCGAGAGGCGTCGACGGGAGGCGCGGACTGAAGAGCGACCAGGTCAGCGGTTGAAGGACTTGGAGGCGGAGAACGCCGTTCAGATTGGGGAGCCTGCGCAATCCACCCGACATCGAAAAGCTGGAAGACGCTGGGCTGCTGCAGCAACCGACCCCCGAAGCGGATCTCGACGGCGTTTTGGGTCTGCGCAAAGAAGACGCGGAACAATTGCACGAGACAGCAGACGCTTGGGACGAACCGTCGGAAGTGGAATAAGTTCGCAGGCGGTGTCAAATCCGACTATCCTTCGCGGTCAGTTCCTCGCAGATCAGGAACGCGCGCTCGCGATAGTTTGAGAGAGGACCAGTCCGCACTACACCCCGCCCTTGGGGCCGTAACATTGCCGCGCCGAAGGCCAAATGGCAGGTTTGAATTGACATATTGGGTCTATGCGTGAGCGCTGTCGCTTGATCGCCAGCTCGCTCGGTCGACGCGCTTTAGGTCATGCTCGCGCATTAACGCCTTTGTGTCGGATTTTGGCGCGCATGATTGACGTCGCAAAACGTCGGCCTTGAGATAGATCACGTCAGCGGAATGTTTTGCACGTGGACGCGACGATGATCTGCGTCCATGATTTATAGCTACGATGCTGGAGATGAGCATAAATTGAATGACGCATCGCCATGAAAGAACTCTGTGGCAGGAACGGGCGTTTTGACTGATCAAGCTGAGAGGAAGCGTCAAACTGAAGACCTTGAGATGAGCGCGGCGTCACTGTCGGGTGACGACCTCAACGCGGCAGTTCTTCAGATCGTGCGCGAGCTTGTTGTTGAACTGCATCCAAACCTGATAGATCCGCGCCTCGTGCGGCTTGACAGCGATCTCGATCGCGATTTGGCGCTCGACAGTCTGTCGCGGGCGGAACTGCTCTTGCGGCTGAATCGTAAATTCAAGGCGCAGCTTCCGGAACGGCTGATCGGCGAGGCCGATCGCCCATGCGATCTCGTAGACGCCCTTCTCGCCTCAGGTTTGGATATCCCTCAAAGCGCGGCTATTCCGCGAACTGCGCCTCCAACGCTTGAGTCGGTGGAGGAGCCGATCGAGGCGAGCACCTTGATTGAGGCGCTCATCGCGCATGCGGAGCATCATGGCGACCGTGCGCATGTGTTGCTCTGGCGCAGCGAGGGCTCCCCGGAACCGCTCTCCTACCGGGAACTCTATCACGACGCGCGCAAAGCCGCGGGCGGCCTGATTGAACGCAGCGTTCGACCGGGGGGGCGGGTTGCGATCATGCTGCCGACGGGCCGTGACTTCTTCGTCGCATTTTTCGC
This sequence comes from Methylocystis sp., assembly GCF_021731785.1. GTDB lineage: Bacteria > Pseudomonadota > Alphaproteobacteria > Rhizobiales > Beijerinckiaceae > Methylocystis. The sequence goes on from NZ_JAKFWS010000016.1 coordinate 87,113, forward strand.
CGTTCTATTCGCCGGCGCGATTCCAGTGCCGATCTATCCGCCGTTTCGACTGTCGCAGATTGAGGATCACCTGCGTCGCCAGGCCGGTATCTTGGCGAACGCCGAGGCGAGCGCGCTCATCACCAGCGCCGACATACGGATCGTCGGCAATTTGCTGTTTGGTTTGGTTGGCGCGTTGCAGGACATCATGACGGTCCCGGACCTCGCCAAAGCGGAAGCCTTGCCGGCGCCTTTGCCGGCGACGGCGGATACGACGGCTCTCATCCAATATACGTCGGGCAGCACGGGCGACCCCAAGGGAGTCGTGCTGTCTCACGGCAATCTTCTCGCCAATATTCGCGCCATGGGTTCGGCGTTGAAGGCCTCGTCCGCGGACAGGGTCGTCAGCTGGCTGCCGCTCTATCACGACATGGGCCTGATCGGCTGTTGGCTGGGCGGCCTCTATTATGGGGCGCCGGTCCTGATCATGTCGCCGCTGTCGTTTCTTGCCGATCCCGCGCGCTGGCTCTGGGCGATCTGCGAGCATAAGGCGACGATTTCGGCGGCTCCTAATTTTGCATATGAGTTCTGCCTCAAATCGATCAGCAACACGAGGATCGCGGGCCTCGATCTTTCATCACTGCGCGCGATCCTGAATGGCGCCGAGCCCGTCAGCCCGATATCGATCACGCGCTTTGCTGAAAGATTCGCGCCTTATGGGTTTCAGTCGCAGATGATGACGCCGGTCTATGGTCTCGCAGAAAACGCGGTCGGCCTCGCCTTTCCGCCGCTCGGTAGAGGGCCTCTCATTGATCGCGTCGATCGACGCGCGCTGGATCGAGACGGCGCCGCGCGCATCGCGGTGGCGGAGGGTGCGGAAGTTGTCTCCTTGGTGGCGTGCGGGTGGCCGCTCCCGCGTCACGAAATTCGCGTCGTCGACGACGCAAGTCGCGAATTGCCCGAGCGCCGGGAGGGCCGCATTCAATTTCGGGGGCCATCGGCGACGCGGGGCTATTACCAAAATCCCGAAAAGACGCGCGCTCTGTTCGACGGCGATTGGCTGGAGACGGGCGATCGTGGCTATATCGCTGGCGGCGACGTCTTCATCACCGGCCGCATCAAGGATTTGATTAAGCGCGCGGGACGCAACATCTATCCGCAAGAACTGGAAGAGACCGTCGGATCGATCGAAGGGGCGAGAAAAGGCTGCGTCGCGATTTTTCCAACGCTCGACGCGCGCGCCGGAACGGAACGGCTGATCGTCATGGCCGAGACGCGCCTGACCGATGAAACGCGCCGGGAAGCTTTACGAAAATCGATTGTCGAGGCATCTCAAGCCTTGCTCGACTTCGCGCCGGACGAAGTCGTTCTCGTCCCGCCGCACTCGGTCCCAAAGACTTCAAGCGGAAAAATACGTCGATCCGCCGCCCGCGCGATGTTCGAGACCGGTCAATTGCACATCAAGAGCACAAGCCCGCGCTGGCAGCTCTTGCGCATTGCCCTGGCCGGCATTGGGCCTCGGCTGAGTCGCGCTTTGTCGAACCTAACGACCTTGGCCTTTGATGCTTACGCTTGGGTTGCGCTCGCCCTGATCGCTGTCTGCGTATGGCCGTGCGTGATATTGGTGCCAAAGCGGGCATGGCGCCATCACATCGTCAGCGCGGGCGCGCGCCTGTTTTTTCGCTTGATTGGGTGCCGGCTGACGGTCGAGCGCGAAGCGCCGCTGCCGCAAGATAACGCCATCATCGTCGCCAATCATTCCAGCTATCTCGACAGCGCTGTGCTGGTTGCGATTTGCCCTGGCGAAATCTCCTTCATTGCGAAGGAGGAGCTTGCGCATCAAATCGTCGCGGGACCCTTCTTGCGCCGCTTGGGCGCGATTTTCGTTCGCCGTTCCGACCCGGCCGGCGGCGTGGCCGACGCTGGGGCGGCCCTTGAATCGGCGCATGCCGGCGTTCGGCTGATTTGGTTCCCGGAGGGAACCTTTTCGCGGATGCCAGGACTATTGGAGTTCCATATCGGCGCCTTCTCGATCGCCGCGCAATTGGGGCTTCCTGTCGTTCCGATCACAATTTGCGGCACACGTTCGATTCTGCGCAGCGGCTCATGGCTGTTCCGGCGCGGCGCCATCACCGTGCATATCGGCGCGCCGATCAGGCCTGCAGGCGAAGATTTTGAAGCCGCGGTCGCGTTGCGTGATGCGACGCGAGAAAAGATATTGGAGCGTTGCGGCGAACCAGACCTCGGTCATGAGCGCGTGGCGCTGCCCACATGACGAAAACGCCGGCGCTCGCATCACGGAGCCCGCGCTATTGAAGGAATGAGCTCCAATGGAGCGGATCTGGTTGAAAAGCTACAGCGCGGGAGTCCCTGCGGAAGTCGATGTCAGGGCTTATCGCTCCATCGCCGATCTTTTTGAGCGGAGCGTCGCGAAATTTTCGGACAAGCCCGCATTTATTCAAATGGGCGCGACTCTCACATACGCCGAAGTCGATCGCCTGTCCCGCGACTTTGCAGCCTATTTGAGCGAGGAGCTTAAACTTCAAAAAGGCGCGCGCGTCGCGTTGATGATGCTCAACATTCTTCAATATCCCATCGCGATGCTCGGGGCGCTCAGGGCGGGATATGTCGTAGTCAATTGCAATCCGCTCTACACCGCGCGCGAACTCGAACGGCAGTTGGCGGATTCCGGCGCCGAAGCCATCGTCATCATCGAAAATTTTGCGTCCGTTCTGCAAGAAGCGCTGCCCCGGACGGCGATCAAGCATGTCATCACGACGCGGATCGGCGACATGCTGGATTGGGGTCAGGGAACGCTCGTCAATTTTGTCGTCAAATATGTCAGGAGGCTTGTGCCGGCTTGGAGCATTCCGGGCGCGGTGAAATTTCGCATCGCATTGCGGCGGGGCGCGAACCTCGCTTGGACGGCGCCCTCGATAGAGCCCGACGACATCGCCTTTCTGCAATATACCGGCGGAACGACCGGCGTGCCGAAAGGAGCGATGCTGATGCATCGCAACATTGTCGCTAACCTCCAGCAACATCACGCGCATTTGAACGCCGTGCTTCGGGAAGGGCGCGACGTGGTGATTACGGCCATACCGCTTTTTCACATCTATGCGTTGACGGTCAGCTGCCTGCTCGCAATCAAGGTTGGCGCGGCCAATGTGCTGATCGCTAATCCGCGCGACATAGCGGGACTCGTGAAGGAGCTAGCGAAATACAGATTCACCTGCCTTCCCGGCGTCAACACCTTGTTCAAGGCGCTCCTCGATAGTCCTGAATTTGCGCTGCTGGATTTTTCGAGTTTTAGCATCGCCGCCTCGGGCGGCTCCGCGTTACAGGAAGCTGTCGCGACCAAATGGAAAGCGATCACCGGCAAGACGCTGATCGAAGCTTACGGCCTGACCGAGACGTCGCCCGTCGTGACGTGCAATCCAACGGACCTGGCCGAATACAACGGCTCGTGCGGCGTTCCGATTCCCTCGACGGAAGTCGCCATCAAAAACGAACAGGGCGCGGACCTGCCTGTCGGCGAAGCCGGCGAACTCTGCGTGCGCGGTCCGCAAGTCATGAAGGGCTACTGGAACAAGCCCGAAGAGACGGCGAAGGTCATGACATCGGACGGCTTCTTGCAGACGGGCGACATCGCGACAATGGACGAGAAAGGCTTCGTGCGCATCGTTGATCGCAAGAAGGACATGATCAATGTTTCCGGTTTCAAAGTTTATCCCAATGAAGTGGAAGAAGTCATTTCCATGCATCCCGGGGTGCAGGACGTCGGCGCGGTCGGCGTTCCCGATCCGGTTTCGGGAGAGGCTGTCAAAGTGATCGTCGTCAAGCGCCATCCGTCCTTGACGGATGCCGAGCTCAGGACGCACTGTCGTAAATATCTCACGAGCCATAAGGTTCCGCAGGTCATCGAGTTTCGAGACGAATTGCCGAAAACGAATCTGGGCAAGATTCTGCGAAGAGCGTTGCGCGACTAGGGCATTAGGCGCGACGACGCGCAATCATTCGGAGGCGTTGGGATGCCTGTCCACAATGCCGAAATCGCCGCGATGTTCGACCAGACGGCGGAGCTCCTTGAGATCAAGGGCGATAATCCGTTTCGCACGCGAGCCTATCGGCGCGCCGCGCGCGTTCTTGAGAGTCTTCCCAAGAGCGTGGCGGCGATGTTGCGCGAGGGCGAAGACCTCGCGCAACTGCCGGGGATCGGCGAAGATCTGGCGAGCAAAATCGCGACGATTGTCGAGACAGGCAAATTCGACCGGCTGGAGTCGCTCAAACGCGAGCTTCCCGGAGATCTTGGCGAAATCGCTGCCATTCCAGGCCTTGGCCCGAAACGCGTCAAGCTGCTCATTGAGAATCTCGGCGTTCGTTCGATCGAGGACGTTCGCCGCGCGGCAAGGCGAGGCCGATTGGGCGAGCTTCCCGGCTTCGGCCCCAAGCTCCAACAAAATATCTTGGCGGCGCTCGCCAAGCCCGTCGCCGCGAAGCGCTTCAAATTGCCATTCGCCGAAGCGGAATCGGGCGCGCTGATCGATTGGCTCAGTCGCGGCTTGGATGGCGGCCGCGTCGTGGCGGCAGGGAGCTTTCGGCGCCGTCGCGACACCGTGGGCGATCTCGATATTCTTGCGACGACAGCCCATGCGGCGCCGGTCGGCGACAGGCTCGTCGAATATGAGAATGTCGCGCTGGCGCTCGCCCATGGCCCGACGCGTACGACTGTTGTCCTGCGTTCAGGGATTCAGGTCGATCTGCGCGTCGTCAAGGAAGAGAGCTATGGCGCCGCTCTGATGTATTTCACGGGTTCAAAAGCTCATAACATCGCCCTGCGCAATATCGCGAACGATCGCGGCTGGAAACTCAATGAATACGGCTTGTTCGACGAGGACCGAGCCATCGCCGGCGAAACCGAGGAAGGAATATACAAGAAGCTCGGTCTTCAATTTGTTCCGCCGGAGTTGCGCGAGGATCGGGGCGAGATCGCGCTCGCGCAGAAGAATGCGCTGCCCCATCTCGTGCAATTGTCCGACATTCGCGGCGACCTACATGTCCATTCCAATTGGAGCGACGGAAACGCGACGATTGCCGAGATGGCGCAGGCGGCGAAAGCGCGCGGTTACGCCTATATGGCGTTGACCGATCATAGCCGGCGCGTGACGATCGCCCATGGGTTGGATCGCGCCCGCATGTTGCGCCAGATGGACGAGATCGACCGTCTCAACGCCAAATTACGCAGCTTTACCGTGCTGAAGGGCGTCGAGGTCGACATTCTTGCCGACGGAAGTCTCGATTTGCCAGACGAGGTTTTATCGCGGCTCGACATCGTTGTCGCCGCGGTTCACTACAAATTCGACTTGTCGCGCGACGAGCAAACGAGCGCATCATCCGGGCGATGGACAATCGGCATGTATCGATCTTGGCCCACCCAACCGGTCGCTTGATCGAAGAATGCGCGCCCTATGACATTGATATGGATCGCGTGATGAAGGCGGCCAAGGAACGCGGCTGCTGCCTGGAGCTTAACGCCGAGCCCGATCGCCTTGACTTGACAGACGTCGCCGCCAAGGCTGCAAAGGAATTGGGCGTGCAAATAGCAATCTCCACGGATGCGCATTCGACCGCCGGTCTCGCATACATGCGCTATGGCGTGGACCAGGCGCGTCGCGGATGGTTGGAGCCTAGCGATGTCATAAACACGCGGCCGCTACGGGAGCTCAAGAAATTGATTGGGCGATAGCCGCGGCGCTATGGCGCATGGCGGCGTCGCCTTGAGGTCGTCATCGGGTTCTTGCCCATTAAGGAGCTGTTGCATAAGCTCAATTGGCCAAGTCCGACGCGAGAACGCCTCTGATCGACACCGCATATTGGACGATGGAAGAAGAAGCGTGGTGGCTACGGGAAGCATTAGATGCGCGCCCCTGAAAACGCTGCTCGATATGCGACGATCCAGAAGGATCCGGCCTCATTTGCGGTTCCGCCAAACCTTGCGGACTATCGCGCCGTCTGCGCCACGTTCAACTGGGAGGCGGCGCGAGCGGGTTTGAGCGGCTTACCGCACAGCAAAGGCCTGAATATCGCTTACGAAGCAGTGGATCGACATGCGTACGGGCTTCGCGCGGATCGGGTGGCGCTGCGTTGGATTGGGAAGACCGGAGAACGTCGCGACTATTGCTATCGCGAACTGGCCTTCGAGACCAATCGTTTCGCAAACACCTTACAATCCATGGGCGTTAAGCCGGGCGACGCCGTCTTCGTTCTACTCGGCCGCGTTCCGGAGCTTTATGTCGCCATTCTGGGTGCGTTGAAGATGAAATGCGTCGTCACGCCGCTCTTCTCCGCCTTCGGGCCAGAGCCGATCGCGACCCGCATGGAAATCGGCGACGCGCGCGTCTTGGTTACGACCGAAACGCTTTATCGGCGTAAGGTCGAAGCGCTGCGAGGGCGATTGCCCAGGCTTGAGCATGTCATTCTCGTCGACGCCGAGGAGCCCGGCGAAGGCGTCCATTCCTGGCGCAAGCTCACGCAAACAGCCTCAGACGCCTTTGAGATCGCGCCCACAGATCCGCAGGAGACGGCGCTGCTGCATTTCACCAGCGGCACGACCGGCCGCCCCAAGGGCGTCATACATGTGCACGAGGCCGTAGTAACGCATTTCGCGACAGGACTCTATGCGCTCGATCTTCATGACGACGATCGCTTCTGGTGCACAGCGGACCCGGGCTGGGTGACTGGAACGAGCTATGGGGTCATCGCGCCGCTCACGCATGGCGTGACCAATATTGTCGTCGAGGCGGAATTCGATGCGCCCACATGGTACGGCCTGCTCGCGCAGGAACGGGTCACCGTGTGGTACACCGCTCCCACCGCCATCCGCATGATGATGAAGCTCGGCGCTGACACCTTGAAGGATTACGATCTTTCCGCCTTGCGTTTCGCCGCCAGCGTTGGAGAGCCGCTGAACGCCGAGGCGGTGGTGTGGGGCGCAGAGGCCTTTGGCCTGCCGTTCCATGATAATTGGTGGCAGACCGAAACGGGCGGCATCATGATCGCTAATTTCGCGTCGATGGACATCAAGCCCGGCTCGATGGGCCGGCCCTTGCCGGGCATCGAAGCGGCAATCGTCAGGCGAAAGCCAGACGGCGGAGTTGAAACGGCCGACGTTGGCCAAGAAGGCGAGCTCGCGCTCAAAAGCGGCTGGCCATCGATGATGCGCGGCTACCTTCACGAGGAAGCGCGCTATCGTAAATGCTTCGCTGGCGAATGGTATCTGACTGGCGATCTCGCGCGTTGCGACGGTGACGGCTATTTCTGGTTCGTTGGACGCGCCGACGACGTGATCAAGTCGTCGGGCCATCTCATCGGCCCCTTCGAAGTCGAAAGCGCGCTCATGGAGCATCCCGCCGTCGCCGAGGCGGCGGTCATCGGCAAGCCGGATCCAATCGCCGGCGAGATCGTCAAGGCGTTCGTCGCCTTGAAGCTCGGATTAGAAGCGAGCGAAGCTATGCGCAAGGAACTGCTTGGACACGCCCGCAAAAGGCTCGGCGCTGCCGTGGCGCCCAAAGAAATCCAGTTTTGCGCCAATCTGCCGAAAACCCGCAGCGGCAAGATCATGCGGCGCTTACTCAAGGCGCGCGAGCTCGGGCTGCCGGAAGGCGATCTATCGACGCTGGAGAGCGATGAGCGATGATCAAGAGAGTGCATCTCGATCACGCACACATGCAGCATCTCTTGAAGGCGATGATCCGCATCAGGCGTTTCGAGGCCAAATGCGTCGAGCTCTATCAGGCGCAAAAGATTCTCGGCTTTCTTCACCTCTATGACGGCGAGGAGGCGGTCTCTGTCGGCGTGATGGAGGCGCTGACGCAAGACGACGCCGTCATCGCGACCTATCGCGAACACGGCCAGGCGCTCGCTCGCGGCGTCGATCCGAAGTGCCTGATGGCCGAAATGATGGGTAAACTCAACGGATGTTGCCGTGGACGCGGCGGCTCGATGCATTTTTTCGATCGGGCGCGTCGTTTCTATGGCGGCAACGCCATCGTCGGCGGAGGGATGCCGCTGGCGCTCGGCGTTGCGCTCGCCGACAAGATGCAGGGACGATCCGCTATCACGGCCTGTTTCTTCGGCGAAGGAGCGGTCGACGAGGGCGAGTTCCACGAGACGCTCAACTTGGCCAGCCTCTGGCGGCTTCCGATCCTGTTCGTCTGCGAGAATAATCTTTACTCCATGGGCATGGCGGTTGAACGCGCGGAGGCCGACATCGACTTCGTGCACAAAGCATCGGGCTACAGAGTCGCTGGCGAGAAGGTGGACGGCATGGACGTTGTCGCCGTCGAAAGCGCGGCGAGAAACGCCATTGACAGAATACGCAGCGAAAACGAGCCCTATTTTCTCGAATGCCGAACCTATCGATTTCGAGCGCATTCAATGTTCGACGCGCAACTCTACCGCTCGAAGGATGAAGTTGAAGTTTGGCGCAAAAAGGGGCCGATCGTCCGCTTCCAGACCTGGCTGGAAGCCAATCGCTTGATCAAGCCCGAAGAGCTTGCGACGATTGAAGAGGAAGTCGACAAAGAAATCGCGGCGGCGGTTGCTTTCGCCGAGGCTGGCCCCCTTGAGCCAGTTTCAGAACTCGAACGTTTCGTCACGATGGAGGAGGTTCCATCGTGAATGCGCCGCAAGCGACTGCCGCCGCCACGCGGCTGACCTATCGTGAAGCCTGTAAGCAGGCGCTTCGCGATGCGCTGCTCTCCGATCCGCGCGTCTTCCTGATGGGGGAAGACATCGGCCGCTATGGCGGCTGCTACGCGGTGACGAAGGGGCTTCTAGAGGAATTCGGCGAGGAACGCATTCGCGACACGCCGCTTTCAGAGAGCGCCTTCGTCGGCGCGGGCGTCGGCTCCGCCATGGTGGGGATGCGGCCGATCGTCGAAATCATGACGGTGAATTTTAGTCTGCTGGCGCTGGATCAGATCGTCAACAACGCCGTCACCATTCCCCATATGTCGGGCGGGCAATTCGCGATCCCCCTAGTCATTCGCATGACCACCGGTGGCGGGCGACGCGTCGCCGCGCAGCATTCGCGCAGTCTCGAGGGCTGGTATGCGCATATCCCCGGACTGCGCGTCCTGACGCCCGCCACGGTCGAGGACGCGCGCTTCATGTTGAAGGGCGCGCTCGCCGACCCCAATCCGGTGATTATTTTCGAGCATGTCATGCTCTACAATATGGAGGGCGATCTTCCATCGGACATGAAGGAGGTCGATATCGCGCACGCGAAAGTGCGTCGCGCCGGACGAGACGTAAGCCTCATCACCTATGGCGGCAGTCTGTTCAAGACTCTGCAGGCGGCCGACGCATTGGCGTCCGAGGGGATCGAGGCGGAAGTCATCGATTTGCGCGTGCTCAGGCCGCTCGACACGAAGTCGATCCTCGACTCGGTCGCAAAGACCCGCCGCTGCGTCATCATTGATGAAGGCTGGCGCAGCGGTTCGATCTCCGCCGAAGTGGGCATGCGCATCGCCGAGGAAGGCTTCTTTGAACTTGACGCGCCCTTGCGGCGCGTCTGTTCGCGCGAGGCGCCGATACCCTATGCGGCGCATCTCGAAGACGCTTGTCTGCCGCAGGCGGCCACGATCGTTGCTGTGGCGCGCGAACTTGTCCGTCCTTCATGAGCGACTTCAAAATGCCCGCGCTCGGCGCCGACATGGAGGCCGGCACGCTCGTCGAATGGCTTGTGAAACCCGGCGATCGCGTCAAATCCGGGGACGTCATCGCGGTGGTCGAGACGCAAAAGGGCGCGATAGAGGTAGAAGTCTTTCTGGAGGGCGTCGTCTCGAACATTCTCATTCCCGAGGGCGAGCGCGTTCCGGTAGGGACGGTTCTCGCGCAGATTGACGGCGCGCCCGGCGCCGCCCCGCCGCCTCTCATTGAACCCGCCGTCGCTGTGCTGAAGCCGGGGCCGCAAATATTGGCGCAGGCGCCGCCGACGCCGGTCATCGCGGCGCCGAGTTCGCGACTAAAAATTACGCCCGCGGCGCGGCGTCGTGCGGCGGCATTGAGCTTCGACCCAACAATGATCGTGAAAGGAACCGGCGTTGAGGGATCGATCCGGCTCGCCGATATCGAAACCTACGCGAGCGGAGCAAAGCTCGTGCAGCGCCCGGCCAAAAAAAAAGGCCTCGACCTTTCTCAAATGCGCCAAGCGATCGCTGCCGCAATGAGTCGTTCGAAGCGGGAAATACCGCACTATTACCTCACCGAAACGGTTGACCTAAACACCGCCTCGACCTGGATCGAGCGATACAACGCCGAGAAACCCCCAGTCGAACGCATTCTGCCCGCCGTGCTCTTTCTCAGGGCTGCGGCCTTGGCCTTGCGCGAGCAACCGCAGCTCAACGGCGCTTATGAAAACGGCGCCTTTATTCCTGCTTCGAGCATTCACGTCGGCTGGGCGATCTCATTGCGAGGCGGTGGGCTTATCGCGCCGGCTATACGCGACACCGACAGAAAATCGCTGGCCGAACTGATGGCGGCCATGCGCGACCTGGTGGAGCGCGCGCGACGCGGGAATTTGCGTAGCTCCGAACTCACTTCTCCCACTATTACCGTCACGAGCGTCGGCGATCGAGGAGCGGAGTCGGTGACCGGCATTATCTATCCTCCGCAGGTCGCGATTGTCGGATTTGGCCGTGTGGTCGTGCGTCCATGGGTTGTCGATGGGCGCATCGAGAGTCATCCGCTCGTCACCGTCAGCCTCGCGGCGGATCATAGGGTCACTGACGGCCATATCGGCGGCTTGTATCTCGCCGCAGTCGGGCGTCTCTTACAGGAGCCGGATAAATTATGACGGACGCCGAAATTAGAGCGATCGTTCTGGAGCTGATTGGCGACATCGCGCCCGAGGCCGATCTCGCGTTGGCTCGCGATCAAGATGATTTACGTGAAATATTTGATCTTGATTCGATGGATTTTGCCAATCTCGTCGTCGCCATTCATGATCGACTGGGGGTCAATATTCCCGAGGCCCACTACAATCGGCTCTTCACGCTGGAGCATGCGATCGCCTACCTGCATGATGCGCTCATGCAACAAAAACGGAACGATGGGTAGCGCACATCGTCAGGGATGTTTAGCAAGATGCATGTCGTCATCGATATCGGCGGAACTAGGACGCGACTCGCAGGCGCTCATGATCTTGGTGCGTTCCTACAACCCGTCATCTTCGATACGCGGCAGAACTACCGAGAAGCGCTCGACGCTCTGTACGCTGCAGCTGTAAAGGTGTCGGCGGGCGCGTCGATCGAAGACGTGGCGATCGGCGTTCCAGGGGTGCTGTCACGCGATAAGCGCGTTTTGGTTCATGCGCCCAATCTTCTGAAGTGGAATGGCGCCGCGATTGCCGACGACATCGAAGGCGCTCTCGGCGCGCGCGTCGTGCTGGAAAATGACACGGCGCTTGTCGGCCTTGGCGAAGCGACGGAAGGCGCGGGTAAAGGCTCGGCGATCCTCGCCTATGTCACGATCTCGACGGGCGTGAACGGCGCGCGCATCGTCGACGCTCAAATCGATCGTGCGACTTACGGTTTCGAAATCGGCGAGCAATTTGTCGACGATTCGACGCGCACTTTTGAGGAGCTTGTCTCGGGCCGCGCTATCGCTGTGCGCTTCAACATTCCTCCGCGCGATCTCGGCAAGGATCATCCTATATGGGATGAACTCGCCAGGATAACCGCGCGCGCTCTGCACAATGCGATCGCGCATTGGTCGCCAGACCGCATCGTCATCGGCGGCTCGATGATGAACGAAGTAGGCATTCCGATCGATCGCATATGGACGCACCTGCAGGCGCTGCCGCGCAAGAATCCGGCGCTGCCCGAAATCGCACATGCGACGCTCGGCGACTTCGGCGGATTATGGGGCGGTCTTGCGCGATTACGCGGAGAACGTGACGGGAAATCAGCTCCGGCTGGCTTAGGGAGCGCCTGACGCCGCCGTAATTTCCGGCAGGCGGTTGCGCGTATCCAAGGTCAAATAAATGACGCGGCCAAAGAACTTGTCCTGACTTCTTGGTCCGCTGACATAGATCAGGGCCGTTCCCGTCAGTTCCTGTCCAAAGACGTCGAAAAGCGTTTGGCGCGCATGGGGTGAGAGCGATTCTATCGCCTCGTCCACGATGACGAAGCGCGGCTTGTGCAGCAGAACGCGCGCAAAGGCGAGTTGTTGCTGCTCCGTATCCGTCAATTCCTTTTCCCATCGCGCTACCCGATCGAGCCATGGCGCCAAATGTTGAAGATCGAAGCGCATCAGCGCCGCGACATAGGCTTCCTCGGGGTAGCCGTTCGACGGCGACGGGTAGGATAGAATCGCGCGCAATGAAAGATCGGGTATGTAGGCGCGCTTCGGGACAAAGAGAACATGTTCCGCCGACGGCAGACGAATGCGTCCGCTCCCGGATGTCCACAATCCCGCCATCGCCTGAAACAGCCGGGTCTTGCCGGACCTCGGCTCGCCGACGATGAGAACATGTTGGTCGGGCGCAATCTCGACATGCCCTTCGCTTAAGCTCGTAAGCCCGGCAGGCGAAAGAATGCATAATTCGTCGAGGACAAGCCGATCGTCGAACGTCTCTTCGAATGAGATGCGACGAGCGTCCAAGCCGTCCTTGTCGATGTCGAGCAAGGCTTGCCGAAAGCCGCCGACGCGATGCAGCGTCGCGCGCCAATCGGCAATCGTTCCAGCATTGTCGACGAACCAGCGCAGCGACTGCTGCACTTGCGTGAAAGCCCCCACCGCCATGAGCAAGCCGCCGAAGGTGAGATTTCCCGCAAAATAAGCGGGGGCGGCGACGATGATGGGCGCGACGATGGTGAACCACCCATATCCAGCCGTGACCCATGTCAGATTGGTGGTTGCGGTGACAATTCGGCGCAGCACGTCGAGAAGACGATCGAACTCCTGGTGCAGACGATCTTCTTCCAGCTTCTGGCCGCGAGATACGGCGATCGCCTCGCCATATTCGTTGACATGCATCAGCGCGAAACGCATTTCGGATTCGCGCGCATAGCGTTGGGCGCCGAGCTCGACCAGCGGGCGCCCGACACGCCAGCTGGCGAAAGACGCGACGCTTGCATAAAGGAGTGCACACCAAACCATATAGCCCGGAATGACGATCTTTCTGTCCAACGCCTCGAATGTGACGCCTTCCGACAGTTCCCACAGCACACCGACGAAACTTATGAGCAGCAAAGTCGCCTGCAGAAGGCCGATTCCCAAATCCGTCGAGACCTCGGCGAGCCGCTGCGCGTCCGCATGAATGCGTTGGTCCGGGTTGACGCCGATTTCGCCCAGACTCGCGATGCGGAAGCAGCGATGCGATTTCAGCCACTGAAAGAACAGGTCCCGCGTCAGCCCTTCGCGCAATTTCAGCTTGGCCATCTGCGCCAGCCACGTCTGAGCGACGTTGAGAACTAGCAATGCGCCGGCGATATAGGCAAAAACCAAAAGCTGCTCGGTAACGGCGGAGAGCTCCTTTCGCGACAGCGCGTCGTAAAAAGGCTTATTCCAAGCGTTTAGCCGAATCTGGCCATAGGCCGTCGCGCTGACGATCACGATGATAGCGCCGCCCAGCCAATAGAGCGCGAATCTTTGGCGAGACGCGCGCAGGGCGTCGAGGATCATTTTGAGATGCGGCCATAGATCTCCGGCCGCGGTCGTTCGCCGAGCCTTTTCCTCCTGCTGCATGTCGTCTCGATCCGTCATCTCGAGGTGTCTCACCCAAGCATTTTACGGCGCTGTCTCCGACCGTTTCACTCCGTCAGCGGCCGGACGATCTGTTATACAAGCAGTTTAGAACAGATCGTTCCGCTAAGGCGAGGCCCATGTCCGCGCCGATACGGGCGCCGATAGAAACGACGATAATTATGTGGGCGACGCCATGAGCCGGATGGATTCTCTCCTGCGCACCATGACGCTTGACGAGAAGCTCGGCCAGCTCAACCTCGTCACGGCCGGGCAGGCCGTCACTGGCCCAATCGTTCCGAGCGAAACGACGCAAGACATTCGCGCTGGCCGGGTTGGCGGCGTCTTCAATCTTTGGGGGCGCGATGCCGTTGCGTGGACGCAGCGGTTCGCGGTCGAGGAGACTCGATTGGGCGTGCCGCTGATCTTCGGCCTCGACATTCTGCATGGATATCGCACGATCTTTCCGATACCGCTTGCGGAAGCCGGCGCTTTCGATCCGCTCTTATGGGAGCGCACGGCGCGCGCTTCGGCGCTCGAGGCGGCGTGCGAGGGCATACATCTAACCTTCGCGCCAATGCTCGACGTCTCCCGCGATCCGCGTTGGGGCCGGATTGCGGAAGGACCGGGCGAAGATCCGTTTGTCGGATCGAAATTCGCGCAGGCGAAGGTTTTCGGCTTTCAGGGCGAGAGCCTTGGTGGTCGAGGCGCGCTCGCGGCGACCGCCAAGCATTTCTGCGCAGGCGGCGCCGCTACGGCAGGCCGCGACTATGCGGCTGTCGATGTCTCGGAGCGCATGCTGCACGAAGTCTATCTGCCGCCGTTTCGCGCCGCCGTCGAAGCGGGATGCGCGGCGATCATGTCCGCCTTCAACAATGTCAACGGCGTTCCTATGACGTCGCACGACAAGCTGTTGAACGGATATTTGCGGCGCAAACTCGATTTCGACGGCGTCATCATGAGCGATTACACGGCGGTCGCGGAGCTCGTCGAGCATGGCGTCGCCGGCAATCTTGTCGAAGCGGCGGCCCTTGCGCTCACTGCGGGCGTCGATATGGATATGGTGAGCGGCGCCTACCTGCGCTGCCTGCCGGAGGCGCTGGCGCGCGGCCTGGTGGCCGAAGCCGACATTGACGCAGCCGTCGCGCGCGTCTTGCGACTAAAAGAGCGGCTTGGACTATTCGACGATCCCTATCGGTTCGCGACGCCTGCTGAAGGCGCGCAGGAGGCGCATCGGCAGCTGGCGCTGGACGCCGCCCGGCGCGCGATCACGTTGCTGTCCAATCACGGCATTTTGCCGCTTGCCGCGGATGTGTGCCGGATCGCCGTCATTGGACCCTTGGCGGATGCGCGCGTGCAGATGCTTGGTCCATGGTCGGCGGCCGGGGCGGCTGAAAATTGTGTCACGATCCTCGAAGGGCTCAAGGCCGCCTTGCCGGATTGCGACCTTATTCACTGCGCGGGCGTCTCGATAGAGTGCGACGACGAGAGGGGTATTGAACTCGCTTGCGTCCTGGCGAAAAGCGCCGATGTCGTCGTGCTCTGCCTGGGAGAATCCGCCGGCATGAGCGGCGAAGCGGCCTGTCGCGCGACGCCTGGCTTGCCTGGAAAGCAACGCCAGCTTGCGGAAAAGATCATCGCGGTCGGCGCGCCGACGATCGCGCTCCTTTCTAGCGGGCGCCCATTGACCGCGCCCTGGCTTATCGAGGAAGCGCAGGCTGTGCTCGCCACATGGTTCCTTGGCGATATGGCGGGCCAAGCCATCGCCGATGTGCTCACGGGCCGTTTTAACCCTTGCGCGCGGCTTGCCGTCACTTGGCCGCGCGATGTCGGGCAGGTTCCGATTTTTTATGCGTCGCGATCGACCGGCCGCCCGCCCGACGCAAACAATTTCTACAGCAGCAAATATCTCGATCTTCCTGTCGAGCCGCAATTTCCTTTCGGCCACGGCCTTTCCTATGGGCGCGTGACCTTGGCGAATCTTCGCGTCAATCGGCTTGAATTCCAGCGCGGCGATGAGGTCGAGGTGCGCGTCGATGCGCGTAATGAGAGCGAGGTTGCGACGGAAGAGACGATCTTTCTCTTCCTTCATGACGTCGCGGCGCGTGTCGCGCGCCCGCTGATGGAGTTGAAAGCCTGGGCCAGGGTCGCCTTGGAGCCCGGTAAAAGCAAGACAGTTGCTTTCACGCTGACCGCAGAAAGTTTCTCCTTTCCAGGCGAGGATATGGAGTTCATGTTCGAGCCCGGCGCTTTCGACATTCTGGTCGGACTCAGCGCGGACCGGAAAAATTTGTTGACCGGAAGCTTGCGCATGATTTCGACTTAACGCGCGTTGGAGGCGCACATGCCGCACGCCTGGTGGCGAACAGGAACGGTCTATCAAATCTATCCGCGCTCCTTTCAGGACTCGGACGGCGACGGCGTCGGCGATCTCGAGGGCGTGCGGCACCGGCTCGACTATCTTGTCTGGCTCGGCGTCGACGCGATCTGGCTCTCGCCCTTCTATCCTTCGCCGATGCATGACTTCGGCTATGACGTCGCCGACTATTGCGAGGTCGATCCGCTCTTTGGCTCGCTTGCAGGTTTCGATGCGCTTGTCACGGAGACGCATGTCAAGGGACTGAAGATCATTGTCGATTTCGTTCCAAACCATACGTCCAATGTGCATCCCTGGTTTCTAGCGAGCAAGGGCGCGCGTAGCGATCCCAAGCGCGACTGGTATCTTTGGCGCGATCCCGCGCCAAACGGCGGGCCCCCGAACAATTGGTTCAGCCATTTCGGCGGCGGCGCCTGGAGCTGGGATGAGCAAACGCAACAATATTATCTGCACTCATTCTTGCCAGAGCAACCCGATCTCAACTGGCGCCATCCGCAAGTCCGCGCGGCAATGCATGACGTGCTGCGTTTTTGGCTGCGGCGCGGCGTCGACGGATTTCGCGTCGATGTGATCTCGCATATCGTCAAGGACGCCGCCTTCCGCGACAATCCCGCCAATCCGAGTTGGACCGGAGAAGGGCCCGACATCATTCGTCTCGCCCAGACCTATTCCTCGGACCAATCCGAAGTACATGACGTCATCGCCGAGATGCGACGGGTGGTCGATGAATTTGACGATCGCCTGCTGATCGGCGAAATCTATCTGCCGATCGAGAGGCTAGTCGCCTATTACGGCAAAGAGCTGCAAGGCGTCCATCTCCCGTTCAATTTCCAGCTTCTAGACGCGCGCTGGAACGCCGCCGAGATCGGCCGATTGATCGAGAAATATGAAGCGGCGCTGCCGCAAGGCGCCTGGCCGAACTGGGTGCTCAGCAATCACGACAGGCCGCGCATTGCGGCGCGCGTCGGCTCGGCGCAGGCGCGGATCGCCACGATGCTGCTCCTGACGCTTCGCGGCACGCCGACGCTCTATTACGGCGATGAAATCGGGATCGGCCATGTCGATATTCCGGCGGATCGCGTGCGGGACCCTTGGGCGAAGCGCGAGCCGGATCTCGGCGTCGGCCGTGATCCGTCTAGAACACCCATGCAATGGGACGCCGGGCAATTCGCGGGATTTTCGACGCGCGAACCTTGGCTGCCGCTGACGCCAGACCGCGAGACACGCAACGTCGCGACAATGCGCGACGAAAATTCATCGATCCTCGCCTTGACGCGAAAGCTGCTCCATTACAGGCGCGAACGTGCCCCGCTCAACAAGGGCGAATGGCGTCTCTTGTGCTCTAGCGATGACATTCTCGCCTACGAGCGTGTTTCTGGCGAAGAACGCGCATTCGTGGCGCTCAATTTCTGTAGCGAACCCAGAAGTTGCGCGCTTCCCACGACCGCTGGCGCCAAAATAACGATCTCGACCCATGGCGACCGCCGCGGTGAAGCCGTCGGAACGGTACTATGCCTTCGCCGCGATGAGGGCGTCCTCCTCACCTCACCATGAACCGCGTTGACCCGCGGTCCATGCGACAGCCCCGCCGGCGATCAGATTGTCAATGAGGATCGGGATGCTTCGCGCGTGCTGTTGAAGCGCCCTGACATCATTATCATCGACCAGCCCACTTCGGCCCTCGACGAAATGGACGGGTTCGACCATTGTCCATGCCGCTCGCCGGCCGGCGTGTCGATGGGAGAGTAGATGAGTGCAACCTCATCGTCACCAATCACACGCCCACATTTGTAGGCTTCGAAGATCCACCCCATTTCACGCATACCTAGCGAGGGCTGCCGAACGAGCGGCAGCGACGCCTTTTCATCTTGGGGACTGAAAGGTTGTTTCGGCGCAGCTTGCAGCCGCTGACCTTTCTCTGGACTTCCTTGCGTAAGAGAGCGTTGCTCGGACATACAGGCGGGCACGATTTCGGGCGCTTCTCTCCTCACCTCGCGGGTTAAATGGCCTTGGCGGGGTCGTGCTGGCGACAGCGTCAGCTGTCGAAGTAAAGGAGGAGAAGATGCCGAAAACTACCGCATTGCAACGAAAGAAACTCGTGACAACGGCCGCGCCGACGGCGTGGCGGTGATCCCCGTGAAGCTGAACAAGGCGGCTGTCCGACGATCGAGCGAAAACGTCGCGAGGCGCTTCCAGAACGGCGTCGGTGATTGAACGCGTCATTGCCTAATGGCCGGGCCGTGTGACCTTCCTGCAACAGCCAACTCAATAAACTTGATGTATTAATTACGACGACCTCGACGCGCAAACGCGCCTAGTTCGATAGGACGCCCAATGGAATGGCCCTATAGTTACACAATAGCTATTGCTGGCTTGCCTTTAGCATTTATCATTTGGATATGGCGGTATTCTGAGGCTCCGCTCGCTAGGCGATTTGAAGTCCTGTTCTTTTTCAGCTTGTTCGTCGGTTCGGTAGCGGCAACGACCCGACTCTACAGTCCATCGCAATTCCCATGGCGTTTTCTGGCAAAACCGCCTGTGGAAGCCGTGCAATCGGATCAACGCGCATTTTCCTCGGAACTCGCCGTCGCCCCGAATAACTCTGGGCCGTCGCTTTCGGAACCCGCGCTGACTTATGCGTCGCCGGAGGCCAGCATTGTTGACAATCGATTTGCATCCAACGGCCTGTCTGGATTGGATCGATGGACGGCTGTCTATGATATCTCGGCGCATATGGTCTATCTACCCAATGGCGCGGCATTAGAGGCGCACTCGGGCCGAGGCGCCAATTTGGATGACCCGCGTAACGTCCATAAACGCATGGAGGGCGCCACTCCGCCGCACGTATATGAGCTTGCCGTGAGGGAGAAGCCGTTTCACGGCGTTCGCGCATTGCGTCTGAAGCCAATCGGGGGCAATGGCTATATCTATGGACGGACAGGTCTCCTCGCGCACACGTATATGCTTGGGCCGAAGGGCGATTCCAATGGTTGTGTAGTCTTTAAGCGCTACGACGCATTTTTGCAGGCGTTTGAAAGTGGCGAAGTGAAACGTTTGGTGGTCATGGCGCATATAGATTGAAGGTTGCGCATGCAGGCATTCAAACAGACTTTTCGAATACTACGACATTTGACCTGAACGCGCGCCAGCTATTGCTGGGGTTTCAATGGGAAGCTGCGCGACGAGTGCGTAAACCAGGAAATCTTGTGCAGCCTCCGTCCCACTCTCGATCAGAGGGCGACACTGCACTACTCTCAAATCCGCCGGACCAGAATAGCGGTCAGGTCAGGGAAGGACGGCGGCATTGGTGTAAATAATGGCGACAAGCAGGCGATCATTTCTGCGGGGCGCTGGCGTCTCCGCGCTCTCTTTGCCGGCCGCGCGCCGCGCTTTGTCGGCGGAAATCGCGCAGCTGGGCTTCGCCAATGGCGAGAGGACTCTAGTGCGCTATCCAGGGAAGCGCGCGCTAATTGAGCAGACCATCAGGCCTCCCCAGCTCGAAACCCCCTGTTCGGTTTTCAACGAAGGCGTGTTGACGCCGAACGACGCGTTTTTCGTTCGATATCACTTGGCGAACATTCCGCTAGCCATCGACCCAGAAGCTTTTCACCTCGAACTGCGGGGCCATGTCGAGACGTCGCTCTCGTTCTCGCTTGTAGAGCTGAAGCGCAACTTCGAGCCGGCGGAGATCGTCGCCGTCAACCAATGTTCGGGCAATAGCCGCGGCTTCTTCGAGCCGCGCGTCGCCGGCGGACAATTTGGCCATGGCGCGATGGGCAACGCCCGATGGCGGGGCGTCGCGCTCAAAACGCTCCTGGAAAAGGCCGGGCCGAAGCCTGGCGCCCGGTCGGTGGCGTTTAACGGACTAGACGGTCCGGTCGCGCCGGGAACCCCGGACTTCGTCAAGTCGCTGGACGTCGCGCACGCGGGCGACGGCGAAGTGATGGTCGCATACGGCATGAATGGCGAAGATCTTCCATGGCTGAATGGCTTTCCGCTGCGGCTCGTGGTTCCCGGCTGCTATGGAACCTATTGGGTGAAGCATCTCAACGAGATCGAAGTGCTCGACAAGGATTTTGACGGCTTCTGGATGTCGAGCGCGTATCGCATCCCGGATAATGACTGCGCCTGCGTGACGCCAGGAGCGCCGAAAGGCGCGACGCGGCCGATCAAGCGGCTCAATGTGCGCAGCTTCATTACGAGTCCGGCCGAAAACGCGAAGGTCGCGGCCCATGTCGCCTTCGAGGTCAAGGGAATCGCTTTCGACGGCGGTCATGGCGTCGAGGCCGTTCTTCTCTCCGCCGATGACGGCGCGAGCTGGATCGCGACTCGGCTCGGCGAAGACCTGGGTCGATATTCCTTTCGAGAATGGCGGAGCGAACTGTCCCTAAGACCCGGCGTGCATCATTTGAAATGCCGCGCCGTCAATCGCGTCGGCCAGTCGCAGCCCTTGGCGCCCTTATGGAACCACGCCGGCTATATGCGCAACGTTGTTGAGACGGTTCAGATAGAGGCAGTGTAGCAACATGCAGCGCCTCCATAAAGGATTGATGCTGATCGCGACGACGGCGCTTCTCGCGCCCACGCTCTGCGCCGCGGAGACGCTCACCTATTCCCTGCCGGAAGAGACCGCGAGGCTGCGCGCCGGATTAGGCCAGGAAACCGTGCAGAAGAATTGCGTCGCCTGCCATTCCGTCGACTACATCGAGCGCCAGCCGGCCAGGATGGGACGGGCGTTCTGGGATCGCGTCGTGAAAAAAATGATCGAGTCCTATCGCGCCGAGATCGACGAGGCCGGCGCTGCCGCGATCGTCGATTATCTCGCTGCGACGTATTGAAGCTTCACCGCTCGGCCTTACGCCGCACGGACGCATGCATGGACTTCGGCAGGCGGTCCAGGATGTTGCGCGCCTTTCGCGTCTTGTCGCGTGCATGCCGAGGGCCGCAGGACGGCGCCGCGTCGCTTTCCATCATCTCGGCGAGCGCCTCTATCCCCGAGGCATGGCAGAAGCATTCGAAGCTCGCCGTCATATTCGCCAACGCCTGAGCCGTCATGGCTCTCGCGGGAATCGCCGTCCCCAGCAAATTTAGCGGTCCGCATCGCAACCGATTATCATCTGCGCGCGGCTTGCCTTACACAAACATCGAGGTCGCGGTGATTTTGGCGTGTCTGCTCGAGCGCAAACCCGAGAGTGAAAATGCGTTCCACTGCGTTGACGCTCAGGTCCTGGGTGAGACCCTCGCGGCGAATCGCGGCAAGAGCCTGTGTGAAGTGATCGATGGCGGCTTCGGCCTTGTCGAGCGGTGGTGGCTTGCCCCGAGCGACCAGCGCTTTTCCGCATTTGCGAAGATGATCTGCTGCGGTTTCAGCGACGCGGTCGAGCACGGGCCCGAGCCGCGGCTGGAATTTCTCGAGAAGAGGCTCGGAGGCGACCCGCCCGATCATTACGAGGTCGTGACGCAGCCAGCGAGCAACAATCCGATGGACCTCCCGCGAGGAAGCTTATCTGCCCGTGCTTCGCCTCGGCGGCGACGGCGTCCACCCGTGCATAGGCCTCGCCGATGCTCGCGTGGACGCGCTGGGTTGCCGCAGCGTCGCGAGGTTGCATGAGGCCTGCGATGTCGCGTCGACTTGGTCGTCGTGCGTCGAATTTGGAAAGCCGAGTAGTTCATTCAAATAGGTCGCGAGCCAGGGCGCCGATTCGGGCAGGTGGTCCTGCCCGGCCTCGAAACGCGCCGCCTGCGCCAGCAGCCTGGCGAGCTTTTCCCGCTGGGGCGGTTGCGCGATCGCGCGTAAATGACCGGTTCGGTAGAGATCCTGCGCCAACGCCCGGCCGAGTTCCGTATCCTTGACGATCCTTTCAACCGTAAAACTCCGGCTCGGCCGGCGACGACCGGGCTTTTTCGTCCGGAAGGCAGCTTCCACTCCCCGCGTCCGCGCCTTATCTGACGAGCATGCGCCGGCACCGCATGGGCCGGCTATTTCTTGGTTCCTATATAGCCCGGTCAGCGATGGCCGGACTTTTTCGTGCGATGGTCGATGCCTTCACGCAAATCGGCGAGCGGTCCTCGCGCCGGAGCTGACCGCCATCCGCGCCGCGCTCGAAAAGGTCGGCATCGAGTTCATCAATGGCGGCGAGCCGGGCGTGAGGTGCCGCAAAATTGGACTCAATCCGCCCTTGTGCTAATGTCACGCTGCGTCGAAATGACGCGCGCCCCTGGTGAGGGACGAGAAAAAGCGCTACAAAACAATTGTTTAGGCGCGGTTCTCCGAAACAAGGGATGGAGTCACGATCATGGCTAAAGAACTCGAAGTCACGTCGAACACATACATCTTCGCAGCCATCGGGGCCGTTATCATCGGAGGTCTCGCTGCGATAGCGCTTGGCGGCGTCGCCAACACGGTCGCCGCGGCTGTTGTCGGTGGACTGGCAGGCGGGTGCCTGGGCCTGTTCATGTAAACCAAAAATTCAGCTGACGGTGAGCTTAGCTCGGCGTCAGCTCCCGCCGGGTAACTTCGCCTTGGCGGCCAGAGACGCGCCGGGAGTGGGGAGCGCAGGCGCATCTGACCAACTTGCAAGCACATTGATCCGCAAAAAAGCCCGCAGCCGTCATCGAAGCCGCGGGCAAGGGACGGAGTGCGCCCACCTATCGCAATGGCTCACCGAAGGCAGGCATTTGTCAGAATAGCCGCGGCTCACGCGATGACAAGTATCGTCCTCCGATCGGCCGGCGTGAAGCTGAAAAAAGACCCGCGACCGTGAAGTCGCGGGAATGATGACAGAAGAAGGTCGCCACGAGAGCGACGCCGACCAACGCGCCGAGGCAAGCGTGGTAGGCGCAGGCGACGCTTAGCGCCCGAACGTCATTCGAGAGCCCTAACTCTGCTTTGCGCTCCATCGCTTCGCCGTCTCGCTTCGGCCCGCGCTGTTGATGGGCAAGATTTTCGATGACCGAGACAATCCAATGTCGCCAAGCTTCGCGGTCAAAAAGGGCGTTTGCTACCGCTACTATGTCTCAGGCGCCATCGCTCAGGGCCGCAAGACAGAAGCTGGATCAATTGCGCGGGTTCCGGCCGAACTCATCGAAGAACGGGTCTTGAATGAACTTCCCGGGATCAGCGAGAGGCCGGAGCATCGGATCAAACTGGCGCCGCCATCGTCGCGGAGGAACTCGACAGGGTCATCGTTCGGCCCGACCGGCTGGAGATACGCCGTCGAAATTAAGCGTGCGACGCTTCCACCGATGGCGTCATCATCGCGGACTGGGTCAAGCCGTTCGCAATCCGCAGACGCCAGATCATTCTCCCCGAAATGAGCGACAAGCCGATGCGTCCGATCCGGGTCGAAGAACAGGCGCGGCTCGTCAAAGCGATCAGTCTGGCCCGTCGCTGGCTCGATGACATTGTCCAGGGATCGATCGCCGACATCAACGAACTTGCAGAACGCGAACAGCGCAGCGAGCGATCGGTTCGCATGACGCTATCGCTCGCATACCTCGATCCTGCCATCGTTAAGGCTGCGGTCGATAGTCGGCTCCCGCGCGGCCATGGCGTCTCGCGTCTTGCTGATTTGCCAATCGCCTTTGCCGACCAGTGGTCCGCGCTAGGACTTCACCGACCAGCCTAGTTTGCCGATCGCCAGCGACGGCGAGAGCTTCGATAGGCTTCGCTGAATTCCCAACTCGTCACGAGATAATCAGTTCGAACTGATGCCCGATGCAGCGGTTGGTCGCTCAATCCACATTGCGCCGCGCCAACCATGTCGGAATCGAACCGGTCTCGACCATTGTCGAACCGAGTCTCCGCGCCGCCCTCGACGGAAAACGAATTCTTGCGAGCAGAGACTTTCGGCTAAATGGCGGTAGAAGCCTCCACTTCGGGCGTCTCGGTGAGGCTCTATTCATGGGAGGAGGACGCTAAGTCACGGATCTGTCGGCAGAACTGCGACGAGATAAAAGAGTTATCCAAACAGCGGCTTAACGTGGTGGAGCCAGACGGAATCGAACCGACGACCTCTTCAATGCCATTGAAGCGCTCTCCCAACTGAGCTATGGCCCCATAGTTTTCGGACGCCTCTTGGGGGAGGTCCGGGCGGCTCGTCGCCGTCGCGCGCTGTATAGTTCAGCCGCGCGTCGCCTGCAAGCCCGTCGAAAACCTGGCGCGACCGCTAAGAAACGGTGGGTCAGGGGCGTTCGGCAAGAAAAGAATTCACCGTCTCCAGAAATTTCGCCACTGAAATCGGTTTCGACAAATAGGCTTCGCAGCCGCCCTGAAGGATTTTTTCCTCATCGCCCTTCATCGCGAATGCGGTGATCGCCACGACGGGAATCCCTCTTAGATCATCGTCAGCCTTAAGCAGGCGCGTGACGTCGAGGCCGCTGATCTCTGGCAACTGAATATCCATCAGGATGAGGTCGGGCCGATGATTGCGCGCCAGAGAAATCGCCTCGCGGCCGTTTTTCGCGCACAGCGTCGCATGGCCGATGGACTCCAGAAGATCGTTGAAGAGCTTCATATTGAGCTCATTGTCCTCGACGATCAGTATGGTTTTGGTCATTGCCTTTCGGCCCGCTGTCCGGATGCGATGGATTTCCGCTTAGCATAAGCGGCTTAATGGAAAGCGCCAATGATCGGCGCAATTCTAACGATTATGCGGTCCTTGCGGGCTTGCGCTCACTCCGGCCCTCAACTAAACGGATTGCGCGGTAGGCCGCAGCCTGGCGTAAAGTCTACGCTTCGCGGTCAGCGGAAATCTGCGGCGTTCAGCGGCGCTCTCGCTCGCATCGGAGGCGCGGGTCGATGACTCTCCTCATGCCGGCGCCCGAGCCGGAGATCATGTCGCGACGCAACGAATTGATCGCGCGACTTCGCGCCATTCTGCCTCGTGAAAGCCTGATCGTCGACGAGGTCTCGCGGCGCGCCTATGAATGCGACGCCTTCACGATGTATCGCGCGCTGCCGCTTGTCGTCGCTTTGCCCGAGAGCGTTGAGCAGGTTCGCGCCATCATGGCGCTCGCCGCCGAAATGAATGTCAAGGTCGTGCCTCGCGGCGCCGGCACATCGCTTTCCGGCGGTTCGATGCCGCTTGAGGACGGCATTCTTCTCGGCATGTCCAAATTCAATCGAATCCTCGACATCAACTATGAGAACCGCTGCGCGCGCGTGCAGCCTGGCGTCCAGAACCTGGCGATCTCCAAAGCCGTCGAGGCGCAGGGCTTCTACTACGCGCCGGATCCATCCTCGCAGATCGCCTGTTCGATCGGCGGCAATGTCGCCGAGAACGCCGGCGGCATTCACTGTCTGAAATACGGACTGACGACCAATAATATCCTGGGACTCGACGTCGTCCTGATGGGCGGCGACTTGATCAGGCTCGGCGGCAAGCATCTGGATAGCGAGGGATATGACCTCATAGGCCTGGTGACGGGCTCTGAAGGATTGCTCGGCGTCGTCACGGAGGTGACGGTGCGGCTGTTGCAAAGGCCGCCTCTCGCGCGGGGGCTGCTGCTCGGCTTTGCGAGCGTGGCGGCAGGAGCGCGTTGCGTCGGCGCGATCATCGCGCGCGGCGTCATCCCGGCTGGGCTGGAGATGATGGACAGAGCGACGATTCATGCGGTCGAGCGCTTTCAGCCCTGCGGCTATCCGCTCGACGCGCAAGCGCTGGTCATCGTCGAACTCGACGGAACGCAAGCCGAAGTCGACCATCTCGTCGGCGTCGTGCAGAATATCGCGCGCGACGAAGGGGCGACGACGATACGGGCGTCGACGAGCGAAGCCGAGCGGCTGCAGTTCTGGGCTGGTCGCAAGAACGCCTTCCCGGCGGTGAGCTGCATCGCGCCAGATTATCTTTGCATGGACGGCACGATCCCGCGCGCGCGACTGCCTGAAGCGCTCGCCGGCATGGATCGGCTCGCCAAGGAGCAGGGACTCAGCGTCGCCAATGTGTTCCACGCCGGCGACGGCAATCTCCATCCGCTCATTCTCTATGACGCGTCGAAAGAGGGCGACGTCGAACGCGCGGAAAAGCTCGGCTTCGACATTTTGCGCCTGTGCGTTTCGCTCGGCGGCGTGCTCACCGGCGAGCACGGCGTGGGCGTCGAGAAGCGCGACCTCATGGGCGAAATGTTTAGTGACGTCGACCTCGCGCAGCAGATGCGGCTCAAATGCGCCTTTGACCCGGCCGGCCGTCTCAATCCGGGCAAGGTGTTTCCGACGCTTCATCGTTGCGCCGAACTCGGGATGATGCATGTCTCGGGCGGCAAAATGCCCTTTCCCGATCTGCCGAGATTCTAGCGATGCACTCCGCTCCGGCGACGCTCGAAATCCGCGATGAGGCGGACGCCGTAGACGCGATTTGCGCAGCGAACGCGAAAGGCGTCTCCTGCGCGATCGTCGGCGGCGGCTCGAAGTCAGGACTCGGACGCTATGCGCCGCAAGCGCAGACGCTTGCCACCGGGGCGCTTGCCGGCGTGACGCTTTACGAACCCAACGAACTTGTTCTCTCGGCGCGCGCCGGCACGCGTTTAAGCGAGATCGAAGCGCTGTTGGAGAGCAACGAGCAACAGCTCGCCTTCGAGCCGATCGACTACGGACCGCTTTTCGGCGCAGAGCGGGGCGGCGCGACGATTGGCGGCGTCATTGCCGTCAATGCTTCCGGTCCGCGGCGGATCAAAGCCGGCGCGGCGCGCGATCATCTGCTGGGGTTTCGCTGCGTCACCGGCCGTGGCGAGCTTGTAAAATCTGGAGGCCGCGTGATGAAGAACGTCACCGGCTATGACCTGTCGAAGCTCGTCTGCGGCTCCTACGGCACGCTGGCGCTTCTCGCCGAGCTGACGCTAAAGGTGCTTCCGAATCCCGAGACGGAATGCACGCTGCTCGCCATCGGCGCGGACGAGGCCGAGAGCCTCGCGCTGTTGCGCCGCGCCGCAGCGACTCCCTGCGAGCCTTCTTCGCTCGCGATGCTGCCGGCCGGCGCCGCATTGGCGCTTGACGTACACGCCGCCGCCATTCGCCTCGAGGGTCCTGCGATATCGGTGACGGCGCGCCGCGACGATCTCGCTGCGCGTTTGGCGGGCGGCGGCATTCGATTCGAGACGCTCGACGTAGTCGATTCGAAGGCGCTGTGGCGAGATTTGCGCGACGCCGCGCCTGTCGCCGCCAAGCTCGGCCAAGTCTGGCGTATTTCCGTCGCGCCCACCGAAGGCTTCGCGGTCGTCGAACGCATGCGCCGCGCTGGCGCGCCCCTGCTCGCGCATTTCTATGACTGGGCCGGCGGATTAATCTGGTTCTGCGTCGAGCCCGCACCTGACGCGCATGCCGCCGCAGCGCGCGGCGCGGTCGACGCCTGCGGCGGCCATGCGACTCTCATCCGCGCGAGCGCAGAGACGCGTGCGAGCGTTGATGTCTTCCATCCGCAACCGGCGCCGCTTGCGGCGTTGACCCGCCGCGTCAAGGAAAGCTTCGATCCTGCGCATATTTTGGAGCGTGGCCGAATGCGCGCGGAGTTCTGAAAAGCGATGCAGACGTTCTTTTCTCTGCGCGCGCTGGCCGATCCCGACATGGCGGAATCGGAGAAGATTCTGCGCGCGTGCGCGCATTGTGGATTTTGCTCGGCGACGTGTCCGACCTATCTTCTCACCGGCGACGAACTCGACGGCCCGCGTGGCCGCATCTATCTCATCAAGGAGATGTTCGAGAAGGAACGGCCGGCCGATGCGCACACGGTTCGTCATATCGATCGCTGCCTGTCCTGTCTTTCCTGCATGACGACGTGCCCGTCGAGCGTGCATTTCATGCATCTTGTCGATCACGCGCGGGCGCATATCGAGAAAACATATGCGCGGCCTTTCGCAGAGCGCGTGATGCGCGCGGCGCTCGCTTTCGTTTTGCCGCGGCCTGCTCTCGCGCGACCGCTGCTTCGCCTCGGCGCGGCGCTGCGCCCCTTGGCGCGCTTGCTGCCACGCCGAATCGCGGCGGCGCTCGCGCTCGCGCCGGCGCGGATTCCGCCCGCTTCAAGCGTCGACTCGCCGCAGGTCTTCGCGGCGCAAGGCGCGCGCAAGATGCGCGTTGCTTTGCTCAGTGGCTGCGTTCAGACAGTCATCGACACGTCGATCAATGAGACGACGATACGGCTCCTGACGCGCCATGGCGTCGAGGTCGTCGTCGCGAAGGGCGCCGGCTGCTGCGGGGCGCTACCGCATCATCTTGGAAAGGTCGACGATTCGCTACGCTTTGCGCGCGCAAACATCGACGCCTGGTGGCGCGAAATCGACTCTGGCGGACTCGATCATATCGTCATCAACGCTTCGGGCTGCGGAACGAACGTCAAGGACTACGGCCATATGTTTCGCAATGATCCGGCTCTCGCGGACAAAGCCGCGCATATTTCGGGGATGACGAAAGATGTGACGGAGCTGATGACTGAAATTGGCTTAGCGCCGTCGGGCGAGGCGCCGAGACTTAGGGTGGCCTACCACTCGGCCTGTTCCCTGCAACACGGGCAGAAGATATCGCAAGAGCCGGTCGCGCTGCTGGCCGCGGCGGGCTTCGACGTCGTCGCCGTTCCGGAAGGTCATATCTGCTGCGGTTCGGCGGGAACCTATAATGTGCTGCAGCCGGCGTTCGCTGACGAGCTGCGGTCGCGAAAGGTCGCCAATATCGAGAGCGTCGCGCCGGATATCGTCGCCGCCGGCAATATCGGCTGCATCGTTCAGATCAGATCGGGGACGCCGATTCCGGTCATGCACACCGTCGAACTGCTCGACTGGGCGAGCGGCGGTCCGAAGCCGGACGCGCTCGCTCGCCGAGAAATTGGAAGCGCTGTCTTCTGACGGACCGCCTGTGTCATTCCCGACGCTCGCGAAGCGATCGATCGGGAATCCAGAGCAAGCCAACACTCGTGGATTGATTCTGGATTCCCGGTCGGACCTTCGGTCCGCCGGGAATGACATATGAACTGATTAACAGGATTCCCTGAACTCGGTACTACCGCAAAAACCCCACAATGTCCTTCACTGCGTTCATGTTTTCGCGGGCGATGGCGCGGGCGCGTTCGGCGCCGTCGCGGAGCACCCCGTCGACATAGGTTTCGTCCTCGCGGATGCGGCGCATTTTATCGGTAATCGGCGCCAGTTTGGCGACCGCGAGATCGACGAGCGCGCTCTTGAAGTTCGAAAAATTGGCGCCGCCGAATTCGCCGAGCACATCCGTCTTGCTCTGCCCCGAGAGCGCCGCATATATGCCGACGAGATTGTCGGCCTCCGGGCGCCCTTCGAGGCCTTTTTCCTCGGAAGGGAGAGCGTCGGGATCGGTCTTCGCCTTCTTCACCTTCTGGGCGATCTGGTCGGCGTCGTCGGAAAGGTTGATGCGCGAATAATCCGAAGCATCCGACTTCGACATTTTTTTCGTCCCGTCGCGCAGGCTCATCACCCGCGTCGCCGGCCCGGAGATCAGCGGCTCGGGCAGGGGAAAGAAGGCCTCGCCAAAGCCGTTGCGTGCGATTGATTCCGAAAAGTCATTGTTGAACTTCTGGGCGATGTCGCGCGCCAGTTCCAGATGCTGCTTCTGGTCGTCGCCGACCGGCACATGCGTCGCGCGGTAAATCAAAATATCGGCGGCCATCAGCACCGGATAGTCGAGCAGGCCCATGGAGGCGTTCTCGCGATCCTTGCCGGCCTTGTCCTTGAACTGGGTCATGCGATTGAGCCAGCCGATGCGCGCGACGCAATTCAACACCCAGGCGAGCTCGGCGTGCTCGGGCACCTGACTCTGGTTGAAGACGATATTCTGCTTGGGGTCGATGCCGCAGGCGATAAAGGCGGCGGCGATTTCACGCGTGTTCGCCTTCAGCGCGATCGGGTCCTGCGGCACGGTGATCGCGTGCAGGTCGACGACGCAATACATGCAGTCGAAGCTCTTCTGCAGCTCGACGAATCTGACGATCGCGCCGAGATAATTGCCGAGATGCAGATTGCCGGTGGACTGCACGCCCGAGAAGACGCGCTGAGGGAATGGGGACATGTGATCGGCCAAGGTTTGCGTTTGGCCGGTCTTATGGCGAGAAGAGCGCGCAGGCGCAAGGGGACGGCTCTCCCTCTCCCGTTTACGGGAGAGGGTGGCGCCGCGAAGCGGGGTCGGGTGAGGGCCGCTGCGAGATCACCCTCATCCGTCATGCTGCGCATGACACCTTCTCCCGCAAGCGGGAGAAGGGAAACGCCAAATCATTCAGACTTACAAAATAAACCGGCTCAAATCTCGGTTCTTCGCCAGATCGCCAATGTGCTCCTCGACATAGGCGCCGTCGATGACGATTCTGTCGCCGGCGCGGTCGGACGCCGAGAAGCTGATGTCGTCGAGCACGCGCTCCATCACCGTCTGCAGGCGCCGCGCGCCGATGTTCTCGACGGACGTATTCACCTGCACGGCGACCTTGGCGATCGCGTCGACGGCGGAAGGCGCGAAATCGAGCGTCAGGCCTTCGGTGCCCAGCAGCGCGGAATATTGCTTGGTCAGGCAGGCCTCGGTTTCGGTGAGAATGCGCCGGAAATCATCCTCGTTGAGCGAGGCGAGTTCGACGCGAATCGGCAGACGCCCCTGCAGTTCGGGCAGAAGGTCGGACGGTTTCGCCACATGGAAGGCGCCGGAGGCGATGAACAGCACATGGTCTGTTTTCACCGTTCCATGTTTCGTCGCGACCGTCGTGCCTTCGATGAGCGGCAGAAGATCGCGCTGCACGCCCTCCCGCGAGACATCGGCGCCGCCGCGTCCTTCGCGCGCGCAGATCTTGTCCATCTCGTCGATGAACACGATACCGTTGTTCTCGACCTCGTGAATCGCTTCGCGGACGCTCGCTTCCTGATCGATCAGCTTGTCGCTCTCGTCGGCGATCAGAGGTCCCTGCGCCTCTTTCACCGAGAGTTTGCGCGGCTTGCCGCGCTGCATCGCCTTGCCGAAAATATCGCCGAGCGAGAAGGCGGAAACGCTCGCGCCGGGCATGTTCGGCAGTTCGAACATTGGCATTGAGGAGCCAGACTGGGTTAGTTCGACTTCGATCTCCTTGTCGTCGAGTTCGCCCGCGCGGAGGCGGCGCCGAAACGTCTCGCGCGTGCCGGGCGAGGCTGCCGGGCCGACCAGCGCATCAAGCGTTCGATCTTCGGCTGCTTGCTGGGCGCGCGCCTGCACGTCCTTGCGGCGGCGTTCTTTGACCATCACGATGGCGACCTCGATCAGATCGCGCACAATCTGCTCGACGTCGCGGCCGACATAGCCGACCTCGGTGAATTTCGTCGCCTCGACCTTAAGGAAGGGCGCATTGGCGAGACGCGCCAGACGACGCGCGATTTCGGTCTTGCCGCAGCCGGTGGGGCCGATCATGAGGATGTTCTTGGGCAGCACCTCTTCGCGCATCTGGCCTTCGAGCTGCAGCCGGCGCCAGCGGTTGCGCAGCGCGATCGCGACGGCGCGCTTTGCATCATTTTGCCCAACGATAAAGCGATCAAGTTCGGAAACGATCTCGCGGGGCGAGAAGTCGGCCATGGCAGGTTCCTTCGGAACGGCAGTAGGCAGCAGGCAATCGGCAGTGAGATAATCCCACTGCCGACCAACGACTGCCTAATCCCCTATATCTTCTCCACCACCACATTTTGATTGGTGTAGACGCAAATCTCGGAGGCGATCGTCATCGCGCGGCGGGCGATGGCTTCGGCGTCGAGCGAAGAATCGAGCAGGGCGCGCCCGGCGGCGAGCGCGTAGTTTCCGCCCGAGCCGATCGCAGCCACCGCGCCCTCGCCCGTGCTTTCCGGCTCAAGCACGTCGCCGGAGCCGGTGAGCACGAGGCCTACGCTCTTGTCGGCGACGAGCATCATCGCTTCCAGGCGCCGCAGATAGCGGTCCATGCGCCAGTCTTTGGCGAGTTCGACGCAGGCGCGCATCAACTGCCCGGGATATTGTTCGAGCTTCGATTCAAGCCGTTCGAAGAGCGTGAAGGCGTCGGCGGTGGCGCCCGCGAAGCCGGCGATTACGTCGCCCTTACCAAGGCGGCGCACTTTCTTGGCGTTGCCCTTCATGATCGTCTGGCCGAGGCTGACCTGACCGTCGCCAGCGATCACCGTTTCTCCCGCTTTCTTCACGAGGATGATCGTCGTTGCGTGCATGGCCGCCAAGCGGGGTTGTTCGCTATCCATTCGCTCTATCCAGCCCGTGATGTCCAGCCGATGTAAGGTTCTGCGTTGATTTGAGCAAGGGCGGAGCGGCGACGGCGTCGCCGCGCATCGCTGAGCGGAGCTTTGGGTTCACTCGCGGGAAGCGCCGGCGAGCGGCGGGGAAAAATCCAGAATCTCGCGCGTATACGTCTCATGCACCTCGGACAGAGGACGTTGATCGGGCGCATAGACCACCGCCGTGTGCTCGAACACATCATGCGGAATGGAGAGCGCGCCATCGGCATTCTGAGGCAAGGCGGCGGTCGCCGATGATTCCCAACCTTCGGGCAGCGGCGACCAGCGCATCTTCATCTCGATCGTGCGACGGAACGGCTGAAGCGGAGCGATCGCCTTGCCGAAGGGCGTTTCCGTCGCTTCAAGCGTTCGGATCATTTCGTCGGAAAGCCGACCAGGCACGTACCAATTGTCGGCCTCCGACAGCACATGTTCGCCGCAGGCGAGCTGCACGCGCCGATATTTGACCGGCTCTTCGGCGCTGACATCGAGCCGCCTGCGCGTCTCCTCGCTTGGCGGCTTTTCGACTCCAGCGACGCGTCGCGCGAGGATTTTGGGCGCCGCGGACATCTTGTGGTCGGCGCACCATTTCTCGAGCGTCGCCGTCGCGCTGCGGCTTGCGAGCAGCGAGGCGTTCAGCGTTTGAATGAGGGCTAGTGCTTCGACGCGCGAAACAAAGCCGTCACGCCAAGGTTCGGCGGTCGCCGGAACGGAGGCTGACGCCGTTGCAACGAGGCCAAGAACGAATTTAGCGCGCATGGTTTCTTGTCCCCTCGCTTTGCCGGTACGCCGATCGGTCGAGCGGCCGGTAACTCCCGCCGCATGCGGCATTATGCGCATGCGAGCGTCTTTCTGGGGCGTTTTCGTCAAGCTATAAGCGCTTTACCGCGTCGAATGAATTGCCGTGGTCGCGCTTGGGTAGGGAATCAACGCGAACAGCCGGACCATTCTTCGTTTTGGGTCCGATCTGCCGAGACGTGGCGTTCGTTGGCGCGCATCTCGCTTCTCCTTG
Source organism: Methylocystis sp. (assembly GCF_021731785.1). Taxonomy (GTDB): domain Bacteria; phylum Pseudomonadota; class Alphaproteobacteria; order Rhizobiales; family Beijerinckiaceae; genus Methylocystis. The sequence goes on from NZ_JAKFWS010000016.1 coordinate 120,445, forward strand.
ACGCGGAAGCGGCTCGGGTGGCGTATCCAAGACGGACTTGCTACAAGCTGGCCGCTTGCGGCCGCATCCGCCGGAATCGCCGGCGAAGCCCACAAAAAGGCAGGAAATGCGCAGCGCGACGATCGAGCGCAACACCAAGGAAACGAGGATTTCCGTCACCGTCGACCTCGATGGGACCGGCCGCTCGGCCATTTCGACGGGGTTGGGCTTTTTCGACCATATGCTCGATCAGATCTCCCGTCATGCGCCGCTGGATTTGACGGTGCGCGCCGAGGGCGATCTGCACATCGACGGCCATCACACGGTCGAGGACGTTGGCATCGCCTTCGGCCAGGCGGTGGATCGCGCGCTCGGCGACCGCCAGGGCATTTCCCGCTATGGCGACGCCCACGTGCCGCTCGACGAGGCGCTGACCCGCGTCGTGGTGGACGTCTCCGGCCGTCCCTTTCTCGTTTACGACGTTTCCTTTCCGGCGCAGAGGATTGGGGCTTTTGACACGGAATTGATGCGTGAATTCTTCCAGGCCTTCTCGGTTCAGGCCCGCGTCGGGCTGCACATCGAATGCCTGCGCGGCGTCAACAGCCACCACATCGCCGAAAGCGCCTTCAAGGGCTTCGCGCGCGCCTTCGGCAAGGCGGTCGCGATCGATCCGCGACGCACACAGGGCGAAGCGCCTTCCACCAAGGGAACGCTCACCGCCTGAGATGAGGCGCGTGACGCCGACGAGGGGAGGCCGATGGCGATATTCACTGTTCATTTTCCGCGAACGGCGCCGGGCGAGCCTCCCGCGCCGGATAAGATCGTATTCCTGCGCGACGGCTTTTCCTGGCCGGCCCTGCTTTTTGGTCCGTTCTGGCTTGCCTGGCGGCGCGCCTGGCTCGTCGCCGGCCTCTGGACGCTGCTTCTCGTCGCTTTGACGCTCGTCGCTTGGAAGCTGCAAGTATCGCGCGACGCGGTGGCATGGCTGACGATTGCGCTCGCTATCTGGCTTGGCTTCGAGGGGGAGCGGCTGGTTGGCTGGAATTTAGGGCGGCGCGCCTATGTCGAGCAGGATCTCGTCATCGGCGAGGACCTCGACGAGGCGGAGGCGGTCTACTTCCACCGTCACCGTCCGGCGCAGCCGGTCGCGAAGCAAGAGATCGCGCGGGAGCCCGCGCCTTGACGACGGCGATCATCGACTACGGGTCGGGCAATCTGCATTCCGCCTTGAAAGCCTTTGAGCGCGCTGCACGCGAGTCGCAGGCCCAGGACGATATTCGCGTCACCAGCGATCCCGAGGTCGTGCGCGCCGCCGAGCGCGTCGTTCTGCCGGGCGTCGGCGCTTTCGCCGATTGCCGTCGCGGCCTGATGGCGATCGAGGGCCTTTACGCCGCCCTGCAGGAGGCGGTCATCGATCGCGCCAGGCCGTTCTTAGGAATTTGCGTCGGCATGCAGCTCATGGGCGCGCGCGGCCTCGAGCACGGCGAATCGCCGGGTCTCGGGTGGATTCCAGGGGACGTCGCGGCGATCGAGCCGGCTGACCCTTCCTTGAAAATCCCGCATATGGGCTGGAACACGCTGACGCTAAGCTGCGAACATCCGCTCTTTGCCGGCGTCCCGACCGGCGAGCGCGGATTGCACGCTTATTTCGTGCATTCGTTCCAGCTGACTCCGGCGGCGCCGCAACACGTCCTGGCGACGACCGACTATGGCGCGCCGCTCACAGCGGCCGTGGCGCGCGACAATCTCGTCGGCGTGCAGTTTCATCCCGAAAAAAGCCAGAGGTTGGGCCTAGCGTTGATCGGCAATTTCCTTAGGTGGCGACCGTGATCCTGTTTCCCGCAATCGATTTGAAGGAGGGGGAGTGCGTTCGCCTCGCCCAGGGCGACATGGACCGCGCGACCGTGTTCAACGATGATCCCGCGGAGCAGGCGCGCGCTTTCGAGCGGGTCGGTTTCGAATATCTGCATGTCGTCGATCTCGACGGCGCCTTTGCGGGCGCGCCGCGCAACGCTTCCGCCGTCGAAGCCATTCTCGCGACGCTGACGATCCCCGTGCAGCTTGGCGGCGGCATTCGCGACATGCGCACGCTGTCGCGCTGGCTGGAAAAAGGCGTCGCCCGCGTCATTATCGGCACGGCGGCGGTCAAGGACCCGTCCTTTGTGCGTGAGGCGGCGCGCGTTCATCCGGGCCGCGTCGCCGTCGGCGTTGACGCCAAGGACGGCTGCGTCGCCGTTGACGGCTGGGCGCGCACGACGCGAATGTCGGCGCTCGATCTCGGCAGGAGCTTCGAAGACGCGGGCGTGAGCGCCATCATCTACACCGACATTTCGCGCGACGGCGTGCTTACCGGTCTCAACATTGACGCCACCCTGGCGCTCGCCGACGCCCTCACCATACCCGTCATCGCGTCGGGAGGCCTCGCGTCGCTCGCCGACGTGGAGCGTCTGTTGCAGCCAGATTGCCACAAGCTCGCCGGCGCCATCACCGGGCGGGCGCTTTATGACGGGCGGCTCGATCCGGCGCAGGCGCTGGCGATGATCCGCCGCGCGCGGGCGGCGGAGGACGCCTAGTGCTCAAGGCCCGCGTCATTCCCTGTCTCGACGTGAAAGAAGGCCGCGTCGTCAAAGGCGTCAATTTCGTCGATCTGCGCGACGCCGGCGATCCGGTCGAATGCGCGGTCGCCTATGACGCCGCCGGCGCCGACGAACTTTGCTTTTTGGACATCACCGCCAGCCATGAGAATCGCGGCATTCTGCTCGACGTCGTCCAGCGCACCGCGGAAGCCTGCTTCATGCCGCTCACTGTGGGCGGCGGCGTCCGCACGCTTGACGACATCCGCAATCTCTTGCTCGCCGGCGCCGACAAGGTCTCGATCAATTCGGCCGCCGTGGCCAATCGCGGCTTCGTTCGCGAAGCCTCGGAAAAATTCGGCGCGCAATGTATCGTCGTCGCGATCGACGCCAAGTGCGTTTCCGATGGCCGGTGGGAGATTTTCACCCACGGCGGCCGCCGCCCGACCGGCATCGACGCCGTCGACTATGCGCGCGAGGTAACGGGTCTCGGCGCCGGCGAAATCCTGCTGACGTCGATGGATCGCGACGGGACGAAGAGCGGTTTCGATATCGCGCTGACGCGCGCGGTCGCCGACGCGGTGCATGCGCCGGTCATCGCCTCCGGTGGCGTTGGAACGCTCGATCATCTCGTCGCCGGCGTTAGGGAAGGCCATGCCAACGCCGTGCTCGCCGCTTCGATCTTCCATTTCGGCGAATATTCGATCCCGCAGGCGAAGCGCCACATGGCCGCGGCGGGGCTGCCGATGCGCCTCGACGGATTGGAGGCGGCGTGATGATGGCGATTGAACGGCTCGAATGTCATTCCCTACGCGCGCAACGCAACTGCTCCGAAGCGGGGGCGGGTTGGGGAGGGGGGCTGTCGTGACCTTCACGCTCGACGACCTCGCGGCGCTCATCAAATCGCGGCGCAATGACAGCGCTTCGACGTCATATACGAAGACCCTGCTAGACGCCGGAATGCCGAAGATCGCCAAGAAATTCGGCGAAGAGGCGGTCGAAGCGGTGATCGCGGCGATGGCGGGCGACCGCGCCGCTCTGACCAACGAAGCCGCCGACGCCTTGTACCATCTCCTCGTCATGCTCGAAGCGCGGGATGTCTCGCTCGATGATGTCTTGCGCGAGCTGGAGCGGCGCACGAACCAATCGGGTCTCGCGGAGAAAGCCGCTCGTGGAGCGAAGGAATGACGGCGGCGGAGCTCCTCCCCAACAACGAAGTCCTTTCGCCCTTCCGGCACTTTACGCGCGCAGAATGGGCGACGTTGCGCGCCGACACGCCGCTGACGCTGACTCTCGACGATCTCACCCGGCTGAAATCGCTCAACGATCCGATCTCGCTCGAAGAAGTCATCGAAATCTATCTGCCGCTGTCGCGACTGCTCGCGCTTTATGTTGCGGCGACTCAAGGTCTCTTCAAAGCGACGCAGCGCTTTCTCGGCGCCGAGGACGGCAAGGTTCCTTATATCATTGGCGTTGCGGGCTCCGTCGCGGTGGGAAAATCCACGACGGCGCGCGTGCTGCGCGCATTGCTGTCGCGCTGGCCGAACACGCCGAAGGTGGAACTCATCACCACCGACGGATTTCTCTTGCCCAATAGAGTCCTCGAAGCCGAACGGCTCATGGACAAGAAGGGTTTTCCTGAGAGCTACGACAATAAATCGCTGCTGCGATTTCTATCCGATGTGAAGGCGGGCCGGCGCAATGTCTGCGCGCCGGTCTATTCTCATATGACCTATGACGTCGTCGAGGGCGAGGCGACCTGCGTCGACCGGCCCGACATTCTTATTGTCGAAGGCGTCAACGTCCTGTTGGCGCCGCGTATGCGCGACGGGCGCGAAATTCCCTTCGTCTCAGACTTTTTCGATTTCTCGATCTATCTCGACGCGCCCGAGGACGTGCTGGAGCAATGGTATGTGGAGCGGTTTCGACGGCTCCAGCAGACGGCGTTCCGCGATCCGAAATCCTACTTCCGGGTCTACGCCGATCTCGAAGAAGAGGAAACGACGCGCGTCGCCAAAGACATCTGGACGCGCATCAATCTCGAGAATTTGCGCCAGAACATCGCCCCGACCCGCCCGCGCGCAAGTTTGATCCTGACCAAGGGCCCCGACCACAAGATTGAGGAAGTGGCTCTACGAAAGCTATAGACTTCGCCGCAACCGTGGCGGCGGGGGCGCGTCGCGCCGGGCGTGGGCTATAGGGGTGGGCGCATGCTCGCGGGTCTGCAAATACTCGTTTTTCTCCTGGCTGCGGTGGCGCTCGTCGCCTTCATCGCCTTGCGCTCGGGCGTCGCCTCGCCGATCCTGCTTGTTGCGGCCGGCGTGTTGATCGCCGTCGCGCCCGGCGTGCCGCCCTTCGTGCTCGAGCCGCAATTCGTGTTGCTCCTCGTGCTGCCGCCAGTGATCTACATTTCCGCCATCAACATGAGCTGGCGGGAGTTTAAGTTCAATCTGCCGCCGATCCTTCTGCTCGCCGTGGGCTGCGTCGTTTTCACCACCATTTCAGTTTCGGTCGCGACGAATTGGCTGCTTGGCTGGCCTCTGGCGGTTGGCTTCGTGCTCGGCGCCATCGTCTCGCCGCCGGACGCCGTCGCGCCGCTCGCCATTGCCCGGCGTATGCAACTGCCCCGGCGTATCCTTGTCATTCTGGAGGGCGAGGGCCTCGCCAACGACGCCACGGCGCTGGTTCTCTATCGCTTCGCGGTGGCGGCGGTCAGCATCGGCTCTTTTTCGCTGGCGCAGGCGGGCGAAACTTTCACGGTGATCATTGTCTCAGAGATTCTGTGGGGCGTTGGCGTCGGCTGGACGATGTTGCGGTTGCGTCGCTTCATGCGCGATCCGCGCATCGAAATCACGCTATCGCTGATCACGCCTTACCTCGCTTATTGGCCGCCCGAACATCTCGGCGGCTCGGGCGTCATCGCGACGGTGGCGACTGGCCTTTACATCAGCTGGAACGGACCCCGGCTGATCAGAGCCGCGACGCGGCTGCAAGGCGTATTCTTCTGGGACTTCTTTCTTTTTCTCATCGAAGGCCTCGTTTTCTTGTTCACCGGCCTGCAGGCCCAGGCGCTGTTCGCGCGTATCCAGAATCATTCGCTGTACGAATTGGCGGCGTCCGCGGCGATCGTCTCGCTCGTCGTGATCCTGGCGCGCTTCGTGTGGATATTTCCGCTTACCTATCTGCCGCGCTGGCTCATTCCGCCGCTGGCGCGACGCGATCCTTCGCCGCCCTGGCAATGGCCCTTCATCATTTCCTTCACCGGCGTGCGGGGGATCGTCTCACTTGCCGCGGCGCTGGCGATTCCGCTCGCGACGGCGCGAGGCGAGCCCTTTCCCTATCGCGACGCGATATTTTTTCTCACCTTTTGCGTCGTGATGGTCACGCTCGTCGTCCAGGGCGCCGCGATGCCATGGATCATTCGCAAACTCGGTCTCGCCAAAACCGGCATGGAGGAGCGCCTTGTCGACCGCGCCGAAGAGCTGTGCGCCCGCCACGCCGCGATCGAGGCGTCGAGCGCGAAGCTCGCGACGCTCGGCGCCGAGAACGACGTTCCCGAAGAGGCGATTCTGACCCTCGGCGCGCAGCAGGAATATTTCTTGTCGCGCATCCGCATGAAGTGCGAGGCGAGCGAAGAACGCCGCGCGATGGCGGCGCGTCACGACGAGCTCGAACTGCAGCTCATCGCCGAGGAGCGCAATCTGATCTACGCCATGCTGCGGGAAGGCAAACTCAAGGATGAGGCCCGCCGCCGCATCGAGCGGGAACTCGATCTGCGCGAGGCGGATGTGCTGAACCGCCGCGCCGAGCGGGCAGAGTAGGGGGCGCCATGTTTTCCAACGGGGTGCTCGTATGTCAATTCCCGAGGCGCGCGGAGCGAGCGATCGGGAATCCGGAGCCTCAAACTAAATGTCAAAAATTCAGCTAAATTCCCGGTCAGGCCTTCGGCCTGCCGGGAATGACAACGCGCGGTTTCGTTAGGCGTTCCCCACCGTGCGCAGCAGCGGCGCGGCGCGCCCATGCGCCGACTTGCCGTCGATGACAAGCCCTGTCGCGTCGGCGGAAACTTCGACCGTCGCGCCGTCGATGATCTCGCCGGCGAGCAGTCGCTCGGCGAGCGCATCCTGCAACTCCTTCTGCATGACGCGTTTCAAAGGCCTCGCGCCGTAAGTCGGATCGTAGCCTTTCGCCGCCAGCCAGTCGCGCGCTTTGGAGTCGAGGTGCAGCGTGATCTTGCGATCTTCGAGAAGCTTCTGCAGCCGCTTGACCTGGATGTCGACGATCGCGCCCATGTCCTCGCGCCGCAGCCGGTTGAACAGGATGATCTCGTCGACACGGTTCAGGAACTCCGGCCTGAAATGCCCGCGCACCACCTGCATCACTTCGTCATGCACGGCGGATGAATCCTCGCCCTCCTTCTGCATAACAAGGAATTCCGAGCCGAGATTCGACGTCATGATGATCAGCGTGTTCTTGAAATCGACGGTGCGGCCCTGGCCGTCGGTCAGACGCCCGTCGTCGAGCACCTGCAGCAGCACGTTGAAGACGTCCGGATGGGCTTTCTCGATCTCGTCGAAGAGCACGACCTGATACGGCCTGCGGCGAACGGCTTCGGTCAGAGCGCCGCCTTCCTCATAGCCGACATAGCCGGGCGGCGCGCCGATGAGCCGCGCGACCGAGTGCTTTTCCATATATTCCGACATGTCGAGCCGCACCATCGCAGTCTCGTCGTCGAAGAGGAAGCTCGCCAGCGCCTTGGTCAGCTCGGTCTTGCCGACGCCCGTGGGACCAAGGAAGATGAAGCTGCCAATCGGGCGGTTGGGGTCCTGCAGTCCGGCGCGCGCCCGGCGCACCGCGGTCGACACGGCGACCACCGCGTCATGCTGTCCGACAACGCGCTTTGCAAGCTCGTCCTCCATATGAAGGAGCTTCTCGCGTTCGCCTTCGAGCATCTTGTCGACCGGCACGCCCGTCCAGCGCGAGACAACCTGCGCCACGTCATTGGCGGTAACCGCTTCGTCGACGAGCGTGTCGGCTTCGGTTTCTGTCTCCTTGAGCTTCCTCTCGAGGTCAGGGATTACGCCATAGGTCAGTTCGCCGGCGCGCTGATATTCGCCGCGCCGCTGCGCCTGAGCGAGTTCGTTGCGCGCCGCTTCGAGCTGCTCCTTGAGCTTCTGCGCCGCTCCGAGCTTGTCCTTCTCGGCTCGCCAGCGCGCAGTGAGAGCAGCCGACTTCTCTTCGAGGTCGGCGAGCTCGCCTTCGAGCTTCGCGAGTCGATCCTTTGAGGCCGTATCCGTCTCCTTTTTCAGCGCTTCCTGTTCGATCTTCAGCTGAATGATGCGCCGGTCGAGTTCGTCGAGCTCCTCGGGCTTCGAATCGATCTGCATGCGCAGACGCGACGACGCCTCGTCGACGAGGTCGATCGCCTTATCGGGGAGGAAGCGGTCAGAGATGTAGCGGTTCGACAAAGTCGCGGCGGCGACGATCGCGCTATCGGTGATGCGCACGCCGTGATGGAGTTCGTATTTCTCCTTCAGTCCGCGCAGGATCGAGATCGTATCCTCGACCGTCGGCTCGTCGACGAAGACTGGCTGGAAGCGTCGCGCCAGCGCCGCGTCCTTTTCGACGTGTTTCCTGTATTCGTCGAGTGTCGTCGCGCCGACGCAATGCAACTCGCCGCGCGCGAGCGCCGGTTTGAGCAGATTGGAGGCGTCCATCGCGCCATCCGCCTTGCCGGCGCCAACGAGCGTGTGCATCTCGTCAATGAACAGGATGACATTGCCCTCGGCGGCGGTGACTTCGTTAAGCACCGCCTTCAGACGCTCCTCGAATTCGCCGCGATATTTCGCTCCGGCGATCAGCGCGCCCATGTCGAGCGCCAGCAGCTTCTTATCCTCAAGCGATTCAGGCACGTCGCCGTTGATGATGCGCAAAGCCAGGCCCTCGACGATCGCCGTCTTGCCGACTCCGGGCTCGCCGATCAGCACGGGATTGTTCTTGGTGCGGCGCGACAGCACCTGGATGGTGCGGCGGATTTCCTCGTCGCGGCCGATGACGGGGTCGAGCTTGCCTTCCCGCGCGGCCTCGGTCAGGTCGCGGGCGTATTTCTTGAGCGCGTCATAGGCGTTTTCGGCGGAAGCCGAATCCGCCGTGCGGCCCTTGCGCAAATCCTCGATCGCGGCGTTCAGCGTCTGCGGCGTGACGCCCGCGTCGCGCAAGATGCGCGCGGCCTCCGAATCCTTCTCCATGGCCAGCGCCAGCAGCAGGCGCTCGACGGTGACGTAAGAGTCGCCCGCCTTCTGGGCGATCTTCTCGGCGTTGTCGAAGAGTCGGGCCGTCGCCGGCGCGAGATAAAGCTGGCCGGCGCCCGAGCCGCCGACTTTCGGCAGTTTCGCCAGCGCCGCTTCTGTCTTGGCCAGCGCCTCGCGCGAGCGGCCGCCGGCGCGGTCGATCAGCCCGGCGGAGAGGCCCTGATCGTCGTCGAGCAGGACCTTCAGAATATGTTCAGGCGTAAACTGCTGGTGGCCCTCGCGCGTCGCCAACGCCTGCGCGCTCTGCACGAATCCGCGCGCGCGTTCGGTATATTTCTCAAAGTTCATTGATAGCCCCTCTGACCATGAGGCGGCCCTCGGTCGAGCGGCGCGCCTCGCGTCCAAATTTTTCGTTTAAAGCCCCTTGCGGCGGCCCTCGTCGTCGATATGGGAAGGGCAGAGCGGGGTTAAAGGGGGCGCGGCGCGAAAGCGCGGGCTCGACCGCGCGCAGCGGCGCTCAACCGGCTTGGCGCGGCGTGCGCACGGCCGACCAGACCCCGCGCCATCCTCCATAGAGCGCGAGGGCCACGAGCGACAGCATCATCGCATAGACCAGGCCGGAGGCGATGAGACCGGCGAGAGGACTGCCGTACATTGCATAAATGTTCGACGGCCGCTGCTCGGCGCCGGGGCTAAGATGGGCGAACCACAGCGCTGCGGCGCCGAGCGCGCCGATCACCGCCCAGAATTTCGGGCCGATCTTGCCGCGAAAATAGAAATAGAGCGCGGCGACTATCAGCGCGTATTTTACCGAAAGAAACCCAGCGACGATCGCCCACGCCGATGGTTGCGAGAAATCGTCGCTCAGGAGATGGTCGATGTCATGCGCAGCGGAAAATGCGATCGCGGCCAGAACGAGGACCGTGAGCGTCTTGTCCGGCATGGCTGACTCTCCTTGCGAACGGCCGAGTCTATTTTCGTGACGGCGGGGCAGTTGTAGGCAATGTGCGGCAACTTGTCACCGAAACAGGAAAGTCCATGCGCCTCGCCGCACTCTACCGCTATCCCGTCAAGGGCCTTTCGCCCGAGCCGCTAGACGCCGCCGATCTAAAGACCGACGCCTACTTTCCCGGGGACCGGCTGTTCGCGCTCGAAAACGGCCCATCGGGCTTCGATCCCGCGGCGCCGGCGCACCAGCCCAAGATCAAATTTCTGATGCTGATGCGCAACGGCGCGCTCGCCGGGCTTGCGACGCGCTATAACGAAACGGCAGGCGTGCTGACGATCTCGCAAGACGGGCGCGAGGTCGCGCAGGGCAACTTGCGGTCGGCCGAAGGGCGCGGCGCCATCGAAGCGTTCCTCACCGGGTTTCTCGGGGCTGAAATCCGCGGTCCCGTGCGGCTTCTCGCCGCGCCGGACGGTTTTCGCTTCACCGATTCGAAATCGGGCTTCGTTTCGCTCGTCAATCTGTCGAGCGTCGCGGCGATCAGCGAGGCGCAGAAGGCTGCGGTCGATCCGCTGAGATTTCGCGCCAATCTCTATATGGCGGGCATGGCTCCCTGGGCCGAGGCGGCGCTCCCAGGCCGAACGCTCACGATCGGCGGCGTGCGGCTTGAAATTCTCAAAATGACCGACCGCTGCGCCGCAACCGGCGTCGAGCCGGGAACCGGCCGGCGCGACATGGACCTCGTCCAGACGCTACGCGACAACTTCGGCCATATCGACTGCGGCGTCTACGCGCGGGTGATCGAGGGCGGCCGCATCGCGGCCGGCGATGCGGTCAGCGTCGCCGCCTCAGTCTGTTAGAAGCGATCCGGCTCCAGCGGAAGCTCTCCGACCTCCGGCGCGTCGTCGTCGCGCGAACCGCCGGCGACGTCATCCATCGGCGGGCGTGGGCGCCGGCGACGGCGGGAGCTCAGATGATAATTGACCCCGCCCTCATGGTCGCGCGGCGTTTCGCGCTCGACCAGCGGCTCCGCCGCGACGTCGCTCGGCGCGGGGCGAGAAGCCGTCGGCCCGGTAATGAATGACGGAAGCGCGGCTCCCGCGCCGCCCTCGGCGGCGCCGGTCTCGCCGCGCGGCTGGAAACGGCGATCGCGGCTGCGGTCGTAGCCCTGGTGGCGCGGGCGGTCGCCGCCCTCGGCGTTGCGATCCCGGTTAAACGGCGGCCGCTCGGGCCGCTGCGGGCGCTCGGGGCGTTCCGCGCGCTGCATATCGCCGATCGGGCGCTCCTCGAAGGGCTGCGGCTGAGGCTGCGGCGGCGCATAATGCTGCGGCGGCGCGAAGGCCTGCTGCGGCGGTTGCGGCTGGTAGGCCGGCGCTGCCGGCAGTCGCTCGGAAAGCGACGCGAATCGGTCGGGAAGCGGGGCGAAATCGTCGTCGTCCTCGGAGGTCTCGACTTCGGCTTCAAACTGCGGGCGCGCATAGCCGTTGACCTGCTGCTGCTGGGCGGCGGCGATCAGCCGGAAATAGTGCTCTGCATGCTGCAGCAGGCTCTCGGCCATGATAATGTCGCCGGAAGACTGCGCATCGCGCGCGAGCTGAAGATATTTTTCGGCGACATGTTGAGCCGTGCCGCGAATCTTCACGTCGGGGCCATTGGACTCATAGGATCGCGTCAGCGGATTAGGCCCTTTTCGGCCGTTGCGTCCGCGCATTCTCTTGTTTTGTCCTGGTCTCATCAAACTCCCCGCAATCTCGCTGCGCTCGGCCCCCGCCTGCGCGGTCTTTCCAACAACGTCGCCGCCAAAATCCTTCGCCAGAAGTCGCCAACGCCAAACGCCCGGCCGACAGCGATCCGTTCCCGGACCGCGAGCTTCAAGAGCGGCGCGCGCGAGTCGAATTTCCCCAAGTCGGCCGTTATCGGCGGCCCCGCGTGTTTCTGCGCCAATTCCCCTCAGCGCGAATTCATGACGCTAAGCGCGACTGGATGCCGTCTGCCTGCCTGGCGCATAACGCCCGGCGACGATTCGAAGTGGCCTCACTCCGGCGCTTTCATGTCGATTTCGACGTTGCTCCGGCCGGTCGTTTCGGGCTTCCGTTTCGCGAAGCGGAGCCAAAGGTCCCGAGGTTCTCTCTCGAAGTCGGCGATCGGCTGGACCTGGAATGACTATAGTGGAGGGGGTGGCCCCCAACAAGGCCGGGCGCCGCGCGGCGGGCCAAAAAAGGCGATACTGTAGCCAATATGTCACGTCGGCGTGGGCAAAAGGCGCGCCGCGACAATCCTCTCATGTCCGCCAGCGTCGCGGGCGACGCTCTCGATCTGGAGGCCGACGGGGGCCAAAAGCGCGGCGACGGCGGCGGCCTGATCGAATCCGACCTCAAAGAGAGCGAACCCGTCTTCGGCCAGCAGATTTGGCAGGTCGCGAAGGATTTCTCGGTAACATTCGAGCCCGTCGGGGCCGCCATCCAGCGCCAGCGCCGGATCATGCAGTCGCACCTCGGGCTCGAGATCTGCGATGTCCTGGGTGCGGACATAGGGGGGATTGGAAACGATGAGGTCGAAACGTCCCTGAAGCGCCTCAGCCCAGCGGCCACGTAGGATGCTCGCGCGGTTGGCGAGGCCGCAGCGGGCGAGATTTGCGACGGTCGCCGCGCAGGCTTCGGCCGAGAGATCGACGGCGAGCGCCCACGCCGCCGGAAGTTCGCTGAGTAGCGCGCAGGCGATGGCGCCCGATCCGGCGCCGAGATCGAGAATCGAGAGTGGCGCGTCGCGCTTTTCCGCCAGGAGGCTCAACGCCGTCTCGACGAGCGTTTCGGTGTCTGGCCGCGGATCGAGCACGCCGGGCGCGACCGCCAGATCGAGGGTCCAGAATCCGCGCTCTCCGAGAATGCGCGACACCGGTTCACGAGCGGCCCGCCGCGCCGCATAGTCGGAATACGTACGCGATTCCTCGTCCGAAAGCGGCGCGCACGGCGCCAGGGCGAGTTCGAGCCGCGTCAGCCCCGTCGCGCCGCGCAACAGCGCGCGCGCCTCGTCCTGACCATCCGCGACGCCGGCGGCCTCGAGATATTCGGCGACCGCCGCGATCGCCTCTATTCGCGTCGGGGACGGCGCGCTGCTTGCCGCCGCCTTTTTCCCAACGCCGACCTTCATGTCCTACCCCTTATTGGCGAGAAGCGACGCCAGCCGCTTCGCAAAAGCCGCCGCGTCGATCGGATGCTCGCCGTCGGCGACACGCGCGAGATCCAGCAGAAGGAGCTGGTCGTCGCGGGTCGCGTCCCGCCCTTTCGCGCGCAAAGCGGTCGCCAGCGCGACGATCGCCTCATGCCTCGGGTTGACCTCCAAAACCGGCTTTCCGAAGGCCGCCTGTTGGCCATGTTCGGCCAGAAGGCGGGATAATTGGCGATCGAAACCGGTATCGGGCGCCACAAGGCAAACGGCGCTGTCGGTGAGTCGCGTGGAGGCGCGCACGTCGTCGACATATTCGCCGAGCGTCTCCTTGAGCGCCGACAGCAAATCCGCGACGTCGGCCGGCGCCGTGTCCGCCGTCTTCGCCTCATCGATGAGCGCGATGGCGTCGATGTCGGCCTGACCCTGCGTCACCGATTTGAAAGGCTTGCCCTCATAGCCCAGCGCGCTCGTCACCCAGAAGGCGTCGACGGCGTCATCGAGCAGCAGCACCTCGACGCCTCTCGCGCGGAACCCTTCGAGCTGCGGACTGGCGTGCAGCCGCTTCATATCGTCGCCGACGAGATAATAGATCGCGGTTTGATTGTCCCTCAGATCGGCGACGTAATCCCTTAGCGTGCGATTCTTTTCTTCTGACCTGGTCGAGGCAAAACGGGCGATTTCGAACAAGTCGTCGCGGCGGCTCGGGTCTTCATGCAGTCCTTCCTTGAGAACCGCGCCAAAGTTTTTCCACACTTCCGCGAATTTCTCGGGTTCGGCGTCGGCGAGTTTCTTGAGCTCTTGCAGCATGCGCGTCGCAATCGCCTTGCCGATCGCGCCGGCGACCGGGCTCTTCTGCACCATCTCGCGCGAGACATTGAGCGGAATGTCGGCGCTGTCGACGACGATCCGCGCGAACCGCAGCCACGACGGCAGCAACTCCATGTCCCGCGAGATCAGCACCCGGCGCACGTAAAGCTTGGATTTGCTCTTACGCGCCGGGTCGAAAAGATCGAACGGCCGGGCGCCCGGAACAAAGGCGAGCACCGTGTATTCGGTGCGCCCTTCGGCGCGCCAGTGGGCGATCAGCGCCGGCTCGTCCAACTGCCCAGACAACTGCCGGTAGAAATCGACATATTGCTCATGCGTGATCTCAGATTTCGGCTTGGTCCACAAAGCGACGCCCTCGGCGATCCGGCGAGGCTCTTCGCCCGGCGCACCGATGAGGTCGATCGGCGCGGCGATCGCGCCGGAATGCTCGCGCACGACGCTTTCGACGCGCCAGCCGTCGAGAAATTCGTCGCTCTCGGCGTTGAGATGCAGCGTGACGCGCGTGCCGACCGGGGGCGCGTCTTCGAGCGGCAGCGGCGCGATCTGATAGGAGCCCTTGCCTTCCGAGATCCACAGCCAGGCTTGCTCCTCGCCGGCGCGCCGCGTCGCGACCTCGACGCGGTCGGCGACCATGAAGGCGGAGTAGAATCCGACGCCGAACTGGCCGATGAAGCCGGCGTCCTTGTCCTTGCCCAGCTTGTCGAGAAAGGCGCGGGTGCCTGAATTGGCGATGGTGCCGAGCGCGCTGATCAACTCCTCGCGCGACATGCCGACGCCATTGTCGGCGACCGTCAGCGTGCGCTTATCCTTATCGAGGGCGATCGAGACGAGCGGCGCGGCGGCCTGGATGGCGAGTTTTTCGTCGGAAAGCGCCTCATACCGGAGCTTTTCACAGGCGTCGGCGGCGTTCGAGACAAGCTCGCGCAAGAAGACGTCGCTCTCCGAATAGACGGAATGCGTCATCAGTTCGAGAAGCCGCGCGACATCGGCCTCAAAGCCGAAATTGGCGGCGGCGGCGTGCGGGTCTGCGGCTACCGCCGCGCCTTCGACGGAAGTTGCGTCGTCGGTCATGTTCTCTCCAATGAAAAGAAAAAGGGAATCGGCGTCGCGGGCGGCGCGACGGCGCATCTTGAGTTCGTCATTGTCGGGAATTTTGCAAGGGCGCGGCTGGAGCGGGGCGACAGCCCGGCAGTAGCGCCGCTGCCCCTTTAGCCCTGTTGGCCGGGGGCAAACGGTAGACGGGCCGGCGCGGGAGCGAAACTCCCGGCCGGCCCGACCATCGCCACGACCTCTATATCTCGACGCCACACGCTTTCGGGGGGCTGGGGGGCTGACGAAACCGAAAGCGCGCGGCCCCGAGCTGTCGAGGCAATGATCTTCATTTTGGGCGGCGCGTTTGGCTGGCAAGGGGCGCCATGCCGGCGAAAGTATGATTATTGCAGGCTAAATCTTATCTGATTGCGCAGCCGCAAAGATTCTCGTCGCAATCCCGTCATTAAGTCTTGCCCGCCGCATCCGCGCTTGCCAACATGGCGAAACGAAGTCGAGGAGAGCGTAACGCATGGCGGAGTCGGAGACGACGGAGCCCAGCCGAGCCAGACCCGCGCTCGTCGTCGTGAACGGCATTTCGGCTGACGCGGCGCAAGGGACGCGGGGAGACAAGCGCGGCGCCGCGGTCTCATTCAGCCGGTCGGAACTCAATGTCATCTTCAATCTTTACGGCGCGAAAGTCGCGCAGGGCGAATGGCGCGACTATGCCATCGACTTCACGCCGGCCAAGGCCGTGTTCTCGATTTTCCGGCGGGCGAGCGAGGCGCCGCTCTATCGAATCGAAAAGGATCCTGCGCTGGGGCGGCGACAAGGCGCCTATTCGGTCATTGCGGCGACGGGGCTCGTGCTTCGGCGCGGGCATGATCTTTCGCGCGTCGTGCGCGTCTTAGACCCCGCGCTGAGGCTTGTCGGGGCGGAATAGGGCTAAAAACGGTCGGCGCGATAGGGCGTCGGATCGATGAAGGGCGTCTCGCCAGTCATCATCTCGGCGAGAAGTCGGCCGGTGACCGGCCCGAGCGTCAGCCCGTGATGGGCGTGGCCGAAATCGAACCACAGGCCCTCATGACGCGGCGCCGGGCCGACAATCGGCAGCATGTCCGGCAGGCAGGGCCGAGCGCCGCGCCAGGGCTCCGGGTCGAGCCGTTCGGCGAGCGGGAACAGCCGGCGCGCGGCGGGCTCGCAGGTCTCGATCTGCACCGGCGTCGGCGGCGCGTCGCGCCGCGCGAATTCGGCGCCGCTCGTCAGCCTAATGCCGCGGCGCATCGGCGCCAGAAGATAGCCCACGTCGGCGTCGAGGATCGTATGATTGAGCCGTGCGCCGTCCTTTGCGGCGTAATGCATATGGTAGCCACGCTTCCAGCCGAGCGGAATGCGGTAGCCGAGCGGCCCGTAGATGGCGTCCGACCAGGGGCCGAGCGCCACTGCCGCCGCCCCGGCGACGAGCGGCCCGGCCGCCGTCGCCATGCGCCAGCGGCCGTCCGAGTCTTGCGAGAGGCTGCGCGCGTCTCCCGCGAGCAGCCGGCCGCCGCGTGAAACGAACAGGTCGGCGTAGGCTTTCGAGAGCGCGGCGGGATCGATGATCGCGGCCGTGTCGCGATAATGGACGCCGCCGGCGATCGGCGCGAAATGCGGCTCCAGCGCCGCCACCCCGGCCGAATCGAGCGACTCGATATGTAAGCCATAAGCGCGCAGCCGCTCCGCATCGGCAAATCCGGCTGCGAGAGTTTCCTGGCTGCGAAAGAGTTTGATCCAGCCATTCTTGCGCAGGAGTTCGCCTGCGCCCGCCTGCTGGATCAGCGCCTCATGCTCGCTCAGGCTGTTTTCGATGAGCGGGCGCCGGGCTGCGATGTTGCGCTCTACGCGCTCGGGCGCGCTGGCGCGCCAATAGCGCAGGAGCCATGGCGAAACCGCCGGCAAGGCCGAGAAATGATAATGCGCCTCGGGAAGAAGATTCAGCGCATATTTGACCAGCCGCGCCGGGTCTCGCGGGAAAAGATAGGGGATGAGGGAGGAGCGCTCGATCAGCCCGGCGTTGCCGAAGCTGGTCTCCTGTCCGGCGGCGCCGGCGCGATCGATGAGCGCGACCTCGCGGCCGCGCGCCTGCAGATGCAGCGCGGCGCTGACCCCGACGATCCCGGCGCCCAGAACGACGACATCCGTCGACTCCATGATACCTCCAGGCTGACCGCCTCTATATGGACTTCGATGCAACGCGCATGCTAGGCGCCTCTCTCTTTCCATAGAATTTCAGGGCGCCCGATGATCCCCCGCTATTCCAGACCCGAAATGACCGTGATTTGGGAGCCGCAGACGCGGTTTCGCATCTGGTTCGAGATCGAGGCTTACGCCTGCGACGCGCTCGCCGAGATCGGCGTCATTCCCCGGGAGAGCGCCAAGGCGATTTGGGACAAAGCGGATTTTGTCACTTTCGACGTCACCAGGATCGACGAGATCGAACGCGTCACGAAACATGACGTGATCGCCTTTTTGACTCATCTTGCCGAATTCATCGGCGCCGAATCGCGCTTCGTTCATCAGGGCATGACGTCTTCCGACGTGCTCGACACCTGTCTCGCCGTACAATTGTCGCGCGCCGCGGATCTCCTGATCGCCGATGTCGACGCGCTGCTGTCCGCGCTCAAGACCCGCGCCTATGAGCACAAATATACGCCGACGATCGGCCGCTCGCACGGCATTCATGCCGAGCCGACGACCTTCGGGCTGAAACTGGCTCAGGCCTATGCAGAGTTCACGCGGGCGCGGGCGCGGCTCGTCGAGGCCCGCAAGGAAATTTCGACTTGCGCGATTTCGGGCGCCGTCGGCACTTTCGCCAATATCGACCCACGCGTCGAAGACTATGTGGCCCACAAGATGGGACTGACCGTCGAACCGATCTCGACGCAGGTTATTCCGCGCGATCGCCACGCGGCTTATTTTGCGACGCTCGCCGTCGTCGCGTCCTCGGTCGAACGGCTCGCCATCGAAATCCGCCATCTGCAACGCACCGAGGTGCTCGAGGCGGAGGAATTTTTCTCGGCAGGCCAGAAGGGCTCTTCCGCCATGCCGCATAAGCGCAATCCGGTGCTGACCGAGAATTTGACCGGCTTGGCGCGGCTGGTGCGCGGCATGGCGATTCCGGCCATGGAGAATGTCGCGCTTTGGCACGAGCGCGATATTTCGCATTCTTCCGTCGAACGCATGATCGGGCCGGACGCGACAGTGACTCTGGACTTCGCGCTGACGCGCTTGACCGGCGTGATCGAGAATCTCGTCGTCTATCCGGAAAACATGCGCAAGAACCTGGAGAAGCTCGGCGGGCTCATTCACTCGCAGCGCGTGCTTCTGGCGCTGACCCAAAAGGGCGTGTCGCGCGAAGACGCCTACGCCATGGTGCAGCGTAACGCCATGCCGGTCTGGCAAGGGGCGTTCGAAGGACTCCCATCGCAAGGAAACAATCGGGACGTCGATTTCCGCTCCCTGCTCGGGAGGGACAAGGATGTGAGCGCAAAATTGTCGCCGTCAGAATTGGACGAGCTCTTCGACCTTTCGTACCATTTCAAACATGTGGATACGATTTTCGCACGGGTGTTTGGGGAGGCTTAGCGCCGCTGCTAATCTCCAGATATCCAAGCTGCAATTCTCTCGCGAAGGCAATCAGCGCCGCGGTGAAGAGGGCCATCGCCAGGGCGAACAGCAATCCCGCGCCGTATTCATGGCGCATATGCAGGTAGGCGGCCGCGAAGCTGACGATGACCAGAACGCTTGTCACGATGCAACTCGCCACGCCCCAGTAAATGGCGTAATGCATCAACATGCCGCGCTGTTTGAGGATCGGCAATTCAGCTTTCAGAGCGGCGTGCGCGTCGTTATCGCCGCCCGTCTGATTGATGATTCTCGAACGATCGACGATGCGGTCCAATCGTGAAACGAGGACGGACAAGAGCTGCGCCTCGGCTGCAAGCAGAAATGCGGGGCCGGTGACCTGCGAGATCACATTGGAAAGCTGTTCGATCGAGGGCGGGTCAAAGATAAAGATCATGACGGTCTCTGAGCGGATTGCACGCGGATCCAGCCAATTTCAATTCGCCGTCGCGCCAGTCAAGCCTCACCGTGATGGCCAGCGCCATTTTGGCGATTCATGCTCAGGCGCGAGCGTCTCGCCCAGACGCTTCTCTAGCGCGATTTCGACGCAACAATCGTCTTTTCTCAGTTCCGAGACCAGTTGGGCCGAGTGCGACACGACGAAAAGCTGCGTCTCCTTCGAGACCTTGCGCATCGATCGCGCCAACGCGCCGATGAGATTGGGATGGAGGCTCGCTTCCGGTTCGTTGAACACCATCAGCGGCGGCGGGCGGGGCGTCAGAAGCGCTGCGACAAGCAGCAGATAGCGCAGCGTGCCTTCCGAGAGCTCCGCAGCGCGTAATGGCCGAAGCAGCCCATGCTGGCTCATCAACGTCTCGACGTAACCGTCCGATGTCGAAATATCGATCGTGCCGGATGGAAAGGCATCATCGATCGTCTCGTCCAGGGCGTCTGCGTCGCCGACTTACTGAATGGTTGCGAGCGCCCCCGCGAGGTCGGCGCCGTCATTAGCGAGCGCAGGGGTAAAGGTGCCGATCTGCGGCCGTCGCGCCGGCGCATCGCGATCCGCGCGCAAATTGTCATAGAAGCGCCAGCGCCGCACCGTCTCACGTAAGATCGCAAGATCATAGGCTTCCCGTAGGTCGGCGCATTGCGTCATCATGCTGTCGACGCCGGCGAGTGAAGCTGCGGCCTGCCGCCACTCGCCATTTTCCCCGCGGATGCGCGCGCTCGGTCCGCGTCGCTCGGCGAAAAGATTGGCGCGGTCGAGATGCTCTCCGGTCCATTGCGCCTCTAGCTTGATCTGCGGATCGAGGGGGAAGGTTTTTGTAGCAATGGAAGTTGGGCCAAGATCGATCGCGTAACCAAAGGTCTTCGAAGCGAAGCCGAGCTTCAGCGCCATTGGCGATCGGCAGGCCAGCGGCTCGATCGGAATTTCCCCCGCTTTCATCGCGCGGGAGATTTTCTCGGGCCCAGCCCAGAGTGTCGAGTTCAGTCCTCCCTCCCGGGCGAGGGACTGGATGATGCGCCCCTGCGCAACATCGGCGAGAAGATGTAGCGCGCGATACAGGCTGGACTTCCCAGCGCCATTGGCGCCAGTCACGATAGTGAGTGGCCCAGGCGCAAGGACCAGATCGCGAATGGATCGATAGCCTGTAATTGCAAGCCGCGTGATCACCCGAGCCTCCCTGCGCGCCAATATCCGATGGACGGGCGTGGACGGGCAATGGCCGCCCTTCCAATAAGCCCCGCAAAGCCTTAAACAGCGGGCCATGATTTGGCTTATCTTCGCTTTGCTGACCGGCGCCGCGATTATGGCGGTGCTGGCGCCGCTCGCCATGCGCGGTCAGTCGGAGAATGACAGCGCCGCCGACGTCGCCTTCTTCGAGCAGCAGATCGCCGAGATCGAGCGCGAGCGCGCGGAAGGGCGGCTTGAGGCGTTGGACGCCGAAGCCGCGAAGACCGAGGCGGCGCGCCGCCTGTTGCGCGCTGAAGCGGTGCCAAAGTCCAGGACCGCGGCCTCGCGCAGGCTGGCCCTCGCCACGGCGCTTGCGGCGATCGTCGCGATACCGGCGGTCGCGCTGACGCTCTATGCGAAACTCGGCCATTCCGACATGCCCGACATGCCGCTGACGGAGAGGCTTGAATCCGTGCCGGACGCGCGCGATCTCGCCGGGGCCGTCGCGCGCATCGAGCGGCATTTGCGCGAGCATCCGGAAGACGGCCGCGGCTTTGAAGTCGTCGCGCCTTATTATCTGCGCACCGGCCGCGGCGAAGACGCGATCCACGCCTATGCCGAAGCGCTGCGGCTTTTGGGCGCGACCGCGGCGCGACACGCCGCGCTTGGAGAAGCGCGCGTCGTCGTTGCTCAGGGCGTTGTAACGTCGGACGCTAAGAGGGATTTCGAGGCGGCGCTCGCGCTCGATCCGTCTGCGCCCGAGGCGCAATATTACCTTGGCGTGGCGGCCGCGCAGGCCGGCGATCGGGAAAAGGCGATCGAAATCTTTTCGAAGATGGCCGGTGACGCGCCGGCCGACGCCGCCTATCTCAAGGCTGTCAACGCGCAGCTCGCCAAATTGCGCGGGGAAGCAAGCGCGCCAGTCGTCTCGCGCGGGCCGTCGAGCGAGCAGGGCAAAGCGATTGCGGCCCTGCCCGCCGACCAGCGTCAGGCGATGATCCGGGGAATGGTCGATCGTCTCGCCTCGCGGCTGGAGACCGAGGGCGACGACGTCGAGGGATGGCTGAAGCTTATTCGCGCCTATAGCGTGCTTGCCGAGACCGAAAAGGCGAAAAAGGCGGTCGACGATGCGCGACATGCACTGGCGCGCAAGCAAGACGACGTCGCCCGCATCGATGCGCTGGCGAAGGAATTGAATATCGGCGGCTAAAACGAGTTTTCGCCGCTGGCCGAAAACCGCCGCTCTTGGCGGCATGGGAGCGCAACGAACAAGATGACCCGGAAAGGGAAACGACTGACGTTGATCGCCGGAGCGATGGCGGTTCTCGGCCTCGCCGCCGGGCTGATGCTATTCGCGCTGCGCGACAATATCGTCTTCTTCTACACGCCCTCGGAGCTTGCGAAGAAAGAGGTCGCCTCAGGCGCGCGGCTGCGCATCGGCGGGCTGGTGAAGGAAGGTTCAGTCGTCAAGAATGGCCAAGATGTGAGCTTCACGGTCACGGACAAGACGAGCGATCTTGCGGTGTCATATACTGGTCTGCTGCCCGACCTTTTCCGCGAGGGGCAGGGCGTGGTCGTCGATGGCGTGCTGCAGGCTGGAGGCGCCTTTCGCGCCGACAGCGTGCTGGCCAAGCACGACGAACGCTACATGCCGCGCGACGTCGCCGACGCTTTGAAGAAGCAGGGCGTCTGGCAGGGAGAGACGAAGTGAGCAGCCTTCGCCGCGTTCATACCTCCCCCTTGCGGGGAGGTCGATCGCCATCGCAGGCAAGTTTACGCAGGCTGCGTAAACTTGGCGGCGGGGCGACCAGGTGGGGGGCGATCTCACCGTCCTCTACGAATTCACCCCACCCCGAACCGCTTCGCGGTTCGACCCTTCCCATTGAGGGGAGGGATGTGCGCCCTTTCTTGCAATCCTCGGAATGTCCGCATGATCGTTGAGACAGGACATTATGCGCTTGTTCTGGCGCTGGCGCTGGCGGTGGCGCAATTCGCGATTCCCTTCATCGGCGCCCGATTGAACGACGCCGGGCTGATGCGGGTCGCGCGGCCAACGGCGATCACGCAACTCTTGTTCGTCGCGCTGTCCTACGGCGCGCTGACCTACGCCCATGTCGTTTCCGACTTCTCGCTCGTCAACGTCATCGAGAACTCCCATTCGCTGAAGCCGTTCATCTATAAAATCTCCGGCGTCTGGGGGAACCACGAAGGCTCGATGTTGCTGTGGGTGCTTGTCCTCTCGCTTTGCGGCGCGTTGATCGCGATTTTTTCGAACGCGATGTCGGACAGGCTGCGTGCTGACGCGCTCGCCGTGCAGGGCCTGCTCGGCGCGGCGTTTCTGCTCTTTATTCTGCAGACCTCGAATCCTTTCGCGCGCGTCGCGCCGGCGCCGTGGGAAGGCCGCGATCTCAATCCGATTCTGCAGGACCCTGGCCTCGCGATCCATCCGCCGCTGCTCTATCTCGGCTATGTCGGCTTTTCGATCGTGTTTTCTTTCGCCGCCGCGGCGCTCATTGGCGGACGCATCGACGCCGCCTGGGCGCGGGTCATTCGCCCCTGGACGCTCTTCGCTTGGATCGCGCTGACGCTCGGCATCGCGATGGGGTCGTATTGGGCCTATTACACGCTCGGCTGGGGCGGCTTCTGGTTCTGGGATCCGGTCGAGAACGCCTCGCTGATGCCCTGGATCGCCGGCACAGCGCTCGTGCACAGCGCCGCCGTGATGGAAAAGCGCGAGGCGCTGAAGGTCTGGACGATCTTTCTCGCGATTCTGGCCTTTTCGCTCTCTCTGCTCGGCACGTTTCTCGTGCGCTCCGGCGTGCTCACCTCGGTGCACGCCTTCGCCAGCGATCCCGACCGCGGCGTGTTCATCCTCGCCATTCTGGTCTTCTTCATCGGCGGCGCTCTTGCGCTCTTTGCGCTGCGCGCCAGCGCGCTGCCCATCGGCGGCCTGTTTTCGCCGATCTCGCGCGAAGGGGCGCTCGTCCTCAACAATCTGCTGCTTTCGGCGTGCTGCGCCACCGTCGTCGTCGGCACGCTCTATCCGCTGGCGCTCGAAGCGATCACCGGCGAGAAGATTTCCGTCGGCGCGCCTTTCTTCAACACCGTGCTGATCCCCATCGCGCTGCCGCTCGCCTTGCTGATGCCGATCGGCCAGATGCTCTCCTGGAAGCGCGGCGATCTTGCCGCCGCCTTGCAACGGCTGCGCGTCGCTTTCGTCGCCGGCGTTCTGGCGGCGGCCGCATTCGGCGCCTGGTATGGAACGCCATTTCTCTCAATTGTCACCGCCGGAATCGCGATCTATCTCGTTGTCGGCGCCTTGAGCGATCTTGCTTTACGCGCGCGGGGCGGATCGGGACGCCCAAGCCTGAAGCGGCTCGCCGGCCTGCCGCTATCCGCCTTCGGCACATCGTTCGCTCACGCCGGCATGGGGCTGACGCTGCTTGGGCTCGCCGCGACGGGCTGGGGCGTCGAAACCATCGTGGCGATGAAGCCGTTAAGCTTTTACGATGTCGGTCCCTTTCAGATCGGCGTCGAATCCGTGTCGCCGCGCCAGGGGCCGAATTATTCGGAAGTCTACGCGGTGATGGCGGTGCGCAAGGACGGCGCGACGCTCGCGACGATCGAGCCGGCGAAGCGTTTCTATCAGGCGCGGCGCATGGCGCGCTCGGAGGCGGGTATCGCAACCCTCGGTCTTGGCCAGGTCTATGCGGCGATCGGCGAGTCGCATGAGGACGGCACGATCGACGCGCGGCTGTATTGGAAGCCGCTGGTGACGCTGATCTGGATCGGCGCGCTCATCATGGCCTTTGGCGGCGCGTTGTCGCTCGCCGACCGGCGCCTGCGCATCGGCGTCGCCCGCCGCGCCGCCGCGCCGGCTCTGGAGCCCGCGGAATGAGCGACGATTTTGGCTTCGGCCAATCCCCCAAGCCCCTCACCTCCCCTCTCCCCGTTTTCACGGGGAGAGGGGTCATCAGCGCATCGCGTATGCGATCGGCCTTGCGGCGCGGCGCGGGCCGCCTCCTTGCCCCGCTTGCGGGGAGAGGTGAGTTGAGGGGCCGGGTGTTTGAGCTCCGACTTGCCTCCTTTCTCTTCACCCTTTTCTTGCCCTTGCTGGCCAATGCGGTCACGCCAGCCGAAATGCTGGCCGATCCGGCGCTCGAAGCGCGGGCGCGGGCGATCGCCACGGAGCTGCGCTGCCTGGTCTGCCAAAACCAGTCGATCGACGATTCCGACGCTTCGCTTGCCAAGGATCTGCGCGTGCTGGTGCGCGAAAAGCTCAAGGAGGGGATGAGCGATGCCGAGGTGCGCGACTTCATCCATGCCCGTTACGGCGATTTCGTGCTGTTGCGGCCGCCGATGAAGCCCGGCACGCTGTTGCTGTGGAGCGCGCCGCTGATTGCGCTTCTGGCCGGCGCCGCCACCGTCTGGATGGCGGTCCGGCGACGGTCGAGCGTCGCCGCTGCGCCCGCCGAAGCGCTCAGCGCAGAGGAGCGCGCGCGGCTGAAAGCGCTCGGCGTGTCAGACTCGGACACGTCACAGAGCTGACCCCTATCCAACGCGCTTGCGCTGGCCTATAGGGGCGGGACAGTTCCCGCCGCCCCGGCGCCCCCATCAAGGAGCGGACCATGGCCCAGCATTCCACGCCCCATTTCCACAATCAGCCCGGCGTCGCGCAGATCAGGATCGGTGCCAAGGAATTCATGTGCATCGGCGCGCTGCCGCCCTTCGACCATCCGCATGTCTATATCGACATGGGCGCGTCGAATGAGGCCGTCTGTCCCTATTGTTCGACGCATTACGTTTACGATTCCGCGCTGCGCGGCGGCGCCGACCCGGCCGAATGCGTCTATCGCGCCACGCAAGACGCTGCCTGACCGACGATAGCGGGTGAGCGCGCCGATCCTCATCGCCGGCGCTGGCATTGGCGGCCTCGCCGCGGCTCTGTCGCTGGCGCGCGCAGGGAAGCGGGTGCTGGTTTTCGAGCGCGCCGGCCGGATCGAGGAGATCGGCGCCGGACTGCAGATCGCGCCGAACGCCGGGCGAATTCTCTCCAAGCTCGGGCTTGAGCCGGCTCTCGCCGCCGTCGCCCTGGAGCCGCAAGCCATAAACATCCGCCGCGGGCGCGACGGCGCCGTTCTGGCGCGGCTTGACCTTTGCGACGCCTCGTCCCGCTGGGGCGCGCCGTTCCGGCTGTTCCACCGCGCCGATCTGCAGGGCGCGCTGCTGCAGGCGGCGCTGGACAATCCGCAAACGCATGTCCGCTCGGGCGCCCGCGTCGGCGATTTCGAGGCGAGCGCGCGGGGCGTACGCATTCGCCTGCACACGCAGGACGGCGTCGAGGAGATCGAAGCGGCGGGGTTAGTGGGCGCCGATGGCGTGCGGTCGAGCGTGCGCGCCCATCTCGTCCCTTCCGAGCGCGACGCGCCCTCTTATTCCGGCTGCGTCGCCTGGCGCGCGACGCTGCCCGCCGGGAATGTTCCGAAAGCGCTTCGCGCCCGCGAGTCAAACCTCTGGCTGCTGCCGGGCGCCCATGTCGTTCACTATCCGCTGCGCGACGGCTCAATAATCAACGCCGTCGTGATCATCGAAGAGCCGCCGGAGGCCGAGGATGCCCATTCGAGCCTGTCGCTTGAAGGCGCGGAGCTCGCGCGCCGCTTTGCGCGCCGTCGGGCGGCGCCCGCACTGCGCGAATTGATCGAAGCCGGCGCCTCCTGGCGGCATTGGCCGCTTTTTACGCGGCCAGCGCTGCGACAATGGACGCGGGGGCCGGTGACGCTGCTCGGCGACGCCGCGCATCCGATGGTCCCGTTTCTGGCGCAGGGCGCCGCTCAGGCGATCGAAGACGCCGATGCGCTCGGCGAAGCGTTCATGCGATTAGGCGCGACCGTCGAGACTGCCTTCGCCGCCTATGAAGGCGTTCGAATTTCCCGCGCGGAGCAGGTCGTGCGCGCCTCCCGTCGCCAGGGCGCCTACTTCCATATGAGCGGACTGCCGGCCGCCGCCCGCAATCTCGCGATTCGCACGCTCGGCGGAGCCGGCATGCTCAAACGCAACGCTTGGCTCTACCGAGTTTAATCTCGCCTTACCTTATACCGATCCCCATTGAAGCAGACTCATTGGGTCTTCACGAATCGTCTTTCGTCTGATTCTAGTTGGCGAACTCCAGGGGGTTCGCCATGGCGGCTGCGATTGGACTGCGGGAAGACTTTGACGCGGATGCGCTTCGGGCGATTGCGAAGCGCGCGAAAGATGGGCCTCAGGC